>JAJZWQ010000142.1 GCA_021846605.1 Bacillota bacterium | reverse complement strand
CTGTCCGTCAGGAGGCGGCCTGAGGTTGCTCGTCATGGGTGGGTGGTTGTCCCACACCGCTCCCCACAAAAGTGCCGGGCACCCAGTTGCGCCCGGCTGGTTCCCACCAGTTTGCCGCCACGGGCCGAGGCGCTGCCCCCCACACGCATATCTTCCGGTGATTCAGAGCGGCGGGGTGGTTAGACGATCCCCGGGTGCCGCGCCGCGCGCCTGGCGGCGCGGCACCCGGGCATTGGGCCAGGGCGCTCCGCATATATCGGTCGCGTGCGGGCGAGGCGCTGGGAGCGCACCGGTCCACCAGGCCGGAGGGGCCGTTCGACTCGGTCCGCCCGCTCCACCCCACGCCCGCGTCCAGTCGCCGCCTGGCAACGCCAATCCCCTGGCAACCCACGCCAACCCCGAAAAGTGGTATTGCTATCGGTGACACCGCCCGGACAAGGGGGAAACGCCCTGGGGCCCGGATGCGCATCCCGACGTCCGGGCCGGGCATTGGCTTGGATATTTCACGCCTTCTGATCGGCCGGCCGTTGAAGCCCGGCGAGGCCGGCCGCGACGAGATCACCGCCCCCGAAGGGCTGGCGGCCCTGTCGCTGGATGCCCTCACATCCGTCGCCTACGGGCCGCAGGCCATCATTCTGGTGCTGCTCGCCGCCGGTACCGGCGGCCTGCGCCTGCTTTTGCCCATCACGGTCGCGATCGTCGCGCTCTTGGCGATTCTGGTGCTCTCCTACACCCAGGTCATCGACGCCTATCCGGGGGGCGGCGGTGCGTACGCCGTCTCCCTGGAGAACCTGGGCCGGGGGTGGGCGCGCCTGGCGGCCGCCGCCCTGATCATCGATTACGTCCTCACGGTCGCCGTGTCGGTGGCGGCCGGCATCGCCGCCCTCACCTCGGCCTTCCCCGTGCTGCTGCCCCACACCGTCCTGCTCTGCCTGGCGGTGCTGGCGGTCATCACCGTCCTTAACCTGCGCGGCGTGGGCGAAAGTGCCCGCGCCTTCCTCCTCCCCACCTTCGTCTTCATCGTGGGGCTCTTGGCCGTCATCGCCGTCGGCCTGCTTCATCCGCTCGGACCCGCCGTCGTCCGGGCGCCCGGATCCCCCGGCCTGGGCGAAGCGCTGAGCGTGCTGCTGGTGCTCAAGGCCTTTTCGGCCGGCTGCAGCGCCCTCACCGGTGTGGAGGCCATCGCCAACGGAGTGCCGGTGTTTCAGGAGCCACGCACCGTCCGAGCCAAACGCACGGAGGTGCTCCTGGGCACCATCCTCGGGGTCATGCTGCTGGGGCTGGCGGTGCTCGCCCACCGCTTTGCCGTGGTGCCGGCGGCCGGGGCGACGGCCTTGAGCCAAATCATGGTGCACGCCGTGGGGCGCGGCTGGCTGTATTACGTCGTCTCGATGGCCATCAGCGTGACCCTCGCCCTGGCCGCCAACACCTCCTTCGGCGGTCTGCCGGTCCTCGCCAGCCTCCTGGCGCGGGACAACGACCTCCCCCACATCTTCGCGGTCCGGGGCGACCGCCTGGTGTTCCAATACGGGATCTGGGCGCTGGCCGGCTTGGCGGCGGTACTCCTGTGGGCCGTCCACGGCAACACCGACGCCTTGATCCCCATGTTCGCCCTGGGCGTGTTCACCGGCTTCACCCTTGCGCAGAGCGGGCTGGTCGTCCACTGGTGGCGGCTGCGGCCACCCCGCTGGTGGCTGCGCGCGGGCGTGAACGGGGTGGGCACGCTGGCCAGCGGTCTGGCGACTCTGGTGTTTCTCGCCACCAAGTTTGCGGCGGGCGCATGGGTGGTGGTGCTGGCGGTCCCAGGCTTCATCCTGCTGTTCCGCCGCATTCACGCCTACTACGCGCGCCTGGCCAGCGAGATCGCCGTGCCGGAACTGCCGCCGCCCCCAACCGCGGAGGCGACCCTGGTGATCGTGCCGGTCCGGGACATCAGCCGCCTTACCGTCGACGCCATCTCCGCCGCCCGCTCGTTCGGGGATGAGGTTGTCGCCGTGACCGTGGCCTTTGCCGGCGTCCGCAATGAGGGCGAACCAGGGGCCTCCGGACGCCTGGAGGGACGCTGGGAGCAGTGGCATCCCAACGTACGCCTGGTCACCCTCACCTCGCAGTACCACTCGGTGGTGCGGCCCCTGCTCCGCTTCATCCGCTCGGTCGACCGGCAGGCTCACCGCCGGGTGATGGTCCTGATCCCGGAGTTGGTGCCCCGCACCTTCTGGGAACAGCTGCTCCATAACCAGCTCGGCTTAATCCTGGCGTTGCAGTTGCGCAATCGGGCCGACGTCGTCGTAGGATTGCTCCCCTACCACGGCCCCTTGGGTGGGGAGCCCGGCGGGGCCGCCGCTGGGGGCGGCTGAGTCGGAGGGGGGCCCCAGGAGAACGCGCCCCAAGCGCGAACCGCCGCCGGAGATAAACGTCCGCCACGCGCCGCGCGGCCACCTGTGGCCGCACGGCCGAGAGGGAGCGATGCGCCTGGTCGGGCGGACGGCGCGACCGGCCGACGGGCCGGCCGCGCGGGATGGCCAGGCCGCCATGGACGAGGACAGTCGCCCCGAGCCCGCCGCCGGCTCACTGCGTGCCCGCACCCGCCGGATGAACGAGTCGGTTGCGGCGAACGTGACCCTGGTCACCACGAGCATGTGGTTCCTCTATGGGCTGGTCCTGTTTGTCGCCCTCTGGATGCGCTTTTCGCCCGTGCTCCACGTGGACACCGCCCCGGCCTACCCGGTCATGCTCTACTGGGTGAACCTCTTTCAGGCCCTGATGCTGCCGGTGCTGGCCGTCGGCCAGAGCGTGCTCAGCCGGGCCAGCGAACGGCGGTTACGCCACGAGTCCGAGGTCATAGACCGCCTGGACCAGCTCACCCAGCGCATCCTGGCCCTTGAGGAGCAACACGCCAGCGTTGGGCATGTGCGGGAGGTGCACCACGAGGCGCTGATGCGCGAAATCGCCGCCCTTGCGCGGCAAGTCAACGGCCAAGCGGAGGGCCCGGCGACCTAGCGGAGCGGGGCGGCGGCCGCCGCCCCGCCGGCCGCCGTCATGCCGAGGGCACATCACCCGCTGCCGGCAGGCGGCGCTCGTCCACCTCCCGGCGCAGCCGCGCCGCGAACTCGGCTAGGGCCACGCTCCCCTGGTCGCCCCCTTGGCGCGTCCTCAGGGCGACGCTGCCTGCCTCGGCTTCCCTGTCGCCGATAACGAGCATGTACGGGACCTTCTGCAGCTGTGCGGCCCGGATCCGGTAGCCGATCTTCTCGGCGCGCCCGTCCACTTCAACGCGGAAGCCGGAGGCGCGCAACCGTGCCGCCGCATCCTCGGCCGCAGCCTGATGCCGCTCGGCGATCGGCAGCACGATCGCTTGGAGCGGCGCCAACCACGCGGGGAAGGCGCCGCCGAAATGCTCAATCAGCACCCCGATGAAGCGCTCCAGCGTGCCGAAGATGGCCCGGTGGATCATGACCGGACGGTGGCGCTCCCCGTCGGCGCCCGTGTACCAGAGGTCAAAGCGCTCGGGGAAATTGAAGTCCAACTGCACGGTGGCGCACTGCCAGCGGCGGCCGAGGGCGTCGGTCACATGAAATTCCAACTTGGGCCCGTAGAAGGCGCCCTCCCCCGGCGTGATCCGTGCCTGCTTGCCGGCGGCGCCGACGGCCGCGGCAAGATCGGCCTCAGCCCGTTCCCAGACCGCGGGCTCGCCCATGAAGTCCTCGGGGCGGGTGGCCAGCAGGATCTCGTACGGCATCCCGAGGGTGCCGTAGACCTCGTCCACCAGCCGCAGGACCGAGCCGATCTCTGCCTGGATCTGATCGGGGGTGACGAAGATGTGGGCGTCGTCCTGATGCAGGGAACGCACGCGCAGCAGCCCGTGCAGCGTTCCCGACCGTTCATAGCGCGCCAACTGCCCGTACTCAGCAAACCGCAGCGGCAGATCCCGGTAGCTGCGGGTTTGGCTCAGATACAGCAGGCAATGGGCGGGGCAGTTCATCGGCTTGACGGCGAAGCGCTCGTCGTCCCGCTCCAGGGTGAACATGTTCTCGCGATAGTGTCCCCAGTGGCCGGAGCGTTCCCACAGCTCCGAACGCATGATGATGGGCGTGCTGACCTCCTGGTACCCCTCGCGGGCCTGCAACTCGCGTGACCAGTTCTCCAGCACCCGCCAGACGGCGTAGCCTTTGGGCAGCCAGAAGGGAAAGCCCGCAGCCTCGTCCCGGAGCACGAACAGGCCGAGTTCTGGTCCCAGCCGGCGGTGGTCGCGCTTTTTTGCCTCCTCCTGGACCCAGAGATAGTGCTCCAGCTCCTTGCGGGAGGCGAACGCCGTGCCGTACACGCGCTGCAGCATCGGCCGGTGTTCATCCCCGCGCCAGTACGCCCCGGCCACCGACAGCAGCTTGAAGGCGGGGATGCGGCTGGTCGACGGCAGGTGCGGACCGCGGCAGAGGTCGTGGAAGTCGCCCTGCCGGTAGACCGTGATCTCGGCCCCCGGCGGCAGATCGTCGATGATCTCGACCTTGAACTGCTCGTTGTCCTGCGCGAAGTGGGCCCGGGCGTCGGGACGAGACCAGGATTCCCGTTGCACCGGGAAGTCCTGGGCGATGACCCGCGCCATCTCAGCCTCCAGGGCCGGCAGGTCCTCCGCCGTCAGGCGCACCGGGGCTCCGGCCGCATCGCGCACGTCCATGTCGTAATAGAAGCCGTCCTCGATGACCGGCCCGATCGCCAGGTGCGTGCCGGGATACAGATGCCGAACGGCCTGCGCCAAAACGTGCGCGCAGGTGTGGCGGAGCACCGCCAGCCCATCGGGCTCCTGGGTTGTCAGGATGGAGAACGGGGAGGGCTCCTCCCCTGCCACCTCTCCCAGCGGCCGCGATAGATCCACCACCCGCTCGCCCACCCGCGCCACCACAGCCGCGGCCGCCAGACGTCGGCCGATGGTCGCCGCCACCTCGGCGGCCGTCGTGGCCGGGTCCACCTCCCGCCGGGATCCGTCCGGAAGCACCAACATCACTGCCACGTCCGCCACCTCCCCAAGCGTTGCCAACAAAAAAGACCCGCCCCCTGCACAGGGACGGGTCATACCCGTGGTTCCACCCAGATTCACCGCCCGCGCGGGGGCGGCCTCTGATGCCATTAACGCCGGTCGGCGGGCGCTTTCGCGGCCCGACGGGCCGCCTCTGTCGCCATGCTCCGGAGCCGTCCCGACGCGGTCCTGGCCGGCGGGGCTTGCACTCTCCCCCGCTCGCTTCCCGGCCCGACTCCGCGGGTCTCCATCGTCGCGGCACCAGCGTAGCGCAGCCGGGGACCCCGGGTCAATCCATGGCGGCGAAGCGGTCCGACGCCACCGTCGCCGGCAGCGGTCGGCCATCGACCAGGGTCCCGGCAATCAACTCCCCGGTCAGGGCGGACAGGAGGATGCCGTTGCGGTAGTGGCCGGAGGCTACCCACACGTCGGGGCGATTGGGCAACGGTCCCAGCACCGGCAGACGGTCAGGTGCCGCCGGACGGAATCCCGCCCAGGTCTCGACCAGTTCAGCGCCGGCCAACCCAGGCACCAGACGGATCGCCGCCTGGCTGAGCCGGGCAACCGCCCCGACTGTCACCCGGGGATCGAAGCCGGCCTCCGGTTCCTCGGTGGCCCCGACCAAGACCCCTCCCCCAGGCTTGGGCACGAGGTAGGCACCGTCGCCCCAGAGGATGCACCCCATCGGCGCGCCGGCCTCGCGCAAGAGCAGGCGTTGCCCCTTCAGCGGGCCGACCGGCAAACCGGTCAGGCCGCCGGTCCACGCCCCGGCGGCCATGATCACGGTGCCGCAGCGCACGGGTCCGGCGGAGGTTTCCAGCGCGCCGGCCACGGAGCCCCGGACCGTCACCCCCTCCCGCAGCTCGGCTCCATGCCGCGTCGCCCCCGCGGCCAGGGCCAGGGTGAGGCGCAGGGAGGACACCTGGCCGTCGGGCACCCATAGCCCGGCGGTGACCTCAGCGGCAGCCGGGCACATCTCGCGGACCTCCACTGCGTCCAAAAGGCGCGCGGTCAGCCCCGCCGCCTGCTGCCAAGCCGCACGGGCCCGCAGGCGCTCGGCGCCATCTGGGTCTGCCGCCACGCGCAGGATCCCCGAGAAGTCCAGGTCGAAGGGGAACGGCAGGGCTTGCTGCAGCTCGCCGAACAGCGCCCGCGCCTGCAACCCGAGGTCTAGGAGGGGCCCAGGCCCGTGCGCCTCCACCTGCGGCGCCAGCATGCCGCCTGCCCCGTAGGATGCGGCGCCACCGATGCGGCCCCGCTCGCAGAGGATGACCCGCACACGGCGCCGAGCCAGGGAATAAGCGATGGCGCAGCCGATCACGCCGCCGCCGACCACCACCACGTCTGCCCCATTACTCAAGGCGCGGCACCCCCGTGGTCTGTGTGGAAGGGCTCGCCTCTGTGCGCCGGGCGATACGCCCGGCCCGCAGCCCCATGCGACCTGCCCGCACGGCTAAACCCATGGCCTCGGCCATCACCACCGGATCCTCGGCGCGGGCGATGGCGGTGTTAATCAGCACGGCGTCCGCTCCCGCCTCCATCGCGGCCGCCGCGTCGGCGGGGGACCCGATCCCGGCGTCCACCACGACCGGGACATGGACGCTGCGCACGATGCGGCGGATGCTCTCGATGTCCAGGACGCCCTGCCCGCTGCCAATCGGTGACCCCAGAGGCATGACGGTGGCGGCGCCAGCCTCCTCCAGCTGGCGGGCCACGACCGGATCCGGCGTGGTGTACGGGAGGACGATAAAGCCGCGGCGGACCAGTGCCGCCGTCGCCTCCAGCGTGGCCCGCACGTCGGGCCAGAGGCTGTCCCGGTCGCCGATCACCTCGAGCTTGATCCAGTTGGTGCCCGTGGCGGCCCGGCCCAACTCCGCCATGTGCACCGCGTCGTCGACGCTGTACGCGCCCGCCGTGTTCGGCAAAAGCCGGTAGCGCCCGGGGTCTAGTTCCGAAAGGAGCGAGCGGCCTCCCAGGTCCAGGTCGAAGTATCGCACCGCCACCGTGACCAGCGCCGCGCCCGCCGCCGCCAGCGCCGCGTTCATCACGGCCGCCGACGGAAACTTCCCGGTGCCGCAGATCAGGCGGCTCCCCAAGCGCACCCCGGCGATCACCAGCGCGTCGTCCTCCTGCGCTCCGCCCGCCACCACCTGGACCACCTCCACGACGCTCCCGTCCTGGGGTCGGATCTCCGCCCAGCGCTCGCGGGGCTGGATCTCGCGGTTGACGGCCACCACGACGCGCTGCGGATCCACCCCCCGAGCCCGCAGGAGCTCGGCGATGCTCTGACCGGCCGGCAAGCGCACCGGCTTGCCGTTCAGGCGGATCTCGATCAACGCTTCAGACACCAGCCGGCTCCCTCCCGCTCGGAAACGGATGCCGCGGCGTGGCGCGGCTTGCGGCCATGGCGCGCCGCAGGGCGGCTACCGCCCCCCCCGGATCCTCGGCCGCCAACACGGCCCGGATGACGGCCACCCCGGCGCAGCCCGTCTCCAGGAGGGTGTCCACGTTTTCTGGGGTGACACCGCCGATCGCCAGAACCGGCACCGTCGCCGCCTCGACAACCTGCCGCAGGGTCGTCACGCCCTGCGGCGGCAGCCCCGGTTTACTGCCCGTCTGGAACACGTGGCCGAAGGTGACGTAGTCCGCCCCGTCCCGCGCCGCCTGCTGCGCCTCCTGGACGCCGTGTACGGAGCGGCCGACCAACCAGCCGGCGGCCCGTGGCAAAAGGCGTCGTGCCGCCGCCACCGGCAGGCTGCGCGCGGGCAGGTGCACCCCCGCGGCCTTGGCCGCCAGGGCCACGTCTACGCGGTCGTTGACCAGCACGCATGGACAACCGGAACCCACCGCGGCCAACACGTGCGCCAGCAGTTCGTCGGCAGGCCGGCCCTTTTCCCGCACCTGGATCGCGTCCACGCCAGCGGAGGCCGCGCGCCGCAACGCCTCGGGTAGCGGCAGGCGGCTTTCCAGGGGGTCGGTCACGACGTGCAGAACGAAGCGCGGCGCCACCCGACCACCTCCCGCAAACATTAAAGCCGTCACACCCCGTAGGGTGGACGGCGACAGCGCTACTCCCGACTGCCGATCCGTGCCGCTGAACAGTACGTCAGGAAACCTAGCAGTGGCGATGCCGGCCGTCAAGCGCGCCCTCAGGTGCCGAAGCAGGCCACCCGGCCGGGCGGCGGGCCGCCGGCCGGTCC
>JAJZWQ010000005.1 GCA_021846605.1 Bacillota bacterium | reverse complement strand
GACGACGTTGCAGGCGGCATTGAACGCCTCCATGGTGCGCAAAAGAGCGACGGTCTGTTCAGGATCGGCGAGCAACTTTACCTGCACAACCTGCTTCATATCCATAGTATAGCACGTTCGATGTATGCGAACAAGGGAGGGAAGGGCGAAGGGGCGATTCCTCTGTCGGCTGAAGCCGACAGCCTCCTCGCCCGTTTTCTGTGAACCAGAAGCCCTGGGCGAACTACTGCCAGACCAACATCACCTTGACCGCCCAGACCAGCGAATTCGGCTCGCCCAACCGGGACACGCCCCAGCCCAACGGGGACATCCTGATGTCGGTGATCAACGGCAACTGGGGCGTGCTGTTCTCGCCCAGCGGCAAGACCCTCGGGAAGGCGCGGGCGCCGGACATCCCCAACAACGGGTGCCAGTACGTCGCCGACGCGCAGATGTTGACCGACGGGAACGTGCAGGTTGCCGACTACGCGGGGCCGACGCAGAACCTGAAGGGCTGTACCGGGACGACGTGTGCTTCTGGCAACGGAGCCCCTACCCAACGGCAACATCATTCTGAACGACACTACAACGACCGGACCGTGGTGATCGACCCCAAGACGGACCAGATCGTCTGGCAATACGGCCACACCGGGCAGCCGGGGGCTGGCAGTCGATTACTACAGGAGGTGGTACGCCTGGCTGCAACAGCACCCACGAGACCCAAAAATTCATCGACGGGGAGTGGCGCCTCGGCGACATCAAGTACGGCGTCCTGAAGGGAATCCTGTATGGGGGAGGGTCGATAGGCGGCGGTCGGAGCCGAACGGAAGGGGTTGCCCCCGCACCGGCCCCACCTTGAGGAAATCTTGATCCGAGTGTCATACGTGCGTCATAACGCTCGCCCAGGCTATCATTGATCGATAGCGGCGACCCCGGGCGGCGGGGGACGGCGGCGCGCGCCGGGACCATCGGGCACGGGAGGTGTCCAGTCATCGCCCTGGATAGGAGCTTGGACCCCAACATCCTTGCGTGGCCGGAGGTCCTCCGTGCGGCCGAGCGGCACGCGCTGGCCGGGGGGCCGCTGAGCCAGGTCGGCGACGACTCGCGCACGGTCCGGCCGGGCGCCATCTTCGTGGCGCACGGCGGGCCCCAGACGGACGGGCACGGCTTCATCCCGGAGGCGCTGGCCGCAGGCGCCGCGCTGATCGTTGCCGAGCGGCCGGTGGAAGCCTCCGTCCCCGTATGCCTAGTCCCCGACGGACGCCGGGCGCTCTCGGCGCTGGCCGCCGCCTGGTTCGGCTATCCCGCGCGCCGCCTGCGCATGGTGGGGATCACCGGGACGAACGGCAAGACCACCACGGTCCAACTGGCGGCGGCCGTCCTTGAGGCGGCCGGACTCCATCCCTCCGTCGTGGGCACGCTCGGCTTCCAGCACCGCCGGGACCGCCCCGCCGAACACCTTCCCTGGACGACGCCGCCGCCCGTGGAGTTGCATACCTGGCTGGCCCAGGAGGTGGATGCCGGGACGGACGCCTGTGTCGTGGAGGTGTCCGCGCAGGGGATCAGCCAGTCGCGCGTGGCCAACTGCGCCTTTGACGTGGCGGCGATCACGAACCTGGCGCGGGACCACCGGGAATATTACGCATCCGAAGAGGAGTACGCCGAGGCCAAGGCGGGGCTCTTCCGCCAACTGCGCGCGGTGGACAAGCCGGCCCGCGCCGTGCTGAACCGGGACCTGCCCCACCTGCGCCTGTTCCGGACGGCCTGCGCGGTGCCGATCGTGGAGTACGGGGACGGCGCCCAGGTGCGGGCGCTGTCCATCCGGTCCCATGACCTGGGCGGCACCGACCTCCTGCTCGGCCTGCCCGAACGCCCGGAGGGGATTCCGGTGCGCCTGCGGCTGGCGGGCCGCCACAACGTCGACAACAGTCTGTGCGCCGCCGCCATCGGTTCCGCCCTGGGCTTGGCGCCGGAGGCCATCGCAGCGGGGCTGGAGGCGGTGCGCCGGGTGCCCGGCCGCCTGCAGCCGGTGGGCAACGGCGATGTGCGGGTCCTGGTCGATTACGCGCACAACCCCGCCGGCCTGCGTGTGCTGCTGCGGCTACTGCGCACCTCGACCCCCGGCAGGCTGGTCGTGGTCATGGGGGCCCGGGGGCAGCGCGATCGGGGCAAACGCTTCGCCATGGGCTGCATCGTGGCCGCCTTTGCCGACCGCGTGGTGCTCACGTCCGACCGGCCGTCGGGGGAGGATCCGCAGCAGGCGGCCGAGCCCATGCGCTTGGCGATGGCGGACTGCGGCGTTCCGGTCTCCTTCGTGGCCGATCGGCTGCAGGCGATGGCCCTGGCCCTGGAAGGGTGCCGCGCCGGAGACTGCGTGGTCGCGGTGGGCAAGGGGGAGGAGCCATGGGAGGGCGATTCGGCCCGCGACGGACTCAGCGACGTGACGGCCCTGGAGGCGCTGCAGGCCGAACACGACTGGGCGCCGACGCATCCCTGACACGGGGCGGGACTGGGTCCGGCGCCCTTGCGGCGGCACGGCGCGCAGAAGGCGCGGGCCGCTCGCGCACCGGGTCGTCGCCGACCCACGTCGTCATCGCGACCTCGGCCGGGCGGGAGAGCGGCGCCAGCATGTCAACCACCCCACGGATACAGCCGGGGGCTTGCAGCTACAGGATCGTGCTGCGATAGGCCGGTTGACGGCGGCCCGCCGGTCCCACTTATGGCGAGGCTGGCCAGGGCGGTGGCGCTTGTGTCCGAAACCGTTATCGACAAGCCGGTGCCTTTGGACAACGCCGATCTCCCGCATGTTCCGAGAACGGTTTACGCGCCGACGGATTCCTCGGCGCAACGCCATACGTTCGATGTGCGCTGCCACTGGCGAGATGGTCGCGCAGGGCGCGGTGAAGCCCGGCCGGTCCACCATCGGCCCGCAGAGCGTTGAGACCTCGGCCGGCAACAGCAGCCACGCGGGGAAGTCCTCGCTGCCGGCGCGCCGCACCAGCATCGCCTCCACCTCCCCGTGCGTCAGCCTTCGCCGGGCACGAGCACGGCCGCGCCGTCGACCCGTCCGGTCTTCAGCGCGTGCAGGGCAGACTCGGCGGCCTCCAGCGGCCACTCCCCGGCCTGGATGTGCAGCGGCAGGCGGCCGGCGACCGCCAGGAAGTCTGCCGCGTCTTGGCGGGTGGCGGCCGTGACGCTGCGGATCTCCCGTTCCCCCAGGAGTAGGTGGTCGTGGTCCAGCGCGGGGATGGGAGACAGGTGCACGGAGGCGATCGCCAGGACACCGCCCGCATCCAGGCGGCCCAAGGCCTCGATCACGGTCTGCCCAGCCGGGGTGAAGATGATGGCCCGCTCCAGGGGCCAGGGCGCCTGCTCGGCGTAGGTCCCCGTCCATGCGGCGCCAAGGTCGGCGGCCAGGCGCAGGTGCGCGGGGCCGCGCGAGAAGACCGCGACGGCGCAGCCCCAGGCGACCAGCAACTGCAAGACGATGTGGGCCGAGGCGCCGAAGCCGAAGAGCCCCACACGGTCTCCCGGGCGCACCCCGGCCCGCCGCAACGCGCGCCAGCCGATGACTCCCGCGCAGAGCAGCGGGGCGGCCTCGGTATCGCTGAAGCGATCGGGGAGGGGGTAGGCATAGCCGGCGGGAGCCAGCGCGTAGTCCGCATAGCCCCCGTCGGCGTCGTAGCCCGTGAAGCGGATGTGCGGGCAAAGGTTCTCCCTGCCGCTCCGGCAGAAGCGGCAGACACCGCAGGCGGTGTGCAGCCAGCCCACGCCCACCCGCCTGCCGGGGGTGAGGCCGAGGTCGGAGGGGACCGCCGGCCCGGTCTGGACGACGGACCCCACGATCTGGTGGCCGGGCACGACGGGCAGCGGCCGGGGCGGCAACTCGCCCGCGCAGAGGTGCAGGTCGGTGTGGCACACCCCGCAGGCACGGACGCGCAGAAGAACCTCATCGGGTCCGGGGGCGGGAATCGCCCGCTCCTCGCTGCGAAGGAGGTGGGTCCCGACCTGTCCGTAAGCCCGCAGCGCCATCACCCGCATCGCCGTGCCCCCCTGATCAGCCGTTCTCATGCCCCCACAGGCGCCCGCCGCCGCGTGAACGCCGCCAGGCGTCGCGCCAGCGGTGCACCTCGCGCACGCCGATGGGCGGCATGTTCTGGCGGCCGTCCTTGGGCGGCAGCGCCGGAAAGGGCCGGTGCGGCTCGGTCTGGTACCAGTAGGCCACCGAGCAGAGGTCTAGCGTCAGCAGGTTGGCGTGCCCGTGCTCGATGCTCCCGCGCAGGGAGCGCGAGAACCGGATGGGATCCTCCAGGAGGAAGCGGTAGCAGTGGGTGCGCCCCTGCCAGCCCAGTCCCTGCGGGACGCGGGCATATCCGAAGTAGGGGTGCAGGTAGCGCTCGTTGGGACACCACGAGGAGTTGAAGAAGTCCTCGGTGCCCGTGCCGTGCAGCGAACCGGGCCAGGGCTCCCCGTCGATGCGCCACATGTCGTCGCCCTCGCCGTACCAGATGGGGCCGGGGCTCTCGACGTAGTATTGCACCCCGACGACGTGGCCCGCGCCCTCGGCCTCCAGGAAGAGGTAGTTGCCTTCGTCGCTGGGGTGGTTGGGGAACGGCCCCAGGGTCGCCCACTCGTTCTCGCGGTCCTCCGGATCGCACTCTCCGGGGTCGGTGAGCTCGCGGTGCCACCAGGCGTGGAACCGTCCGGCGGTGTCTGGCGCGGCCGGAAGGACGTCGTGGTCGATGTAGTAGTAGAAGCTGTCGATGGGCTTGTCCGACCCGTTCTCCAGCTCGATGCGGGCCCCGCGCCCAAACGGCATGGGCAGGTAGCAGTTGAGGGCCCGTCCGGCCTGCGGCGCGGCGGCGAAGGGCAGGGAGATGAAATTGTAGTTCTCGCCCCAGCCCTGCCCGAAGAAGTCTCCCAGCGGGGATTCGACCGACGGCTCGGCCTCGCCGTCCCAGTACATGCGCAGGACGGCGTTCCGCCGGATCATCGGATCGGCGCAGGACACCGTGATCCAGATGTGGCGGATGATGCCGGCGCCCTCGATCTCCGCCAGGGCCCGGGTCTCGCCGGCGGCGATGCGGATCGAGTCGGCGTTGTTCCCGGTCCTGTCGAAGCTGGAGACCCGCCGGCTCTTCCACGGACGCAACTCGTAGATGCCGCCCAGGGGACCCTGGCCCATCTGCAACACCCCTCCCGACCGTCACGCCATTGCTTCGGGGCGCTCGCGGGGGGGTCCTGTTGGTCGGCATGGTCATTGCGCCGCCAGCGCGGGGCAGAGGCGCGTCGCTGTAGTAGGATGGGGGCACTGGGCCCGGCGGCGGCCCCGGGGTCGGGGGCCGCGTCGACCGTCGACGATCGCGCTGCGGGACCAGGGCGGGGATCGCGGTCTCTACCGGTGGGAGGGCCGGCGATGTTCTTCGTCGGGGGCGGCGGAGGCTTCACCGCGGGGGGACTCGGCGCGCTCCTGGGCGTCGGGCTGGCCATCCTCTTGGTGTATCTGCTGGTGCAGGCGTTGCGCGCCGGCCTGGACGCTCTGGCGCGGGCCTGGCGCCGCCGCCGGCATCCCGGTTGAATGCGCGCGGGGCGCTCAGGGCTGTGGGTGGGAGGGAATTCGTTGGTGACGGTGGGACTGGGATACGACGTGCGTCCGGGCCGGGCCGGGGATTTCGAGCAACTGTGGGCCGAGGTGGCCGGTGTGTTGCAGGGGACCGATGGACACGTGGCCTCCCGACTCTTCCGTGATGTGCATCGTCCGGACTCCTACCTGATCCTCTCCGAGTGGTCCGACCGGGAGGCGTTCATGGCCTTCACGCATTCCGAGGCCTTCCGTCGCGTCACCGAGCGCGGTGCGGGCGAACTGCTGGCCGGCCCGCCGCGGCACCGTGTCTACGCCTGAGCATGGCGCGCCATCTGGGACGGCCGGCACCTCTGCGGTGTCCGAACGGCGCTTGCCCCCTCGGGGCCTTTCCGGCCCGGCGGTCCCCCGCGTACAATGCCCCTGTGGACCTTTCGCCCCTGACCCACCCCGAGTTGCGTGCGCTCCACCTGGAGGCCGTAGGCCGCGGCGATGCGGTGTTGGCCGCCCGGGTGCGCCGCTGCTTGGCCGAACGTGAGGAGACGTGGCGCGACCCGGAGCCGCTGGACGTCTACGACGACGCGCTGGCGCACCGCGGCGTGAAGGAGCGCGGGTTGGTCCATCTGGACGGGGACTGGCACCGAAGCTTCCACTGCTGGCTGTTCTCCACGCAGCGGGGCTCCCTGTTGGCCCAGCGCCGGGCGGAAAGCAAGCGCACCTATCCGGGACGGCTGGATACCTCGGTGGCCGGCCATTACCGGGCGGGGGAGGGTGTGGCCGAGGGCTGCCGCGAGGCGGAGGAGGAGTTGGGTCTGACCCTCGATCCGGCGGGGCTTATCCCCCTGGGGCGCTCGGTGGACATGGCGCGCCACGGCGTGCTGCTTGATCGCGAGGTCGCGGATATCTTCCTTTACCAGGAGGACGTGGCCCCGCAGGCCCTGCGGCCGGACCCCGCAGAGGTGGCCGGGGTGGTCGAGTTCCGCATCGCCGATGCCGTCGACCTCTTCTGTGCCGGGCGGCCGTCCATCCCCGCCCGCGAGTACGGGCCGGCGGCGGCCGGGACCGAGGTGTCCATCTGCTTGGCGGACTTCACGCACCACCACGACGCCTACTACGGGCGACTGGCGCTGCAGGTTTCCCGCGTCGCCGACGGGTTGCCGCCGCTGCCGCTCTGAGGCGCAATGGGGCGTTCACCACCTGTTCATCCTTGTGTCACGGTTGGTGGGTACCCTGAGCGGGCCGACCACACACGGCCGGCAGAGATGGGGGCATTCCAGATGCGATTCCATCGGTGGGTGCTGGCGGCGACGACCGCGGGCGCATTGGTCGTGGGCGGGGGACTGGTCATGGCGCAGTCCGCGCCGAACGGGGCGGCCGGGGGCTTTTTGGCCACGGTGGCCGCCAACCTGCACATCTCGTCCACGGCCCTGGAGCAGGCGATCGAGCAGGCGGACATCCAGCACGTGCAGGCCGCCGTGGCCGCCGGCCACATCTCGGCGGCGGTGGCGCAGAAGCGGAGCGCCGCCATCCAGGCTGGCCACTACAGCTGGCTTGGACACCCCACGCGGCGGCCGATCGGGGCGCTGATCACCTTGTCCGGGCTGATCCACACGACGGCCACCTACACCGGCCTCACGCCGGCGCAGGTGCGCGCTGAGCTGGCGTCGGGCAAGACCCTCACCGCGGTGGTTTCGGGGGTCCCCGGCAAGACGGTGCAGGGGCTGGATGCGGCGCTGACGGCGGCGCTTACCACCCGGTTGAACGCCCGCGTGACGGCGGGGCACCTGACGTCGGCTCGTGAGCAGCAGGTGCTGGCCGCCTTCGGCAAGCGCCTGCCGGCCATGATGACCCGTGTGTGGCACGTCCCCGCGAAGGGCCAGGTCCAGCGGGCCCTGGGGCCAGTGCTCAAGGTTACCGCCAGCTACACCGGCCTCACGCCAGCGCGGGTGCGCGTCGATCTGGCCTCGGGCAAGACCCTGACGGCGGTGGTCTCGGGGATCTCGGGCAAGACGGTGCAGGGGCTGGAGTCGACGCTGACGGCGGCCCTGACCACCCGGCTCAACGCAGCGGTGGCGGCGGGCCACCTGACGGCGGCCCGCGAACAGCAGGACCTTGCGGTGTTTGCCAAGCGCCTGCCGACACTGATGACCCGGGTGTGGCACCTCCCCGCCAAGGGGGGCGTGCGCCGGGCGGTCAGCGGCACTCTGAAGGTGGCCAGCACGTACACGGGACTCTCCACCATGCAGATTCGCACCGACCTGCGCGGCGGTGAGACGCTGGCGCAGGTCGTGACCGGGGTCTCCGGAAAGACGACGCAGGGGTTCGAGGCGGCGCTGACCGCCGCCCTGACCACGCGCCTCAACGCGGCCGTTCAGGCGGGGCACATGACGGCGGCCCGTCAGCAGCAGTTGCTGGCGGCCTTCGGCAAGCGCCTGCCCGGCCTGCTGGCCCGTTCCTGGGGCAAGGCGGGGAAGTAGGGGGAAAGCGATCCCGCACTGCGCCGGGGGTGGGCCGCAGGGCCCGCCCCCCGCGCGCTGGTTGGGACCGTGGCGCGACTCCCCCCGTGCGGGAGCGTTAGAGTGGGTGGAGGTGAGGCCCTTGGGGATGCGGGAGCGGCGGGCGGACAGCGCGGGGGAGCGGTTACTGCAGCAGCGGTACGACACGCGCCAGCGAGCCGCGGCGTTCTACCGCGAGCAACTGCTGGACCACCTCAACGCCGACATGCGGCGCTTCATCGGGCGGATGGAGATGGTCTTCGTGGCCACCGCGGATGCGGGCGGCGCGTGCGACTGCTCCCTGCGCGCCGGGCTGCCCGGGTTCGTGCGCGTGCTCGACGAGCGGACGCTGGCGTATCCCGAGTATCGCGGGAACGGCGTCCTGGCCAGCCAGGGCAACATCCTGGAGAATGGCCAGATCGGCCTGATGTTCGTGGACTTCCTGGACAGCACGGTGGGGCTGCACGTCAACGGTGCCGCCGTGGTGGTGGAGAACGCCGATGCGGTGGCGCGCCCGGGCGGGCACCTCCTGGCGCCCGACATCGCCGTACAGGGCGGTCGCCGCCCCGAACGGTGGATCTGGGTCGACATCCACGAGGCCTACATCCACTGCTCCAAACACATCCCGCTGCTGGCCAAACTGGACAAGTCCATCGCCTGGGGCACGGACGACCGGGTCCTCAAGGGCGGGGACTACTTCGGCGCCAGCGCCGATCGGCGCGGGCGGCGGGCTGGGTCCTGAGCCCCAGGCCCCGCCCCTGGACGCCACCTCCGGCCCGGACGTCCCCATCCCCAGGCATCCCCACGCCATAGGTCATCTCGTGGCACCACCCAATGTGGAGGGCGATTCCCCTATATCTCATCCAGAAGGGCGAATCCCACGGATCACCCGAAGAGGATCCGAGAGGATGAAGCCGAAACAGGAGACGTTCCCATCGGGTAACCGTGATAGCGTCGACGGAAAGGGGGTGCCACCGGGCCGCCCCTGTGGTGGCGCGTTGCCGGGGCGTCTCCGTCGGGGTGGGGGGCCGGACTCTGGTTGGCCGTCCCTGGCCCGGCTGTCGGGGCACGCCTCGCGTCGACCGGCGCCGGTGTGCTGCCGGCCACCGATCCGCGCTCGCCCACGGTGGGCAAAGGGGTGCCGGGTCGCAGAGTCCGCCTGTCGCCGTGTCCCCCCAGGGGACAAATCCGGGGCCGAAAGGGGCAGAGGCCTGGTCGGGCGGACGGCGTGGGCAACGCGCGTGTCCATGCTCTGGGAAACCAGGCCGTACGATGGGGAAAGGCGGATGTCTGTGGTGGCGGCCGCTGGCGGTGATGGCGGCGCTGCTCTTGGCGGCGACGTCCCTGTCCATGGGCCCGGGCGCATCGGCCCAGTCCAACCTGGTGGTGAACAACAGCGGCGTGGACGGGAACACATCGGGTTGGGGTCCCATGCCCAGCGGTTGGGGGCCCCTCACCAGCCAAGTCGTGGACGGCGCCTGGTGGCTGGACTGGGTATCGCCAACGGTGCACAGCCCCAATTCCGGCAGCGCGTGGTACGCGTACGCGTTGGGCAACAGTGTAAGCCCGGGCGAACAGGTGACCTGCGGTTTCGAGGCCATGGGGGCGGGCAGTATCTTCATCGACCTGTGGAACGGCACCAGTGACAATATCTCGGCGCCGAAGGCCCTGTCCGCGACGCCCCAGATGTTCACCGAGACTGTGACGGTCGCGGGCGGGCACTGGGCGGCGGTCCCGCAGGTCCAGGTGCGGTACGCGGGCGACACCGGCACGGTGCAGGTGTATTTCAACGATGTGACCTGCGCGCCCGGGTCCAGCGTGCACCTGGTGGCCAGCACGCCCATGCGCGTGCCAGCCACCACGATCAACCTGGTGGGCACGCCCAGCGGCGCCGGTTACAGCACGGCGGGCTGGGGGCCGGTGCCCGCCGGCTGGGGGACGCTCACCCCGACGATCATGCACCACGCCTGGTGGCTGGATTGGTCCTCCACCAACGTGCAGAGCCACAGCCCGGCGCCGGGTTCGGCCTGGTACTCGTACGTGCTGGGCAACGGCTATGGCGTTACGCCCGGCGAACAGCTGAGTTGCGGCTTTGAGGCCATGGGCTCCGGGACGATCCAGTTGAACGTCTGGACCGGGAACGCCAACCATGCCGGTCCGATGGGCCAACTGTCGTCGACGCCCCACGTCTTCACGGAGACCGTGACCGTCGACTCCACCCCCTGGGTGGCCACGCCCCAGGTGCAGGTCCTGTATCAGAACCAGACAGGGAACCTCAACATCTACTACAACGACGTGACCTGCCAGCCCGGGGCCACCGTCCAGTTGGTGCCCAGCGTCCCGGCGGCCGAGGTGCTGTCTGTCAGCCCGGGCGGCACGGACACGGGCAACTGCGTGGCCAACGCCTGCCAGACGATCACCTACGCGCTGGGGCAGGCGCAGGCGGGTGACATCGTCACGGTGGCCCCCGGCACCTATCGGGGACCGGTACTCGTGACCAAGGACGTGACCCTGGAGTCCCCGACGCCGGGCGGGGCGATCATCGACGCCACCGGCGCGCAGAACGGGATCCTGGTGCAGGGGCACGGGACCAGCGGGGCCGGGATCGAGGGCTTCGCGGTGCAGGGCGCCAGCGGGGCGGGTATCGCGGCCTTCCAGACCTCCGATGTGCGGATCCTGGACAACCTGGTGAGTGGCAACGCTTGGGGGATCAACCTGAACGGCGTGTCCAACGGCCGGGTGGAGAGCAATCTGGTGTTCGGCAACGGCGGGGGCCTCCGGCTCTCCGACACGCTGGGCGCGACCCAGGGCAACGTCCTCGCCTACAACACGGTGATGAACAACACCAAGCGCTCGGGGATCAGCCTCACCGCGACGAACCCGCAGGGTTTGGGGGCCGCGGGCGGGATCTTCGACAACGAGATGCTGCAGAACACCGTCTCGGGCAACGCCGGGGCGGGGGTCGCTCTGGCCACGGCCGGGGCCGGGACCGTGGTCCGCGACAACCTGGTCCTGGACAACACCATCAGTGCCAACGCCGGCCCCGGCGTGGCCCTGAGTTGCCCGCAGGCCGGGGCGTCCCAGAACGTTAACCTGATCGAGGACAACACGCTGTCTTCCAACGGGAGTTCGGGCGATGCGGCGGCCGGGCTGCACACCACGGCCGGAATCTCGCTGTACAGCGCCTCAACGGACGTCACCGTGATCGTGGCGAACAACCAGGAGAGCGGTGAGGCGGACGCGGTGTACACCTCCGGGCCGATCCAGGTGATCGGCTGATCGGCGCGGAGGGCGGGGGGCGGTGCAGACCGCACCCCCGCCCTCCGGCCCGCGACGGCCGGCATGGCCCCGACGGGCGTGGTCCCGGTTCGCGAAAACAGGCAGGATATGTCGCCCGATGGAGCGTATCCCCTAGGGTGAACAGGCGCGTGGTGGGTGCGGCAGAGGGCCGGGGCGGGCGGCCCCCGGCTCCGGGAGGACTGGCATGATAGAGCGGTGGGGTGCGCGCGAGGCCGGCTACGGTATCGCCACATGGGAGGGCCGGTCTGGGCGCGTCGAGGTGGCGCGCGTCGCCGACCGGCCGCCCGCCGGACCCGCGTTGCGCGTACTGGTCGACCGCCTCTGGCCCCGCGGGGTGGCCCCGGCGGAGGCCCCCTGGGACGCGTGGCTGCCCGCGCTCGCCCCGACCACCGGTCTGGGCCGGTGGTACGGCCGCGACCCCCAGCGCCGGGAGGAGTTCTCCCGCCGCTACCGGCTCCAGTTGCAGGGGGGGGCGGGGCTCCATGCGCTCCAGGACCTCCGCGACCTGGCCTCTGGCCGCCCGGTGCTGCTGCTGACCAGCGCGCGGTCGCCAGAGTCCAGCCAGGCGGCCGTGCTGGCCGGGTTCCTCAACGGTGAGGCCGACTGAGCAGGGCCAGCCGTGTCGATGGGGAACCTCCGGCAGCGATGATGCCAGAGCGGACCCTGACGGAGCCCGAACCCCAGAACGATGGCGATGGCCGCCCTGATCTGCGCGCCGCGCGCGTCGTCGCGGTGGGGATGACGGCCTCCAAACCCACAGGGTACGTCCGCGACGCCCTCCTTGCGGCCCGTTTCGGCACGGGGCGCGCCATGGATGCCTACACGCTGGCCAGCACCACCGCCCTTGCCGCCTTCGACATCATCGGCACGCCCCTGCAGCGGGTGCTGGTCCCGGTCCTCGTCGCGGCCCGACAGCGCCGAGGTCGCGCCGGTATGGAGCAGACCGCGACCGCCGTGCTCTGGACGGCGGTCGCCGCCAGTCTCGTCCTGGGGCTCATTCTCCTGTTCGGCGCCGGTCCGCTGGCCTCGGTGCTCGCCGGCCACGGGACGCTGGCCCCGGCGACGGCCGCCCTGCTCCGCTGGCTGGCCCTGCTGCCCGTGCTGCTGTCGCTGTCGGCCGTGGCGACCGCCTGGCTGCAGGCCGGTGAGCACTTCACCCTGCCCTCGTTCACCGGTCTGCCCCTGGACATGAGCATCATCGCCTTCGTGCTCTTCGCCGGGCACCACGGCGTGCTGGCCGCGGCCTGGGGTCTGGTGGTGGGCACCAGCCTGCAGTACCTGCTGCAATGGCCAGGGCTGCTGTATCACGGGCGGCGCACGGGCGCCCCCACCCGCGCGCTACCGGGCGATCCGGGCCTGCGGGCCACGGCGGGGATGGTCCTGCCCCTGCTGATCAGCGTCGGCGCGGTCCAGGGGGGCACCTTGCTGGAGCAGGGCCTGGCCGCCCGTCTGGCGGTCGGTACCCTGGCCGCGCTGGGCTTCGCCCGCCGCGTCCTGGACCTGCCGTCGGCCGTGTTCACTCTCCCGGTGACGACGGTGAGCCTGCCGCGCCTGGCCAGCCTGGCCGGCGGGACGGACGCCGCGCGGGCCCCCCGGGCCCTGGGCGAGACCGCCTGGGTGCTGGCCTCCGCGCTGGTCCCCTGCGCGTTGCTGCTGGCCCTGCTGCGGGCCCCGCTGGCCGCCGCCCTCTATGAGCACGGGGCGTTCGGCACGCACTCGGTGTCCGCGATGTCCTTGGCGCTGCTGGGCCTGGCCCCCGGGGTGCTGACCTGGGGCATGCAGCAGCTCTACCGCACCTACTTCTACTCCCGCCAGGACCCCCTGACCCCCATGCGCTGGGACCTGGTGGCCCTGGCGATCAACGTCGCGGTGGACCTGCTGACATACCGGCAGTTGGGGCAGTTCGGGCTGGGGCTGGGCTGGTCGCTGGCGGTCGGGGTGGCGTGGTGGGGCATGGCCCGCCAGGTGCGCCGCGAGTCGGGCCGGGGAGATCTGTGGCCCCTGCGCGGGATCGTGCTGGGGGGTGTCGCGCTCCTGGCCGGCGCGCTCGTCGTGCGCGCCGTGGTCCCACACCTGCCGCTGTCGCCGTGGGAGAACGGCGCCGTGGTGGTCGCGGCCGCAGGGCTGGCCGGCGCCGTCGCCTATGTCTGCGGGGTGCTGCTGGGCGGCGGGGCACGGCTGCTGCAGGGGCTGGCGGGGAGCCGCCGGGCCTGGGGGGCCCGGCCCGGGGCCTGATCGCCGACCCCTAGCGACCGCCGGCGGCTTCCCCGCCTCGCAGGTAGAGCAGGGCGGCTCCCACGCGGGGGTGCAGATCCGAGTGCCCGCGCTGCAGCCCCAACCGCTGGTACAGCAGGCTGACCTGGTTCTCCACCGTCTTCTCTGCCAGGTGGAACTGGCGCGCGATGGCCGAGTTGCTGAACCCCTGCGCGATCAGCGCCAGCAGTTGCCGGTCCCGCGGAGACAGTTGCGCGATGGCCTCGGGCAGCGCGGTGGCCGGGCCGGGCAGTGCCTCGGTGTCCACCAGCAGCAGGTGCTCGGCCGCGCCGCGGATCGCCCGGTGGAGGGTCTGCAGGTCCCCCACGGCGGACTTCCCGAGGTGCGCCCAACCGGCGCGGTCCTCCGGCGCCAGGGCCGCCACGTCGGTGGGGTGGGCGCGGTCGCTGAGCAGGACGATCCCCAGCCCCGGGCGGCGTTGCCGGAGCGTCAGCCCCAGTTGCGTGCCGTCCAGCGGACCCGGTAGCGGGTCGTCCAGCACCGCCACATCGGCCCGCAACTGGCCGATGGCGGCCAGGGCGTCGTCGGCGCTGGCCAGGACCCCGAGCACTTGCAGCCCGGGCAGGGTGGCCAGCGCGGCGGCCAGCAGGTCCCGGTAGAGGCCGTCCGCTGAGACCACAGCCAGGCGAATCGGCACGTCCATCACCGCACGGCCTCCTCGTGGAGCCGGGTCCCAGAAATGGCTGATCGATCCTTGGGTGTGTGCACCATGTGGTGTGACTATACCGCAGGCGAGGGAGGCCGAAAGGCCCCGCCGAGCGGCAGAATATGCCTTTGGGCGGGGGCGTTTAGCTCTGGCCGGCGGTGCCCGCCGCCGTCTGGCAGGGGGCGCCGGTGGACGCCGCCTGGGCGCAGCTGGTGCTCGCGCTGAGCACGTAGCCCTTGGACTCGAACGGGTAGTTGCCGCCGCCGCTCCCGCGGAAGGCGACCACGGCCAATGCGGCGAGGACAGCGGCGATGGCCACGGCGGCCCCCAGCAGGGCAAGCCGCCGCCTCGAGCGGGACTGGCGCCCGCCATCGGCCGGCATCGGACGCGCCCCCCTTCCGGATGCGGTCCCTCCGCCGCCGGAGGGGGTCTGCGCCAGGGTGCCCGCAGGCGCCGCCGGGCGGTCACGGCTCTTGACCGTACAGGTGGGCGGCCAGTCGCGCCAGCGCCTCCCGGTGGGCCCGGAAGTATGTGGTGCGGGGCAGCGCCAAGCGCTCGGCCAGCGCCTCGTGGGGGCGGACGCGATCCACGTAGTAGTGGCGCAGCAGGCTGCGGCCGTCGATCCCCCCGACGGAGAGGTCCGCTGAGGCCAGCGCGTCCAGTATCCAGGCGTGCGGCGTACTGCTCGTCGCGCTGCTCGGCAGGCTGGACAGATACTGCCCCAGTGCCGTGCGGCGGAGGCGCTGGTGGTCGTGCAGCACGCTCAGGGCTTCCCGCGCGAGTTCCGCCAGGTCGCCGCCGACCGCCACGTCGCCCGAAGATTCGCTGGCGCAGGGCCATCCGGCCCGGCGGAGGGCGTCCACGTCCAGCAGGTGCACCACGGCATCCGGCGCGCCACCGGTCAGGCGCTCTCCGCCTAACCGGCCGAGGACGTCGGCCACATCCCCGTCCGGAGTGATGACCACCAGCATGGTCTGATCGGTGAACTTTCCGGCCAGCTCTCGGAACAGCGCCCGCCGGGCCGCCGGGTGCGCTCCGCACACGGCGATGACCAGGAAGCGCCCGCCGACGGGCGCGGCGCGCACCTGGGAGAGGTTCGGGATGCGCTGCGGCAGCGGATCCTCAAGCCGGGGCATGTCCACGGCGACACCGCAGGCCAGCGGGCCAGCGGTGCCGGGCTGCCGCACGACCATCACGGCGCGCGGGGTCTGCTCGGCAAGGATGCGCACGGCAACGCCCGCGGCGTCTTCGCCGATACCGGCCAGCACCTCGGCGGGCGCCGGGGTGGCGACGACCTCCCAGGCGGGCGTGGCCACGTCGTCCTCCGGATGCAGGGCGGCAAACCAGGGGGCGTCCCGGGAGACGTGCGCGATCTCCAGCCAGGCCTGGCCCGGTTGGATCCGTCCCTCGCGCAGGCGTCCCAGGTGGTAGCGCAGGGCGTTGGCGCGCCAGGCGCGCTCCTGCCAGGGGCGTTGGTGCCGCACCACATCCGCCAGCTGGCGCTGCACGCCGGGCTTCACCCGGTAGCGGCGCCCGTCGACGGCCTCCACCACCGGTAGGTCCACCAGGCGCGGCCAGAGGCCGCGGAAGGCGTCCGGCTCTCCCAGGACCGACAGCAGAAGGTCCCGGTCGAAGGTGCGCACGATGGCGGCCACCGCCACCAGCCGGTCGACGCCGGAGGCCTCCGCCCCGGCGCGCCAGCCCAGGCGGCGCGAATGCGGGTGGAGGAACTGCTCCAGCACGGCCTCGCGGAGGGCGTGCGCCGCCGCCGTGTCATGGGGCCCTTCCGCCCGCCGCTTGCCGTGCAGTCGCACCCAGGCGGTCGCGCAGAGGCCCAGGAGTTGGGGGGACCCCTCCGCCAGCGAGCACAGCTGGCTGCGCGCGGGGGCGTTGTCCACTCCGAGTTGCTCCAGCATGGCGCAGGCAGGCTCGTCGGCCAGAGGGCCGACGGCGATCTCCCGACCCACCATGCGCCAGGCCGGCTCGAGCGCCCAGACCTCATTCATGCTGTGCCGGCCGCTGAAGACGGTGACGGTTCCGGGATGCAGGCGCCGCAGCACCTCGGTCCGGAACCACTCGTCCAGCGGTTCCAGATGCTCGTAGGCGTCGATGGCCAACAGCACGGGTGCGCTGGCCGCCTCGGCGTTCAACGCGGCGGTCACCCTCTCGGGGGTCAGGGGGGGGGAGGCCTCCATCCCCAACTGGCTGGCGAGGTGCTGCAGCACCTCGCCAGCCATGGCGGGAACCCCGACGCCGTCCAGGCGCAGCACGCTGAACTGGCGCTGCTGTGCCAGCCGCGTGAAGGTGCGCACCAGGGCGGACTTGCCGATCCCCGCCGGGCCGGAGACCCACACGCAGCCCGGTCGCGCAGCCACCCCGGTGATGATCTCCTGGAAGCACCGTTGCTCCTCGGCCCTGCCCACGAACAGTTCGGCCTCCGCCTCGACGAGGGCGTGCGCCAGACTGTCTACCCTGGACGGTTGCGTGCTCGCCACCTCCATCGCGCGGACTTCCCCGGCCAGGACCGCCCGGTAGGCAAGCGTGCCAAATTGTGCCGGATCGTCTGAGCGCACTCATCATACGACAGATTTCGTTGAGGTACAGCCAGTCGTTCCATTAACGCCACCCCTATGATCCGGCCGGGCCAGCGGGAGCGCGCCGATGGCCCATTCGGCGCCGATGTCTCCGGCCGGGCGCCGCCCGCAAGCGTGAGCGATGGCACGGGATGGGAGGGGGACGGTGGGCGCCGATCGACGTTCTCCACCTCAGCGCGCGTCGTCGCCATCGTCGGCCGCCGGCGCGCCGAACGGGTCCGCCTGCGGCAGGGGGGTGGGGCGGTCTGGCTAACTGCCACGGGTGCTGCACTGCCCGGTGGCCGTGAGCGTGAAGCTCCCGTCAGCGTTCCAGGACGACGGTGCCTGGCAGTGGCCGCTCACCTCCCGATCCAGAGGCTGCATGATGGACGACGCCGGGGTCTGCAGGCCTCCCCCGTCGAACGCGACCTGTACGGAACTGAAGCGGACCGTGGCCGGATCGGCGAAGGGCTCGTACCCGTTGCTGCCCCAAGGGTCCTCCAGCACCCAGGCGGCGGTGTGCCCGCCGGTGCTGCAGCCCTGGCATGTCCCCTGGGAGGACTGCCCGGTGGTCACGTCACGGACCGTGAATGTCCAGGAGGTCGGCGACGCCGCCTGCTGGGTCGAGATCTGGACGGTGTCGCCCGGGCGCACCGTGAGCGACATCGGGTTGGGGGCCGTCGGGGTCTTCGGCTCGGCCACCCACCACGGGGCCACCAGGTTCCAGCCCTGGCCCTCTGCCTCCAAAGCGATCCCCAGCTGCATCAGCCGGGTGCTGCCGTGGGCATTGATGCCGATGCCGGTCCAGATCATGGCCCAGGCCTTGGATGGAGCGGGACTGAAGACGGGTGCCGCGCGGGGGATCTGGAACTCCACCGCGCTTCCGGTGAAGTGCTTGCCCTGCGGGGCCAGCGCCAGATACCCCAGCGCCCATGCTCCGCGCGTCGTCGCCGGCTGGGTGGCCGAGGGTGCGGGGGTGGTCGGCTGCGCGGCCGCGCTGGCCACCGGGGTGGGGGCGTGTTGCGTGGACGTGGTGGCGCCCGAGGCGGAGGCGGAGGCAGAGGTCTGCTCTGCCTCCGCCTCCGCGGTGCCAGCGGGGGTGCTCGGCTGGCGCGCCGCGGTGGCTGTCTGGGTGGAGGCGTGTGGGGTGGTCGCCGTGCCGGTGGCGACCGCCGCCGGATGGGTCTGGGCGGTCGCCGCTGCCGTGCTGCCGACAGGGGTGGACCCCACGGTCTTCGGCTGGGGAGAGGAATCGCTGTCTTGGGCCCCAGACGAAGACGCTTGGGCGGAGGCCTGCCGGGCGGTCGCCGCTCCGCTGTTCACTGACGCCACGGGATGGGTCAAGGCGGTCGCCACCGTGGCCGTGGACCCGCCCGCCCGCTCGGCGGCGGGGGTGCTGGCCTGGCGCGCCGAGGTGGCGGAGGCGGCCGGCGTTCCCTGCGCCGCGGACGGGCTCAGCGAAACCCCGGCCGCAGCCGTGTGGGTGCTCGCCTGGCCGGGGGTTTGGGCGTGCGCCAACGGGGCCCCATGCCCGCCGGGGGCGCGCGCCGGCTCGGAGACGGCGGGACCCGCAGGACGAGCCATGGTGGCGCTCACCCTCAGAGGGCCGGATTGGGACCCGTGCGCCAGGACTGTCACGGTGGCGCTTCCCAGCACCGCCGCGCAGAGGGTCAGCGTGCGCCACGCGCGCGGCGCCACGCGCGGACGATCATTCCACGTATGGAATCCTTCCATGGATCCCTGCACGGCCCGTCCCTCCCGGCGGGCGGCGCGCCGGAGGTGTAGGAGCCCCCAAGACGCGAAAGTCCGCGACCCAAAGGCCACGGACGTCTAGGAACGCCTAGCACCGTACACCTTCGGCAGCCCGGCCGTCGTCGGCGACTTCCCGTCGCCTCGGACCCGTGGCTTTGCGCCCCCGCCTCACGGCGGGTTTGCCCTTTTCGGCTGTCAACGGCTGGGATTCGACCCCCTGGCTCAGATTCCTCCCTGGTGGGTGCTCCCAGGGGAAGATTTCAGCGAGTCTCGACCCGGGGTGCCGGGCCTCCCCAGGCGGATCGACGAAGGTGCCCCGCAAGGAAGTTCGTCGCACTGTCGAGGGCGTTGAAGTGGCGTCACTGTAAGCTTCGGGGTCGATTGGTACTGGTGTGGTACTGGTTTGGTACTTCGACCGGTACCACACTGGGCCGGTTCTGGGATGCCCCTCGGTACTGAATGGCCTCTTGCGGGCCTGTAGTCTCGCACCAGTGCAGCGGCCCAAGAGGGGCTGTTGGCTGGAGAGGCGGGTGAGGCTCGTGTCCCCCCTGGGTCCGTCCGTCAACGAGAGGGGCTCGCGGCGCGTGCGGCGCGGCTGGGGCGGCACGCATCCCGTGGACGGCGCTTTGCCGTCGCGCAAGATGCGCCGGCGGAAGGCGAAGCGGGCAACCGTACAGCGGCGCGTGGCCCATGTGGCGGCCGCGGCGCTGTTGACCGTTGCCTGGGTCAATGTGATGGGCACGGGCCTGATCCACGGGATCGGCACCCCGACGTACGCGGTGCTGACCTCGGCGGCCACGCCGCTGAGCTCCAGCTTTACGGGGACCTCGTCGGGCAACGTCCTCACGGTGACACCAGATCCAACGCTTCTCAATCTGGGGTGCTTTGTCGAGGGGAGTATCCCTTCGGCGGTCACCGTGTTCAGCCAAGTCACGTCGTCCGATAGCAAACTCAAGGTGACGTTCAGCATTAGCGGCGACATCCAGGAGGTGTTGAGTCAGCTCCAGTTCAAGGGCACGGGCTCCTCTGTCGAGGGCCTGTTTGTGAAATCCTTGGCGACAGTTACGAAGCTAACGAAGTACAACGGTTCATTCCATATCATCGCCGGGAACGACTGGGAGCAGGAGACGGTGTCTGCCCAGATCACCATCGCGCCCAAGGGATACACCAAGTGCCAACCTGTAGAGACGTGAAAGAGATCGGAGAGCAACTCAACCGACTATGAGGGCGACCAGGACAGTGGCAAGCACAGCGAGGCTAGCAGTGGCAGTGAGGCCCGGTTAGGTCCGAGGGCGGGGTGGCGCCAAGAAGGCGTCACCGTAGCGGCACCGAGAGGTGCGGCAGACGACTGGAGGTGCGGTGATGAGCGTGGTCAAGCGGATCCTGAACGGGCTGGCCGTGGCGCTTTCGGTGGCCCTTGTGGCCGTGATCCTGGTAGCGGTGGGTATGAGCCTCGCGCAGAAGCGCGCGCCCAACCATGTCGCCCAGTTCGATGGCCATCTCGTTCTCACGGTGCTCAGCGGCTCCATGACCCCGGTGTTCCGTGCCGGTGATGTGATCGTGGACCACACTGTGACCGCGACGCAGGCGAATGCCCTGCATGTCGGGCAGATCGTGACCTACGAGGTTCCGGGGAAGACGTTCCACGGCCAGCCGTTCCTGATAACCCACGAGATCGTTGGCGTATTGACCGCCACGAACCAGGCGACGGGTCAGGTCACGCACATGTACACCACCAAAGGTGTATCCAACAATGCCCCCGACCCGAACCTGGTGTCCCCCTCCCAGATTCTCGGAGTCTACAGCTGGCGGATCCCGCGCGCCGGGTATGTGGTGGCCTTCGTCCATCGGCCCATCGGCTTCGGCCTGATGGTAGTGCTCCCGGCCCTGTATCTGATCGGTAGTGAGTTCCTGCG
This sequence comes from Bacillota bacterium, assembly GCA_021846605.1. The sequence goes on along the minus strand of JAJZWQ010000005.1, from coordinate 17,523 downwards.
GCTCTGGAAGCTCTTCGGTGACGACGACGAGGAAAAAGGCGCGCCGGCCGATGCCGCAGTGCTCCCCGCAATCGCCGATGGCGGATCCATACCCCCTCAGGGGTAGTTGGGCAACCCGATCCGTGGAGGAGGTGATGGGGAGCGGGCACGCCCGGGAGCGGTGGACAGGCTCCCCGACCCGAGGGAGACCGGGTTCGCGAGAGGACTTGTAGGAGGGTACTGAGTGATGAAGAGTCTCGGCAAGCGTTTGGCGCTGACGGTTGGCGCGGTTGGGACGGTGGCGGCCCTGGTGGGGGCGGTGAGCTTCGCCCTCTTCACGAGCCAGGCCAAGGGGCAGACGGACACCTTCGCGGCTGGTACGGTGGTCCTCGGTAGCGCCGCCACGGGTTCGTGCAACGTCCAGAACATGGAGCCCGGTGACAGCAGTAGCGGCTACACGGCGGGGAATAAGGCTGACCCGTCCTGCACGTATTCCATCACGTACAGCGGGAGCCTGAACGCGTGGGTAGGCCTGCAGATCGGCGTCCAGAGCACCGGCATTGCGACGTATACGCCCACGGGGTCGTCCACTCCGATCGGTGGCGCTGCCCTGCTGAACAGCACGGGTAAGAATCAGTTGCAGTACCAAGTCTCGCTGAACAACGGGGTTACGTCGAAGACGCTCTCGACCAGCCAACTCCCCGTGCTCAGTTGCAAGACGACCTCGGGGATCCCGACCTGCAGCGGGCAGACCGGGTACATCCTCTTCCCGGGCACCGTGATGTCGGCGACGAAGAGTAACAGTGCCCCTACGGGTAGCTGGCAAAACAAAGAGACCGGCACGGTGGTCGTGGAGTACGGCCTGCCTCTCTCTGCGGGCAACAAGTACCAGGGTAGCTCGGCCACGATCACGCTCAGCGCCCGCGCCGTCCAGGCCTCGAACAACCCGCTCGGAGACAACAACCAGCCCTCCGCGGGTTGGTACCAGGACGGCACGACGCCTCCCTCGCCCTAAGCAACCGAACGGTTCCTGGTCTCTCGCCCCGTGAGTGCACGGTGACCAGACGGGGTGCCGGGGCCTTCCCCGGCACCCCGGGTCCCAGATCCGGTTCCCGGGGTGGGCAAGGAGCATGCCCGCCCGTACAGGGGGGAGACCAGCAGCAGTGCGACACGGAAGATTTTGGACACGGATGGCCATCCTGCTGGTCTCAGCCGGCACGGCAGCCAGTCTTGTCGCGGGGGCCTCGTTCGCCCTGCAGATCAGCGTCGCCTCGCCGAGCGCGTTCCAGTACGCGGCTGGAACCGTGACCATCCACACCCTCGCTGGCAGTGGCAACTGCAGCTTTAGCGGGCTGCTGCCCGGACAGAGCGGCACATGCACCTATGTCGTGGAATACACCGGTAGCCTTGCGGGCTGGGTCGGGCTCAACGTGCAGGAGCAGTCACCCTCGCAGAGCGGGACGCCGGCGCTGTACACGGGCACCCCAGGCGGGCTCCAGTTGAGCATCACGGATCAGTACGGCAACACGTACGGTCTGAACCAGGACAACCAGCTTGTGGCGCAGACGGGCACGAAAAACGTGAACGCCGACGGGTCAGTGAACGCCGGCTGGACCGACACATTTACGGTGAATTGGAGCTTTCCGAGCAACGCTTCTGGGAACCTGCAGGGCGGAACGGCCGATGTCGCTCTGCTCGCCCACGCAGTGCAGGAGAGCAACGATCCCCTGATTGGCACCTGCCCCACCCTCGGGTGGAGCACCAGCGGGGTCGGCGGTTGCTCCTCTGGCGGCACTCCGACAACGACGAGCGTGACCTACGGATCCAGCAAGGGGTACTGGGGGAACCAGAACGGGAATGACCTGCTGGATCCGTCCGGTGACGGGAATGTCACCTCTCCGGTGACCCTGGGCGGTGGATCGCGCAGCACCACCGTGACGACCCTCACGGTCTCGAACGCGATCATCGGCGGTGGCGCCTGTGGGACTACGCCGACGATCTGGACCTGCACGGGTACGGGCAGCGGTGACGGACTCAGTTCGGGCCTTCATCCGAACACGCTGGGGCAACTTGCGGCGGAGACCCTCGCCCTGGCCTACAACATTCAGTACGTGTCGGGCTTCGCCGGAGAGACGCTGGGGCAGTTCGGGATCACGCCGACGGGGGTGCCCGGTCTCAGTACCAGCACCACGATGTCTGGACTGCTGAGCGTCGCGAACGGGCTGATCGCGGAGAGTACCGCGGACGGCACGACCACGCAGACCGAGGCGGGCGACATGAACGGCTGGCTCGGGAACGAGATCAACATTGGCTAAGGGTAAGGGACGGGATCCGCAGGGGACGGGGTCCATCGCCAAGCGCAGGGAGGAGCGGTCCGCCGTGGCAGGAGCGGGTAGCCGGTGGGGGGGACGCAGAGGTCGCCAGATCCGGGTTGCGGCCGCCACGGTGCTGGCCACCTCTGGCATCTTCCTCCTGGTGGGCCGGAGCTACGCCTCGGCGGAGACGATCCAGCTCACGATCTCGACTAACGGGCTCTTGGCCCCGGCGCTAAGCAAGACCGAGCGGTCGGACATCGTCGGTTTGTCCCACAACCTGGCCCCCGGGGACGGCGTGACGCGCTACGTGTACGTGACCAATCCGGCGGGGAACCCGACGGTGACCTACACGATCTCTTCGTCCGTCTCGGGCCTGCTGTTTGAGGGTGGGGATGCGGCGACAGTCACGGTGAGCCCGCCGGCGGGCGACACGCTGTCTCCAGGCCAAACAGTGCAGGTGCCCGTCGTCGTGTCGTTCCCGCTGCTGGCGGGCAACACGTACCAGGCGACGCAGGGTGCGGTGGATTTGACGGTGGACTTCCAGCAGGTGCCCACCGTGAACCACCAGCAGAACCAGCATCGGAGCAACACCAATCCCAATCCGAATCTGCCTGTCCCGAAGGTGCCGCCGCGTGGACACACGGGGGGCGGGGAGAGCGTGACGATCCCCAAGACGGGGACATCGCCCCTGGACCTGATGGCGGGTGTGTTGTTGGTGCTGGCGGGTGGACTCATGGTGTTCCCTCTGTCGGGCCGGGACCGTCGCGACAGCGAGTAGGCGGGACCAGGGGTGATAGACACACGCCGGGGCCGCCTGCAGGGGGCCCCGGTCTGGCGCATGAAAGAATGTCGGGAGGCGAAGGAGTGGCCGCAGCTCGACAATTGCAGCTGACGGTGCGGGAACGGGAGGTGCTGCACCTCTTGGCGGAATCGGTGACGGCTCCGGAGATCGCTGAGCGGTTGGGACTCACGCCGGGCACCGTATACACCCACCTCCGCGCGGTTGTCAGCAAGATGTCGGCGTTGCGCAGCGTCGGGGATGCCCGTCGGCGGGTCCAGGGGGGCACTGCCGGGCCGACGGGTCGCGGCGCCAATCCGGCCGACGTCCTCCGCAAGATGATCGAAGACACCCTGCAGAACAACGCCCCGCTCTCCGTGGCGATCCTGACCAACACCCGGGAACCCTCCTGGGAGGACGTGAGCCGCACGCAGGCCGCCGTGCGGCGGGCGGATTGGCTCATCCCCTGGGGGGCGAACTCACTGATGGTTGTACTGGCCCACACCGCGGAGACGGCCGCGTGGCAGGTGGCGCAGCGGTTGCGGGAGAAGACCCTGGACCCGTCGGGATGGACCTTGAGCGTGGTGCAGTGGAAGAGCGGCGAAGGGCCGGATGAACTGCTGCAGCGCGCGGACGGCGCGACCTGGACCATGCGGTCGCCCCGGCTGGATGCCTACGAGTAGTCCCGCCGAGACGCCACTGGCCCCCTGGCCCGTGCCGCGCAGCCAGTCCCGATGCTTGCGAAGGGCCCACCAGACCCGCCCCGTCGCGACCATGGGGGCGATGGACACGCACGGCACCACCCAGGCGGGTTGGAGGCCCGACGGCGCGACGGTACGCCGGCTCGTGGACGAGGCCCAGGCCGCGACGGGGACCCGCTGGGTGCACATGACCTGGCTGGATACGGGAAGCGGGCAGGTTGTTCCACTGGCCTGGTCGGGTCGGCGAACGGCACTCCTGCGCCGCGCCGTGGAAGCGATCCGGCGCCAACTGCCAGGTGCGCGCCCTGAACAGTTGCACTTCAGCCCCGAATGCAACCCCCTGATGCAACAGATCTACGGTGCTGGCGTACCCGTGAGCGCACCCTTTGCGGACCTGGCCAGCGGGGCCGTTCCTCCCGTGGGCGTCGCCGTGGGTACGGGCATCGGCGGCCTCCTCTGGGTATTTGCCTGTCCGGTGCGCCTGGGGGAGTGTGTCGCGGGGTGCATCGCCTTCCACACGCGCAGTCCCGCGAACCGGCGGCGGAGGATGGCCTTCCTGGCGATCGCGCGCATGACCGCCGGATCCCTCCGCCGCGCCCACGCCTTGGAGAAGGCGTCCGAGGAGAACGAGGATCTGCGGCGGTCCCGCGCGGTGGTGACCGCCGCCGAGGAGCACCTGCGCCGCTCGATCGCCGACGAACTGCAGGGACAGGTCCAGTCACGGCTGCTGGCGGCCACACAGGCTCTGGCAGATAGCGAGAGCCTCTGGGACACCGATCCGCAGCGGGCCCGGGTGACCCTGGCGCGTGTACGGCGGGAGGTTGAAGCACTCCGCGACCACGACCTGCGCCTGATCAGCCAGCGCCTGCACCCGGTGCTCATAGACACCGGCCTGGGCCCCGCCCTGCAGTCCCTGGTCGGTCGCTTTGGGCACTCCGCCGAGGTCCGCCTGCTCTTGGACACCCAACTGGACCGCGCGGACCAGGTGGCCCACCGCATCCCTGCGGGGGTGCGTCTCACCGCCTACCGCGCGGTGGAGGAGGGGTTGGCCGCGGCGGTGTGGCACGGCCGGGCCGGCCACGTGGATGTGCGGCTGGGGATGGAGCCGGAGACCCTCTGGGTGGAGATGGAGGACGACGGCGAGGGCCCGCCCGCGGGATCCCTGGCCAACCTGGACCTAGCCGGGATCGCGGCCCGTGTCGATCACTATGCGGGCACCTGGACCCAGGACCCGCGGCTGGGTGGAGGGCGGATCCTCCGGGTGCGTCTGCCGTTGCGCCAGGTGCCGCGCTGGCCGGGCTAAGAACCCGGCGCCGTGACCTGGTGTAGCTGACGGGATTCCATGTCACCGGATGCCGGAGTGCATTGCGCCCTGTCACCGGAGCACTTGGTGGCGACGGCCGGCTTGCGCAGCCCTGGCGGGCGAGTGGGCGCCAGCGTAGGCTCTCGCCGGGCGGCATGGCCCTCAGGGCCTCTGCCGCTGCCGCCAGAACCGCTGGCGCCAGAGGCTCGCCTGCCAGGGCCGGCCGTCGTCACCCGTCATCGGTAGCTGCCGGGGGCAATGCCCCTACGAACGTTCGGTGACACACAGCCCCGTTAGCTACACCTGGGCGCCGGCCGGCGGACCGAAGACGCGGGCGGCCACGTGGGCCGCCACCGTTTCGTTGACCACGGCGGCGCGGTGGAACGGGAAGCCACTCATTCGCGCCACCCACTCCGGCTCGTGACCGCGAGCGAAGCACAGGAACAGTTGGCGCACCGGCAGGGACAGCGCCGCGCCGCCATGGCTGGCCTCCAGGGAGGCCCCTCCCCAGCCCAGCCCGCTGCGCAGCGGTTCGTCGATGTGTAGCGCCAGGGTGGTGTCCGCCGCGGCGTCGTTGAACTCCAGGCGGTCGCGCCGGTGGTGGGACAGGACCTGCGGGTAGTGCACCCGCAGGAGCTTGCCGAAGGTCACGCCCAGTTGCTCGACGTGATCCGGATACGTCTCGACCAGGGACTCCCAGCGTGCCTCACGCAGGCGGTTGGCGCGGGCCGCGGCGAAGCCCAGATAGACCAGGACCCATCCCGCGGGCACGCCCGTACCGCGGAAACGCAGGCCCTCGCGCATGCCTCCCCCCATCATGGACGCCACCTGCCTCCCCCAAAGCGTCCGCCGGTGAACCGGACGAGGGCCATGGACCTGCCGGGTCGGAGCGGCTAGTCTGGCTAGTCTCCATGCAGATACTATCAGAAGGGGGCGGGGGTGCTGGCACCTGAGATCGAGACGCAGGGCCTGCGCAAGACCTACCGCGGCGGCGTCGTGGTCCTGGACGGCCTCAGCTTCATGGTCCCGTCCGGCCGCATCTGCGGCATGCTGGGGCCCCGGACGGTCAGGACGCAAGGCATGCAAGGGCAAAGGAGCCGCTCCGTCCGGCTGCCGTTGGCCGTCCCCTCCTGAGCCGTTGCCGCCCAAGGGGATGGCCAACTCGATGCGCAGATGCCCCGCGTCGGCGACCACAGCGCGGTCCACCATCAGCCGGATGACCTCCTGGCGGCGGGCGAAGTCCGCGTCCTCCAGCCCCTGGCCCACCTGGCGGCAGAAGGCCTGTAGCGAGTCGAGCACCTGGGCTTGCTGGCGACGCTGGGCCGTCGCGTCGGCCAAGATGGCCAAGCGCGCCTCCAGTGCCTGCCGCTGCGTCCGGCAGCCCGTCATACGCTCCTTGAGCGTCGCCACGTCGATCGCCTCTGCCCCGTAGGCGTCTTGCCAGCGTTGCTCCTGGCGCCCGATGGCCTTGAGGTCGGCCTGCAGTTTGCGGGCTTCGGCCGCCTCTCCACCCTGGTCGTCCCGCGCGGTCCGTCGCCGATACTCGTCGGCCAGCACCTCCGGCTTCAGCAGGTCCAGGCAGGTCTCCCAGACGGTGCGCTCCGCGTCGTCCGCCCGCAGGTGGGGTTGGTGGCCGACCGTCCGTGTGCCCAGGTTGAACGGGTCGCGGGTGTTGCAGCGGTAGTAGCGGTCGTAGCGCCAGCGGCGGCCTTGCTGCCGACGAACGCTCCGCCGCACTGGCCGCAGCGGATCAGCCCCCGGAGCAGGTACTGGTTCCGGGTGTTGTGTCTGGGCGAGAACTGCGAGTTTGCCGCCAACTGCGCGCTCCCCGTATGCCGCGGGTAAACCCACGGCTGGACCGCTGGTACCCTTGGGGCGGTTGGCCGGTCCGGATCCGGTCCAAAGGTCCAGCCGCCGTCGCGGATGCGAGCGAGGGTGCTGCATGCACTCCCTATCACCGCTCTTGTTCGTGCTGCCCTGCGCCACGCGTCCCGTCCCTTTGGCACCCCTCGCCCTTCGTCGGCTTCCGTCCGCATGCGCCTGCTGTTGCACTGGAAGGGGTGGCCCGGTGCCGCTGACGGACATCAGCGAAGAGGAGTTGCTCGCGACCCTGGACGGAGGGGGGGGCCCCAGGCGTTGCTGGACCGGCACGCGGCAACCGAAGCCCAGGCAAGGATGCGGAGAAGCGCGCGGCCCAGACCGGCCAGCAGGGAGCTTCCGCCGAGAAGAGCACCGCGTCGGCTGGGGTCGCATTGGAGAAGCGGCAGGCCCTGCTCGACCGTGCCGCTGCGCTGCGGGCGGCAGGGTTCGACGCGGCAGCGCTGGCCCGGCTCGGCGAGACCCTGGGGGCTGCGGCGCAGGCCGGGGGAAAGTCGGCCGCCGACGTCGTCGCCGCATTCCTGGACGCGGCCGCCGACTGGCGCACCCTGGCCGAACTCCGGGGCCAGGTCGCGGAGGCGAAGGAAGCCATCCAGGACGCCGAGCGGCAGGCCCGGCGGCAGCAGGCCGAAGCCAAGCTCTCCGACCGGGCGGTCAAGGCCGGCCGGTGGCTGGTCAAGAACAAGGTCACGGTGCCCACGGTCGAGGCCTGGCGGGCTGCCGCGACCAGGGCCGGGCTGACCGCCGAGACGCTGGCCACGGGACTGGCGCGCGCCCTGGAAGAGCACGGCACGCTGGAGGCAACACGGCAGGCATGGGCCAACTCGGTGGCCCAACTACGGGACGAGCACGACAAACTCACGCAAGCCGTCTCGGCACTGCAGGCCGAACGGGACGGAATCACGACCGCCATCGGGGCCGTGCGGAAGCACGGCATCGCCCAGATTCGGTCCGTAGCCGACCAGTCGGCCGCCGAGGTTCGGCGCGCGGCTGCGGAGTTCGAGCAGTTGACCGCCAAGAGCGCGGAACTCGGGCAGCACGTCCGCATGGCCGAGGCGCTGAGCACGCGGGCCCCGAGTGCCTGGCGGAACGTGCACCCCGACAGCTGGGACGGGGTTGCTTGCGCACCTCCGGGACTGGGCGGCTGCCTGGCAGCTCGCGGGCGTTGAGGTGGCGGTGCCGCAGGAGATCGCCAAGCGCCTGGAGGATCAGGCCAAGTATCCCACCCTCGACGGTCCGGTCCGCCTCACCCTGCCGCAGTTGGTCGGATGGCTGGCCGTGAACAGGGTGCTCCGCGACACGGTCGCCCTCCGGGGTTCTGGTGACGGCCGGGACCCAGGAGGGGCCAGTAGGACGGGCCAGCCCTCCGAACGGGCAGGACCGCGACATTCTCGCCGACCTCGTTGGCCCGCATGCGCTTGGCGGAAGGGCGCCCCTTCGTGACGTATGTCTGTCCCCCGGTCCGCTGATGCCGGAGGCGGCCTGAGGCCAGATTGCCCGCAAGTGGTGCGCCACCCGGGCCGGTGCGGCGCTGGCCGCTGGAGTTGCCCGCCGGCCGTCACCCCGCCTGGCGGGCCTTGTGCCCGAAGGCCCCCCACGAGAATGACGCCATCCTGATTCACTCGTGGTGCGTGAAGGATTAACCCTTCATCACGCGAAAGTACCCCGTTCCGATCATCTGCCGACCACAACGGTGGGCGACGTGCGCGGGTCGTCTGCGACTGGGTATGACGCGCTACCCGCAAGGGAGTTCAAAGGGGCAAAGGGGGATGGTACATGGCACGAGCGCGGATACTGACGATATCCTTGGCGTTGGCCCTGTTGGCGGGATGCGGTACAGCCCCCGGTAACAGTTCGTCACAGGGGGCCGCCGTCAGCGGCTGCGTCAAAGGCGCGGCCGCGTCGGGGGCGACGCTGACCGCCCCCAAGGAGCCCAAGCAAGGGGTCATGTCCCCCACCGGCGCATGCTGGGCGGACATCCAGCCCACGCCTATCGCCGTGGTGGACACTGGGACCACACCCAAGGGCGACAGCGCGGAGTTCTGGGCGGCGTGGTCGGGCAGCTACCTCTACATCCGGACCTACGCCGCGACATGGCCCCTGCAGGACGCGGCCAACGATGCCGCCGGTGACTGGTGGGAGTCGGACACCACCGAGTACGGTGTGTCGGGGTTGGATACCCACGCCGGCAACTACTGCACGGTTTCGCCCACTGATCCGACCTATCAGTTGGCGATCACGACGAAGGATGTTCTGGAGCGTAGCGGCTGCAACGGTGTGAGTGCTTTGCCCCCGCCCACTCCGATGGAACACGCGGTGCAGGGCAAGGGCTTTTACACAGAACTGGTCGTACCGTGGGCTATGTTACAGGTGACCACTCCCACTGCGGGCCAGAAGTATCAGATGGACGTCGGCCAGGACTTCGGGAGTAGCGCGGGCACCCGCCTCGTCCAGTTGGTCTGGCAGGCAGACCCGGCACTGGCCTCCGGCAGTGGGGACTGGCATGCGAACACCCAGCACTGGGGGACGGTGGTCCTGGGCTGAGCGCCGGTCACGGAATTCCTTCCTCTAACGTTGTAACCTTGGAGGAAGGAATTCCGTGAATCCCGGGTATCCGCCCAAAGGCACGGCTCCCGTAGGCGATCACCCGACGCGTTCCACGTCTGGTGCGGAAAAGGTGGCTTTCATGCGCGCTTCGCGGACCGATAACCACAACCACCTGCATTGCGGGCCAGAACGGGTATCTTGGCAGAGGCAAGCCATGCGGTGCCATCAATCGGAGGTGGATGGATATGGGGTTCGTGCCGGTTCGCTTGGCGGCGGGCAGCCTGTTGTTGGGGAGCGCCTTGGCGCTGGCCGCCTGCGGCGGCGGCGCTCCGGCGAAGACCGGAACCACCCCGCATCCGGGTCCGGCGACGCTCGCTGATGGGCAGGTGCAGTTGACGCTGCCGCTCAATGCCACCGTTTTCGCGAATTCCGGCACTCCCACTGCGGACGGTACCAGCTTCGGCGCCCCCAACAGTTGGACGCTCGACGCGCACGGCGTGCCAACCGGCAATGTGCCGGCGACCTTCGGCTCCACCACGGTGACGTTCTGGGTGCCCACGCTGGGCAGCACGCACAAGTCCGCCCTGCAGATTACGCCGGCCAGCCAGGCCGTGACCGTTACCGTGAAGGGAGCGAAGTACAGCGAACTGTACCTGCTGGAGGGCGCGAATGATGGACCTCTGGACCTGTCAGTGACCCCCGAATACAGCGGCGGGGTAGCCGGCAAGACGCGGACGGTGGAGATCGACGACTGGTGCACGCTGGCCGTCGGGAAGAGTCTGAGCACTGGGACGGTGTTGGTCCTGGAGCCCAGGAACCGGCTGAACGGCCAGGCGCAGCCCGCCCAGACCAGTTGCGGCATGTTCGGCATTGGGGTGCCGCTGAACCCTGCCAAGACCACCACGGGCATCCAGTTTGGCAAGGTGCAGCCTGCCTCCGGCAACACGACGACATCGCCGTACACGTATGCGAACATTACCGCAGCGACGTTGACACCGGCGTGATCCGCAAAGGGATGCCGCCAAGGTTTGGCCGGTCCCAGACGATCTTGGAGATTCCTGCTTCGCTGCGGCCGGTTTCACCGGGCCGTTCTCCTGGCCAGAGCCTTCCGCTCCACAGGCGTTTTGCGTCTCCGGGGAACTCCCGGGCGATCCGTACGCCTGCGTGAATGCCGGGATCCCACCCGCCACCTACCCGCTGGCGACCCGGTGGCTGGCGTTCGCGCGGGCGGGCGGTAAGATCCCGGCCCGGTGGGCGTTTGCTTGCCAGGAGATGCAGGCTGGCGGGTATGACTGTTTCGAGACCTCGAAGGGGCCGCTGCTGCCCCCGCCATCCGGAGCGGTGTCGCCGGCGACCCACGCGCGGGTCTGGTTGGTGCCCGCCGAGTACCCGGCATTCACCCACGCCGAGATCGACGCGCTACCGGCACGTTTGCTATGCGGGAGGCAGATCCGCCGCCAGCGAGTTCCCGGTCTCGGTCGTCGCGGCCCGGCCCACGCGGGTGGGCAGCAAGGCCGGCGAGGAACGGCCGCACGTGCCGCGAGGCGTGCGGGAGTTCGATTCCGAGCGCGCGTCCGCGCCGATCGAGGTCGGCGTGACGCCGGGGGCGAGGTCCACGTTGTCCACGGCCACGCCGTCCCGACCCCAGGTAGAGGGCGTCCTGGCGGCCGCCAGCGCAGCACTCCCGTCACCGTCCGACTTACCCGCCGCGATCCCGACCACGAGCGGCTCTTTCAACTGCTCGGACTCCAACGCTTCCACACCGGAGGTGCCCAAACCGTCCAAAGCAGGTGCCACACCCTAAATGCCTGCAACCCGTTCTCCTACAATCCCTGGGCCAGCGTCGCCCTCCCTCACTCTTAAGAGCGTTTTTAGAAAGTCCGAGCGCCTGTGGCAGATGAGGCTGCGGGCTGCCAGACACTCCAGGACCCACAATCGTTAGCGTGAAACTGAGTCGGCAGTGGTGCAAACGCGCGGCCGTCCACCGCCCGATAGCCAGAGCGACGCCACACATGTGCGAACTGGCGACCCCGTCCCGGGCGGATGCGGGCACCGCCCTGGTGGCCTCGTGGCCGAGGGTACCCCGGACGCCATCAAGCGCCGTCTGGAGGGGGATAGCCTCCGCGTGCAGCTTGCGGATGCGGCCCAAGGGGAGGCCGCCCGGGCCGTGGCGGCGGAGATGGGCCTGCGCGAGATCCGCCTGCTGGAGGGCGGGTGCTGGCCGCGCGGGCCGGCAATGGCCCAGGCGGGGCCCGTCCTCCTGGGGCGCCTGCAGGAGCGGGGCTGCGCCGTCGACGAGGTGGCGATCGCCCGCCCCAGCCTGGACGACGTGTACCTGGAGATCACCGGCCGGCGCATGCGGGATGCCGAAGTGGAGGAGGGATAGCGTGGCGGGCACGCTTGCCGCGCCCGCCCGCGGGGGGGCCGCGGCGCCGGCCACGATCTGGCAACTGGCGGTGCGCCTGCTGCGCGAGACGCGGCGGCAACCGGTCTGGCTGATCGTGATGCTCATCCAACCGATGATCTGGCTCTGGCTGTTCGGCCAGCTCTTCGGGGTGGTGGTGCGCGTCCCGGGCTTCGGCACCGCATCCTATCTGCAGTTCCTCCCCCCCGGCATCGTGATCATGACCGCCCTCCTGGGCCGGGATGGGGGTGATCACCGAGCTCGACGAGGGTGTGCTGGCGCGCCTTTTGACCACCCCGGGCGCCCGCAGCGCGCTCATCGGCGCCCGGGTGCTGCACACCGCGATCACGGTGGCCGCCCAGTCGCTGCTCGTGATCGGCGCGGCCCGGGTCCTGGGGGCCCACCTGCCCTCGGGGGTGCCTGGGGCGGCGGCCCTCGTGCTGGCCGCGGCCCTGCTGGCCGGCGCCTGCGGTGCGCTGTCTGTGGGGTTCGCGCTCCTGCTGCGCAAGGAGAAGACCCTGATCGCCGTCATCAACTGCATCGAGTTGCCCCTGAACTTCCTGCGCCCGGGGCTGATGGCCCAGGCCCTGATGCCCCGCTGGAGGCGGGTGGGCAGCCGCTTCAACCCCGTGGCCTGGGGGGTGGCGGCCGACCGGGACGCCCTGGCCGCGCACCCGCCCTGGGGAACGTTCTTCATCCACCTGGGATGGTGGGCCGCGCTCGATGTCGCGACCCTGATCTTTGCCACCTGGACTACCGGCGGGCGCTCTGAGGGCGCCCGCCGCGGCGGGGCGGCCTACCCGGCCAGGAGGCGCCGTGCGCCCACGTAATGGTCCGCCCAGTAGGGCATCTCCAGGCTGCCGACGCCCACGCCCAGCGCGGGGGTCTCCGCGCTCACGAAGTCGTGGTCCGGCCCCCCGATGTAGATGCCGACGTGGGATGCCCCGGCGCCGTCCGTGTTGAAGAAGACCAGGTCGCCGGGGAGCAGGTCGCCCTCGGGTACCGGCTGCCCGTAGAAGAACTGCAACTGGCTGGCGTGCGGTAGCTCGAGGCCCGTCACCCGGCGGTACACGTACTGCACCAGTCCGGAACAGTCAAATACGTAGGGTCCGGCGCCCCCCCAGACGTAGGGGTCCCCGATCAGCGACTCGGCCGCGGCGGCGACATCCTCGGCCAGCGTGGACATCGTCGGGGTCTGGGCCAGCGGCGGTGGCGGCGCGACCAGCTTTACCTTGGGATCGCGGGGGATGATCAACTCCGTCCCGGGCGCGATGGACACATCGCCGTGGATGTTGTTGGCGGATTCCAGGCTGGCCAGAGACACCCTGTTGGCCGCGGCCACGCTGGACAGCGTGTCGTCGGGCTGAACGTGGTAGATCCAGCCGACGTGCAACAGGATCTTGAGTTTCTGGCCGGGCTGCAGGATCGAGTAGTTGTCCAGGCCGTTGGCGTATTCGATTGTGGGCAGATCGATATTGAACCGCAACGCGATGTCCCAGAGGTTGTCTCCCTGCTGAACGGTGTAGGTGAACCACGGTTTGCTCCGGATCACGGGGGGAGGGGGCTGGGGTACCACCGACAGGTCTCCGGACACCGACGGGGCCGGAGTCCCCGGGGCGGTGGTGCTCGGCGGCTGGGTGGCCGCCGAGGCGGGGATTCCCACCACCATGGTGGCCGTCGGGAGCAGGGTCAGCACCAGGCATTGGCAGAGCGTACAGAGGCGGCGTCCGAAGGGGGGGCTGAACCGCTCAGTCCTGGTGTTGCTCGGGAGCGGCAACCGGGCACCTCCAATCTCTGGGGACGGCTCGTCCATGTCCGCCACGACGCGGTGGGGAGGAGCCTCACGGTTTGACGGGGAGCGGCGCGCTCGACGCCTTCCGACAGCGGTCGCTTCGCGGGCACGGCGCGAGTTCCTGCGGGGGACAACTCCCGCTTTGGACCGGCCAACGGGGGGGATGGGGCGGCGGCTCCCTGGGGCCAGGCGCCTCAGGCGCTCAGGTGGGCCAGGAGGTACCGGACGGCGGCGGGGAAATCCGGGAGTTGGGGGACGTCGGGGGGTACGGGCGCCACATCCAGATCCCAGGTGGGGACGGTCACCAGGATGACCTGGAAGCCGGCGGCGCGCGCCGGCAGGATGTCGGTGGCGGGGCTGTTCCCGACCATCCAGGCGCCGGGGTATCCCCTCCCCAGAGCCGCATACACCGAGGCCGTCTTCTCCGGTACGATGTGCACCGCGTCGAAGCGCTCGGCCAGTCCCGAGCGCCGCACGCGGCCCTCCTGCACGACCGGATCCCCGGCCGTCAGCAGCCAGAGGGGCCCGGGCAGGGCCCCTCGCAGGGCGGCCAGGGCTTGGAGGACCCCGGGCTCGGGCGTGGGTACGGCGTCGTAGGGCATGGCGGCGATCTGTGCCAACTCGGCCATCCGGCCCAGGGGGACGCTGTCCGTCCCGGCGACGTGGCAGTATGTCGCCAGGACGGACAGCAGAAAGCGGTTGCGGTGGCGGCCATGGGCCCCCAGCCCTCGGTCTGCCGTCCCGAAGGCGGACGCCACGGCCACGCCGTCCGCGCCCAGATCGCGCGCGCACAACTCGGCCAGGGCGGCGGTCGCCGCGGCGAAGTGCGCCTGGTTGGCCACCAGGGTGTCGTCGAAGTCCAGGCAGACCAGTACGCCTGCGGTCTCCAGTCGCGCCGGGCCCCCTTCCGTGCGCTACGCGCTCACCCCACCGCCTGCCCCTCCAGCCGCGTGAGCACGGCCCGCGCCGCCTCGGCCGCGCGGTATCGAGGACTTTCGGCCAGTTGCCGTTTCTTGCCGTCCGCCGGGCGACGGATGCGCCCCTGCGCGTCGACCAGGTCGAGTTCGCGCAGGATGCGCACCGCGGCCCGCGCGGCCTCCTCCCCGGCCAGGCACGCCGGGGCCAGGTGCGCCACCAGCACCGCCTCGGCGGGCAGCGGTCCGCTCCGCCCCAGCGCCTCCAGCCGGCGGAAGACACGGGCCATGGCGTCCCGGTCCGGGTGCCGCAGGTCCAGCCCGGCGCGGGCCGCCCGCACGAAGCGCCCCCAGTCCCCGTCCGTGGGGGCCGCGTCCACAATGGAGAGTTCGAGCCCCTCCCGCCCCCGAAAGCGGTTCACGCCCGGTTGCACGGCGACGTCCCACGGGCCCCCGGCCGCCAGCCCCTCGGCCCAGTCCCCCAGACCGAAGGCCACGGCGGGCTGCGCGCCGCGTGCCCCCGGCAGGCGGAGGCGACCGCGCAGGTGCCGCCCGTCCTCGCCCATCCGTCGCGGCTCCTCCCAGCGCACCTCGCGCAGCAGGAATGTCGGGGCGGTGTGCCCGTCCCCGAAGGGGCCGAGGCGTTCGGTGGCCAGACCCAGTTCCAGGGCGACCTCGTCGGGGTCGAGCACCCCGTCCAGGGACCAGGCCGGGGGAGGGGCGGCGGCCGGCGCGGCCTCCGCCAAAGCCCTGCGCAGGTCCTCCAGGTGGGCGTGCTCCACCTCGAAGCCGGCGGCGCGGGCATGCCCCCCGCCGCGCAACAGCAACTCGCCGCAAGCCTGCAGGGCTGCGCCCAAATCCCAGCCGTCCGGGGCCCGGCCCGACCCGCGGCAGACGTCCTCGGCGTCCCGGTGGGCCAGGAGGACGGGCACGCCCAGGCGCTCGCAGAGTACCGCGGCGGCGGGACCCACCAAGCCGGCGGGCCAGTCGGGGTCGGCTAGGACCACCGGCGCGCCGTCCTCCTGGGCCCGCCGGGTGGCCCCGTCCAGCACGCGGGCGGCCGCCTCCCGCCGGCGGGTGTTGACCTCGTCGAGCACCGCCAGCGCCGCCATGGCCCGTGGGGCATCGCGGGCCAGCAGGAGGTCCAGGGCGGGCCGGGGGTCCCCCATCCGCCCGGGGGCGTTGAGGCGGGGGGCCATGCCGTGGGAGATGTCCCGGGCCGAGGGGGCCTGCCGGGGGGGCACCCGCAACTGCTCCTGCAGGGCCGCCAGTCCCGGGCGGGTCCGCTCGGCCATGGCCGCCAGGCCCTTGCGCACCAGGGTGCGGTTGATGCCCACCAGCGGGGCGACATCGGCGATGGTCCCGACGGCGACCAGGTCCTCGGCCGGGGGCGGCGCCTGCCCCATCGCCGCCCCCAGGGCCTGCACCAGGCACCAGGTCACCCCGACGCCGGCCAGGGGTTGGAAGGGGCCGTCGGGGTCGCGCAGCGGGTTGATCAGCGCCAGGGCGGCCGGCGGGGTGTCCCCCAGCTGGTGGTGGTCGCAGACCAGCACATCGACGCCGCTGGCGCGGACCGTTTCGATCGCGCCATGCGCCGTGGACCCGTTGTCCACGGCCAGCACCACGCGGGCCCCGCAGGCGTCGACCCGCTCGGGCAGGGTCCGTGCTTGCAGGCCGTACCCCTCGGCGCGCGTCGGCAGGTGAACGGTCACGCGCAGCCCCAGAGCCCTCAGGCCCTCCAGCGCCAGGGCTGCCGAGCAGACGCCGTCGGCGTCGTAGTCCCCGGCGACCAGCACCATCTCGCCCGCGCGACGCGCCGCGCGCAGGCGCTCGACTGCCCGGGGGAGGTCCGGCAGCGTGTCCAGGGGCGGGAGGGGGGGCGGCGAGAGCAGGTCGGCGATGGCCTGGGGGGAGCGGCAGCCGCGGGTCCAGAGCACGCGGAGCAGGGCGGGTGGAAGAGCCCCGCGGTTCTCCGCCAGCCAGGCGGCTGGCGGTTCGGGGGGTGGGGGCCAGTCGCGGTCCAGGAGGGTGTGCTGCATCGGATGCCTCCCCCGCGGGCGGGCGCACCGGACCGCGCCGGCCCGGTCCGATCCCGTGAACTCAGGGCCGGGCGAAGGGCAGGGTCCACACGTCGGGACCCAGGGACCCCTCCTGGCCCGGCGTCAAGCCGGCCGCGGACAGCCATTCGGCCGCCACGGCCGGGGAGACCCGCACCTCCACGGGCGGCCCGTAGGCGGTGGGGTGGGCCGCCCAGTCCACCGCCAGGCCGCGGCCAGCGGGACGCAGCACCCGGTGCATCTCCCGCAGGAAGGCGGCGGGGTCGGCCAGTTCGTGCAGAAGGAAGGCGGCGAGCACCCGGTCGCAACTGGCGTCTTCCAGAGGGAAGCCGGATTCCACCGAGGCCAGCGGGCGCACGTTGTCCAGCCCGGCGGCGGCGGCGCGGGCGCCCACCCGCTCCAGCATCGACGGGGAGATGTCCAGGGCCAAGACCACGCCGTCCGGACCCACCATGCGGGCCAGCGGCAGCGAGAAGAACCCGGGGCCGCAGCCGATGTCGGCCACCGTCTGGCTGGCGGCGACCTCCAGCGGGGCCAGTACGCGTTCGGGGGGCATCGCGCGGCCGCGCTCCTCGGACAGCAGGCGGTCGGCCGCCTCGGCGGGGAACTTGAAGTGCGGGTGGTCGCTCATCACATCTTCGCGCGGCCGTCTGATACCCCCGGCTTCAGCCGTGGGATTGGCCGCGCGTTCCCTCCCTTGTGGGAACAGACTATCAGTGGTGCTATATGAGTATGGACTTGACGCTTCGGGTGCGTGTCGTAGCGGATGCGGGGGCGAATGCGGCCTGGCGTGAGACAATCGCGCAGTACACCGCCTCGTCCAACCGCCAACCGGGCGTTGGCGCTGTGGGATGG
>JAJZWQ010000141.1 GCA_021846605.1 Bacillota bacterium | reverse complement strand
GGTAAATCTGCACGTCCGGTTCTGAGGGGGGAGGGCGGCACAAGTGCCATGCCGGCTTGGTGAGGGCACCGGCCCGAAAGGACCGGCAAACGGTGAGGCTCCACAAAGGCTAAAGCACGAGGCCCCCTCCTACCTACCCCGGGTTCTGAAGGGGGAGGTGGCACAAGTGCACCGCGACCCAGAGAGGGCACCGGACCAAAACGGAGCGACCGGATATCGGTCGGACAGGGACTCAAGCGATGAGGCCGCGGCACGAGGCCACCTCCTACCTACCAGCCTGCAACACGACGATATCTCCGTACACGTACGTGCCCCTCACCGCAGCGACGTTGACACCGGCGTGAGCCCCAAGGGGGTGCTGCCAAGGTTTGGCCAGTCCCAGACGGTGTTGGAGAGGTCCCGCCTCGGGGGCCGCCGGAAATGCTCGTTTGCGAGGCGCACCGGTGGACGCGGGCGGAGGCGGCTGGGCTGATTGACGACGTGTGCGAGCGGTCCCGGCGGGAGCGGGGGGCGGTGCGAGTCTTCGCGTATCTGGCCGAGCCCCACGCCCTGCCGCCTGTGGACCGCAAGACGGCGCCGGCGGTGGATGTTGTGGTCCGGGATGTGTTGGCGGAGGTGCTGCCGGAGCGGGCTGCGAACGGGCGAGGGCTGTTCGGGGGGCGGGGGTGCTGATCCCCTGCCTCCTTGAGGGGGACCCGTAGGACCTCTCCGGAAGGCCGCGCGGCGGCGGAGGTGCACGCCTCACGTCCCCGAGAAGATACTCGCCATGGCTGCCAGCCAGAGCCCGCCGCGCCGAAGTCGCTTACCGTCCAACGACACGAGCGGGATGGCGCCGCGCACGGCGTTGGTGAGGAATGCCTCATCTGCGGTGACGAGGTCCGCGATCGTCAAATTCGCTTCTTCCACCGGGTGCCCGGCGACGGCACCGGCCGCGAGGAGGCGCCCGCGGGCGATCCCGGGAAGGAGATTGGACCCGGTGGCACGCGGTGTGTAGAGATGGCCGCCGATGGCGACGAAGAGGTTGGTGATCGTCCCCTCGGTCAGTCGGCCCTGGGCGGCGGACCAGATTGCCTCCTGGCACCCGTGGGCCTGGGCGAATGCGCCGGCGGATGCGTGATCGGCACGCAGGGTGGTCTTGTGTGCCCATCGGGGGTTTGGGTCCCGCAGCTGCGGGATGCTGCATGCGCGCCACCCCTCTCCGGAGGGGGGCACGGCCCGGGCCTCCAGCCGGATCTCGGTGGCCGTCGCGGTGAGCCGGACGGCCGCGATGCCGGCGATGGCGACAGCGCTTGCCGCGACCTCCTCGGCGGTAGGGAGCGTGGCGGGCAGGGGCAGTCCCAGGTCTCGCGCCGAGGCCGCCAACCGCAGTTGGTGGAAGGGCCAGAGCGGGACGTGCCCGGCGTCCACGCGGGCGGTTTCCATCAGGCCAAGGCTCACTCCCACGGCACACCCAGGGCCCGCAGTGGCCCCGCTGCCTTGAGGCGTGTTTCCGTGTACTCGCGCAGGGGATGCGAATCGATGGTGATGCCACCGCCGGTGCCGTAGCGGCCTCGCCCGCGGAGGACCTCCAGCGTGCGGATCGCCACGTTCCATTCCATGTCACCGCCGTCGTCGCAGTAGCCGACGGTACCGGTGTACACGCCCCGCGGATCGGCCTCCAACGTGCCCAGAAGCTCTACCGCGCGCCGCTTCGGCGCGCCGGTCACCGATCCGCCGGGAAGCATGGCGCGCAACAACCCCCCGGCGGCGCCGGGGACGTCGCCCTCCACTGTCGCCACCAGGTGCTCCAAACCGGGGTGTGGTTCAACGGCGAAGAGTGCGCTGACGTGCACCGTGCCGACGCGGGCAACCCGGCCGAGATCATTGCGCTCCATATCCACGACCATGGTCAGTTCCGCCCGCTCCTTGGCATCGGCGGACAGCGCGGTCGCTTCCCCCGCCCGCTGCGTTCCCTTGATCGGCCGCGTCCACGCATGCACACCGGCCCGTCGAACGAGCAACTCGGGGGACGACGACAGGATCCAGTGGTCCCCGTCCCGCAGGAACGCCGCGTATGGGGCGGGGTGGCTGGCGGATAACCGCCCGTAGGCCGCCGCCGGATTGGCCAATCCGTCCAAGCGCATGCGGTAGGTCAGATTCGCCACATAGACCTGCCCCGCGGCGATCCACTCCTGCACAGCGCAGACCTGCTGGGCAAACGTGGTCGGGCCGGGGCCCGGGTCCACCACTCGCGGAGGCGGGAGGGACAACTGGGGTGGCGTGCAGGAACGATGCGTCAGGAGGCGGGCGGCCCACGCGTGCGCGGCCGCATGTCCCGCCGCTCCTCGGCCGACCGCAAAGGCCCTCCCCTGCGCATGATCGATGGCCAGGGCGCCAGGGTAATGCGCCATCGCGCTGCCGGGGGCGGACGTAGGGAGGTCCAATGCCGTCAGCGCGGCCTCATAGGGAACAACGCCCGCCCATCCGCCAGCGAACCCGAACGGGCCCGGGCTGGCCGTGCCTGCTGCAGCATCGAGGGTGCGCCAGAGATGATCCGGAGACCGGATGACGCGGTCCGGATCCAGCAGCAACAGGGAGATCCCTGTCCTTGCCCGCCGGTCGAACCAGCAGCCGATCTCCGCCTCCCGGAGGAGGCAGAGACACCACTCGGCGTCTGGCGCCGTCCCGAGGTCCAACACGGTGATTGCGTTGCTGCCTGTGCTCCACATGTCCACTGGATTCTAGCTGGTTCCGGTGGCGGGGTGTGCCCCAGACACGGGCGCAGGCGGGCACGCTGATCCGCCTCCCCTTGGCCCAAGCGGGCGTACCGCAGAGATGCGTCCCTTCCCCCCGGATGGCCGGTGCCCCCGAGAGCCCCCTTGTCCCGGATGCTGCTCCACCCGCCCATGGCGGCGGAACGCCGGTTGCGGTTGCGGCGATGGTGGGGGATGCACCCTGCGCGCTGGAGGACTATCGGGCGCAGGTCCGCTTTGCCGGCGCCCCGGGATTGCGCGTCCGCCTGGGGCCGGGGTGGGACTTCGTTCTGGGGACGGTGCATCGCATCGGCGGCGCCCGACCTGGTCTGGCCCCCCGCATGGCACGGCAATCTGGTGTCCGGGTGCCACCGTTCCGGCGTGTCGGTCACGCTGGGCGCCGGCGCGCTCCTCTGCCGCGCGGGGTTCACCACCGCCGCGGGATTCCGGGCCCGGCAGCCGGTGGGCGAGCCGCTGGCCGCTCGTTGACGCCAGCTACGGGCGGAACTGCGCCACAGGGATCCGATAGCTCCCGCCCGGACGGCGCTCCGCCTGGATCCGGCCACTGTCCATCCAGCGATACACCGCCTTGACACTCACGCCAAAGTGGGCCGCGACCTGGGCGACGCTGGCATAGCCCTCGTTCGGCAGCGCCTCGGCGCTCTGGAAATCGGGGCGGTGCGACGGAGGGTGGACCGGCGTCGGTGTGGTGCGGCGCGGTGGCCCGGCGCCCGCAGAGGGTAAGAACTGGAATTCCGTGGGGGGCGTGCCGGCCGCGAGCGCCCGGACCACGGTCTCGGCGAAAGCGGGCCCGCACTCCCGGGTCAGCACGAGCCGCAGCAGCGGCAGTCCGCGAGGGTCCTCGCCGGAGATTAACTCCGCGGCGAGTGCCAGCAAGCCCTCCGTGGCGGAATCGCCCCATGGTGCCTGCCCCATTGGGTCGAACCCCCCTCCACACCCTCCGGCGGAGAGCTTCGCCCCTGGCCGAAAGGCCCCTGCGGCCTGGCGGACATGGGCTTGCTGGTGCCTGGGGGTGGCGGGCCGGATTCGCCGCCACGCGTACCCGCTGGGCCGTGCCCGGTGGTATGCTTACCCACGGTCGCGCGTCGACGCGGCCACAGCCCGCGCGGAGAGGAGCATCCCATTGCCCAGTGAGGACCCGGCGGCCCAGGGCCAGCCGGAGCGCATTCGCTTCGAGCACGGACGGCTGCAGGTTCCCGATGTGCCCATCATTCCCTTTATCGAGGGCGACGGCACCGGCCCCGACATCTGGCGCGGCGCCGTGCGCGTGCTCAACGCCGCGGTGGCCCGCGCCTACGGCGGTCGGCGGCGCATCGCCTGGCTGGAGGTGCTGGCCGGGGAGAAGGCGCTGGCGGCCACGGGCAAACTCCTCCCCGAGGAGACGGTCGAGACCATCCGCCAGCATCGTGTGGCGATCAAGGGCCCGCTGACCACGCCGATCGGCGGCGGCTTCCGCAGCCTGAACGTCACCCTGCGCCAACTGATGGACCTGTACGCCTGCGTTCGTCCGGTGCGGTATTTCCAGGGTGTACCCAGCCCGTGCCTGCGGCCCCAGGACCTGGACATCGTCATCTTCCGCGAGAACGTGGAGGACATCTACGCCGGCATCGAGTGGCCCGCAGACAGCGAGGATGCCGCGGCCGTGCGGGCTTTCCTGCGGGAGCGCTTGGGCGTCAAGGTGCGCGAGGACTCGGGCCTGGGGGTCAAACCCATCAGCCGCTTCGGCACGGAGCGCCTGGTGCGCAAGGCCATCGAGTACGCGCTGTCGCATCATCGGCCCAGCGTCACCCTGGTGCACAAGGGCAACATCATGAAATACACCGAGGGCGCGTTCCGCGACTGGGGGTACCGGCTGGCCGTCACGGAGTTCCGCGACCAGGTGGTGACCTGGGCGGAGGTGCTGGAGCAGCACGGGGGGCACGTCCCCGAGGGCAAGCTCCTGATCCAGGACTCCATCGCCGACATCATGTTCCAGCATCTGCTGCTGCGGCCGCGCGAACACTCGGTACTGGCGGCGCCCAATCTGAACGGGGACTACCTGTCCGACGCCGCCGCAGCCATCGTGGGCGGGATCGGTATGGCGCCCGGAGCCAACATCGGGGACGGCTACGCGGTCTTCGAGGCCACCCACGGGACGGCGCCCAAGTATGCGAACCTGGATCGGGTCAACCCGGGGTCCGTGCTGCTGTCCGGCGTCATGATGCTCGAGTATCTGGGATGGCAGGAGGCGGCCGACGCCATCGTGGTCGGCCTGGAGGCGGCGATCGCGGCGGGGCGGGTGACGTACGACCTGGCGCGGGGAAACCCCCAGGCCGAGGTCGTACCGACGTCGGCGTTTGCCGAGGCCATCGTGGCACACCTGCGCTGAGGCGCCCGCCTCAGCGCAGACCGCCCTCGCGGTCTGGTTGGGGATCCAGTCGGAGGCTGGGGGACCGCTTGGACTTCTGCGGAGTGTCCTGACCCAGCGATTGCAGCATCTGGTCCTGGCGGATCCAGACCCAGGCGACCACCACCGCCGCCAGGGCCAGAGCGGCTGCTCCCAGGTAGGTGAGCCACGGGCCGACCTTGACCGCCTTGTCGAAGGCGGGCGGGCCGAAGGCGGCCCCCATGAACCGCACCGTTCCGTACAGCGCGGTCACGGTCCCCCGCTCCCGGCTGGCGGTGGCGGACGTGATCATGGTATTCAGCGAGGGCAGCAGTGCGCCGTTGCCGAACCCCATCAGGCTGATGGCGGCCGTGAAGGGTACGACGGCCCGATGCACAAAGAACATGACGACAAAGGATCCGGCCACGCAGCACAAACCCACGACCACGGTCAACTTGGCCAGGCGCTGCAGGCGCTGCACCAGGAACAGCCCGGACAGGTACGAGGTGAGGGCCATCACGGCGACGGGGATGGCGATCACCAGTCCGCGGGTGACCCCCTGGATGTGCTGGCGTTGTTCCAGCACGTCCGAGTAGTAGCTCAGGATACCGAACAGGAAGAACAGCGCCAGGGCGCCCGCCAAGAAGCAGGCCGCCAGCGAGAGGCCGCGCGTGCGGAACACCTTGCCCAGCCCCCGGATGAAGCCCCCCAGCGGCCGGTCCGTTCTGGAGCCCTCCGGCTCACGGACCAGGCGCCAGACCAGGACCGCCGCCGCCGCGGCGATGACGGGGTAGATGTAGAAGGGGGCGAACCAGATCAGCATCATGGCCGCGGCCCCCATGATCGGGCTGACCACCTTGCCCAGGCCGTTGCTGGCCTCCAGCATTCCCAGGACCTTGCTGCGCACCCGGGACTTGAAGATGTCACCGGCCAGCGCCATCGCGACTTGGTAGGTGCCGCCGGCGCCCACGCCCTGGATGACCCGTCCCACCATCAGCACGGTGTACGTCGAGTGGGGGAACCAGAGGGGCGCAACGCCGCACAGCAGGCCGCCAAGACCGAAGACGATCAGGCTGGGCACGATGACCAGCTTGCGGCCGTATCGATCCGACAGGTACCCGCCGACCGGGATGACCAACCCCGCGGCCAGGGAGAAGGCGGTGATGAGCAGCCCGACCTGGAAGAGCGACCGGTGCAGCGCGGTCTGGATGGCCGGGAGCACTGGGATGATCATGGAGTTGGAGAGCACCATGACGAAGGGGACGCTCGCCAGTGCGACGAAGTTGACCCGAGCCTGAGCGTTCATCGGCCGGTTCCCTCCAACATCGAGCCGTCATCCTAGGGTGGTCCCGCAGGGGCCAGAGCTATGCGAGGCGAGAGGTGATCGTGGACAGCGGCATCCCGGCAAGGCGGGGAGCGGCGCGACGCCGTGCGGAGCGGGCTTGGTCGCGGCGTGCCCCAGCGGCCGCGGACCGCGCCGCGCCGCCCGGGCGAACGCGGCGGCGCCTACTGGGCCTCGTGGTGGTGGCGGCGGCCGTGGCGCTCGCCACTGTGGTGTTGCATTCGCGGCCGTTCCAGTTGCGCCACCTGGTGATCAGTGGGCTGGAGCAGGCCTCGGCGGCCGAGGTGCGCGCCGACCTGCAGCTCCCCGCCGGGGTCTACACCTGGCAACTGCGGCCCTGGACGTTGGCGCGACGGTTGGTGCGCGATCCCCTGATCGCCAGCGCCCGCGTCCGCTATCTGGGCACCGGCACGCTCTCGATCACCATTCGCGAGCACGTGCCGGTGGTCGGCGTGCTGCAGGGAACCACCCTCTGGGAACTGGATCGCGCGGGCGTGGTGCTGCGGGCGCTGCCGGATCCCGGTGGCAAGGGGCCCGTGACCGTACCGGGGCTGGGCATCCCGATCGCCGCGGTCGTCGGGGATCAGTTGGGAACGGTGGCCCCGGGAGATACGCTGCGCTCGGCGGCGGTCCAACTGGGGGTGCATGTGGCGCAGTCCCTGGGGGGGGCCGTGGCCAGCACGGCTGGCACGATCAGCCTGAACGGGACCGGTCAGGTGACGGTGCTGACCAGCGGCGGCATCCCCGTCAACTACGGCGACGGCCTGGACGCGCGCCACAAGACCGCGATCCTGCTGGGCATCCTCCAGTCCCTGGGCGCCCAGCAGTCCGATGTGGCGTCGATCGACCTCGCGGCGGTGGCGACGCCCGCGCTGACCCTGAAACCCGGTAGCCCGCCGCTGCACGTGAACGGTGTCGTTACTTCAGGGTGAGTGCGTTCGGGCAATGGGACAACTCGAAAGGAACTGCGCGGGGCGGGGTGAATGTACGGGCGCAGGCCGGGCAGGACCCCGGCGCCGCCCAGAACACTCGGCCCGAGCGGCTTTGGCGGGAGGGCCGAGGGTATGCGAGGGCAACGGGAGACCCATGCGGTGGCTGTCCTGGATGTGGGCAGCAGTAAGATCGTCGCCGCCGTGGCCCAGCCGGAGGAGTCCGGGCTGCGGGTGCTGGGAGTGGGCCGCGCACCTGCCGCGGGGATCCGTCGCGGCGCGGTGGTGGACATCCCCCAGGCGGCCGCGGCGATGGCAGCTGCTGTGGCCAGAGCCCGGCGTGCTGCCCGGCTCACGGTATCGGGCCTCACGCTCGGATCGGCCGGGGGCGAGGTATGGTCCTGCACCCGCCAGGCGGAGATCCGCCTCGACGGACCGCAGGAGGTGGAGGAGGTCCATGTTGCTCGCCTGATGCGCGAGGTACGCGACGCGGAGTTGCCGGGAAATTACCAGGTGGTCCACAGCATCCCCTTGGATTACCAGGTCGACGGTTATGAGGGATGTAGCCAGCCCCTGGGGATCACCGCCGAACACGTCGCCGTCAGCGCGCACCTGGTGGCGTGCCAGGAGACGGTGCTGAGCAACCTCTGGAAGGCCGCGGGCGCGGCCGGGGTCCCGGTCGAGGAGTTCGCGCTGAGCGGGCTGGCCGCTGCCGAGGCCGTGCTGAGTGACGCCGAGCGGCAGGTGGGGGTCGTCGTCGCGGACTTGGGTGCCGAGGCCACACAGGTCACCGTCTTTGTCGCCGGCGAGCCCGTCGGTTCCGCAGTGATCCCGCTGGGGGGGGCGCATGTCAGCCGGGATGTCGGCGCCGCCCTCGGTATCGGCCCGGAAGCGGCCGAGGCCATGAAGGTCCGGCATGGTACCGCCGACGCCAGCACCGCGGCGGATACCCCCTTGGAGTGGCCGCAGGGAAGCGGGCCCCGCCCGGACGCCGCGATGGAGCCGAC
>JAJZWQ010000140.1:306-8563 GCA_021846605.1 Bacillota bacterium | reverse complement strand
GAGCACCCGCCACAACCGCCCGCATCTCAGCGCCGGGTTGGGCTGGCGGTTGCTGTTCCGATCACCCAGACCCACAGGCGGCCCTGGCAGTGGAGCCCCTGGCGGCGCGGTCTGGGTGTCTCAAACATAGGGATCCATGGCTTCCCTTTACGGTCCCTTGGCGCCAGGCCAATAGCACGTCCAGGCCGGGCCACCCTCCGGCGCCACATCCCGGGGTGCGCGACGTGCTGGCGCCCGTGGTGCGGGGGGGGGACCTGGCCCTGTATCCGGAGGCGCAGAAGTCCTATTTTCGGGACGTCTACGACCACGCGGTGCGGGTGGTCGACCAGGTCGACGCCACGCGCGATATGGCCAACAGCGCCCTGGACGTGCAGTTGGCGGTCACGGCCAACCGCCAGAACGAGGTCTCCAAGCAACTGACCATCATCGCCACCATCTTCCTGCCCCTGACCTTTATCACGGGGTTCTTCGGCCAGAACTTCAGCGTCTTGGTCCAGCACATCACCGGCCCCGTCCCCTTCTGGCTGTTCGGGATCAGCAGCGAGGTGCTGGCCGTCGCGGTCTTCCTGACCTTCTTCCAACGCCGCGGGTGGTTCTGACGCGCCGAGGTCCCGCCCGGGCGCCTTGGCCCGGGCGGGACCCCGCCTCAGGCGGTCGGGACGATCTGCACCTGCGAGGGGTCCAGCCCGGCCACGCTGGCCACGGCCTGGGCGACCATGGCGGCTTTCTGCGCGTCGAAGGGCCCGTTGGGCACCAGCACCGTGGCGCCCCCGGCGTGCAGCAGCACCACCGCGTCGGCCAAGCCCTTGGCGCTCAGGACGACCTCCGCCAGGGACTCCTCCTCCTGGAACTGCTCGAGCTGGACGAGCTGCTCCTCGGCCTGGGCCCGGACCGTGGCGTTGACCGACGTGTCTGTGGCCACGCCGCGCAACTGGTCGATTTCGCGGCTCTCGGCCTGCGAGCGCCGCAACTGCGCCGCCGCCAGGGCGTTCACCGCCGAGATCGTCGCGGACGTCGACGAGGGGACCGACACCGAGGTGGTGGACGTCGACGAGGTCCCGGTGGCGCTCGGCGCCCTCGCCGCGGCGGTCGAGGATGCCGCCGCGCCGCGGCGTACCTGCGCCGTCGTGGAGGATGCCGCCGACGTGCCGGCACCCCCGCTGGTCCGCCCCGCGCTGCCGGAGCCCCTCAGGACCGTCGTGGCCGGGACCGAGTCGGCCACCTGCGCCCAGTACCTGGATACGAAATACGCCCCGGCGCCCACGATCACCACCAGGAGCGCGAAGTTAGCCAGCCTGCGTTGCTGCGTCATGCCCCGTTCCCCCTCCCCCGGGAAGGACTGTGACCCGATAGAGCGGCACCCCGGTCGCCGCCTGTGCCGCCGCCGCCAGTTCGGAGGCCACCACCGCGCTCTGGGCGCCCGTGGCGACCACCAGCAACCCGGTGACCACCGGCGCCTGGCGCGCCGCCACCACGGGGGTGCTGCCGGCCAGCACCACCTGGTGGGAACTGGACTGTTGGGTGTTGGTCTGCGTCCCGCCGCTGGACGGCGTCTGCTGCGTGGTCGTCGAGCTGTCCTGGGTGTCGGTGGCATACACGGACTGCGTGCCCGAGGCCAGGTCGACGCGCACGGTCACCTGACCGGCCCCCGCGACCTTCTCCAGCACGGCCGCCAGTTGGGTGTCCAGCAGGGCCTGGGCGACCTGGACGCTCGCGCTGGACCCTGGCGAGCCTCCGGCCGACGCGTTGCTGGTGTCCGACGCCGGTGGGAGCAGCCCCCCCGATGGGCTGCCGGTCCCGGCGTGCGGCCGCGCCGCCAGGATGACCAGCCCCGCCACCCCCGCCACGGCCAGCCAGACCGCTGTCCGCCACTGGGCGGGCTTGAAGTTGAACCAGCGCGGCCAGGTGCCGCCCACCACCTGCGGAACGCGGAAACCTCCCCCGCCGTCCCCGTCCCCGACCATCGGCAGTCCCCCCTACCACGCCTGGACCGTCACGTCCGCCGGGGGCAGGCCCAGCCCGGCCGCCACCGCGGACTGCACGTGCGTCTCCAGAGTCCGGCCGGCGTCCATCCCCACGGTGGTCGCCGCGATCTGCACCTGGGCCCCCACCGGCGTCCGCATGTCTGCGGCGAACGTCACTGTCGCCGACGCCGACTGCACCCCCGCGACCTGGTCGGCGATGTGCACCACCTGCCCCGCCACGAGCCCTTCGTAGGCGTGCCCGGCCGCCTGCATGGTCCCCCCGTCTCCCGGGGCCCCGGTCGCTGCCGCCACCGGGGGCAGTTCCAGGGAGATCTGCCCCCGCAGCAGCGCCACCAGGGGTTGGAGCAACCCCAGCAGGACCAGGAGCCCGAGCAGCGACCGGGCGTACGCCTTCATGCGGCCGGTGGGCAGCAGCAACTCGGCGATCCCGGCCAGCAGCACCAGGGCCGCCAACTGGCGGACCCAGTCGTCCAGGCGCAGCATGCCGTCCCCCCCTCACTTGCCGGCCAGTGCGGCCCCGCCGGCCCCCACCAGGACCGCCAGCGAGAGAAAGCACATCAGGCCCACCACCGTGACGGCGGCGGTGAGCAGCACCACCGCGGAGCCCACCCCGCCCAACACCGCGGCCACGCCGTCCCCGCCGACAGGCTGGGCCAGGGCGGCGGCGCCGCGGTAGATCAGGGAGAGGGCGAGCAGCTTGAGCACCGGCACCACCACCAACAGGGCCACCGCCACCAGTCCCACCAGACCCAGGCCCGAACGGAGGAGGAGCCCTGAGGTCAGGACCAACTCGGCGGTGTCCGCCAGCATGCCCCCGACCACGGGGACCAGGGTGCGGACCGCGAACTTGCCGGTGCGCAGCGCCACGCCGTCCGTTACCGAGCCGGCGATCCCCTCCACGGCCACGACCCCCAGGAACACGGTGGAGGCCAGGCCCAACAGGCTCATCCCCACCTGGCGCATCAGCGCCGCCAGCCGCGTCAGGCGAAACTCGGGCGAGAAGGCGCTCACGATGTCCAGTACGGCGGCCAGGACCACCAACGGCAGGATCACGGCCTGCACCAGCAGCCCGACGCCTGTGACCGCCGCCACCAGCGCGGGGTGGATCAGCCCGGCGGTGGCTACCGAGCCCGTCGCGGCCAGAAGGCCCACCAGCGCGGGCAGGAGCGCCAGCATGAAAGATCCCAGGTTCTGGACCGTGCCGCGGGCCACGACGACTGCGGAGCGAAACCCGGCCAGGCAGATCAGGCCCAGGGCCAGGAAAACCGCCGCATCGGCCACGCGGCCGATGGCCTCCCCCTCGAAGGCCCCGTGCAGTTGGCGCAGCACCGCGGTCAGGACCACCAGCACCAGGAGCCGTCCCAACAACCCGAGATTGCCGCGCAACTCCCCCAGGAAGAGGTCCCCCAGCGCGGAGAAGATCCGCTCGGGGTGCGTCAGCACGCCCTTGCCGTGCAGGACCTCGCCCAGGCTGGCCCAGCTGAACCCGGCGCCGGGCAGGGACTGCCCCGCCTCGTCCACGAACTGGGCGATGGTGCCGGTGTCCATCTTGGCCAGTTCCTGACCCGCCAACTGCGCCGGGGTCGGTTGGGTTCCGCTGGTCGCGGTCGCGCTGGCCGCCGGCGGGGGGGCGAGCGGCGCCGTGGCGGCCAGGGCGGGCCGGCCGCCCGCCACGAGGGCGCACAGGACCAGGAGCGTCGCCAGCCAGGATGCCGTCCGCACCATGCCCTCCCCCTTTCCCCGGAGCCGTCAGGTCAACAGGTGGACGACCAGTTGGAGGATCCCCAGGAGGATGGGCAGGGCCATGGTCAGCACCAGCACCTTCCCTCCCAACTCGACCTTGGAGGCCACGGCCCCCTCGCCGGCGTCCCGCGCCACCTGCGCCCCGAACTCCGTCAGGTAGGCCACCCCGACGATCCGGAGCACGGTGCCCAGGTAGTCGGGTGCCACTCCCCCCTGGTTGGCCAGGTCCCGCAGCAACTGCACGATGCGGACGATCTCCGGCAGGATGGCGGCGAAGATCGCGGCCGTCGGCGAAGATCGCGGCCGTGACGGCCAGCGCCAGGATGGTGGCCAACTCGGGCCGGGCCGTCCGCAGGACGACGAGCGCCACCACCGCGACCAGCGCGAAGCCGGCCAGCGCCACCGCGGACACGCCCCCACCCCCCTCCCTACAGTTGGAAGACGGAGCGGACCGCCTGGAAGAGCTGGTTGAGCACGCTGATGACCCGCCACAGGACGACGGCCACCGCCGCCATCGTCACCAGGGAGGCCAACTCGTCGCGGCCCGCCTGTTTGAGCACGGCGTGCACCACCACCACCAGGATGCCGATCCCCGCGATCTGCCAGATGATGTCTGTGCTCACCGCCCATCCCTCCGTCCCTCAGCGCGCCATCAGCACCAGCGCGGCGCCCAACAGGAGCCCCAGGTACCGCCACATCCGGCCCTGCCGGTCGGCGCCGGCGCGGGCCTCCGCCTCCAGTTGCCGCAGCCGTTCCACACACAGGGCGATGTGGCGGATCTGCTCGCCGGCGTCGGAGCGGCCCAGGGCATGTCCGAGGCGTTCCAGGGCGGCCACGTCGGCGTCGGTCCAGGCCGAGCGGCCGTCCGCGGTCGCCAAAGCCCGCGCCCAGGCCTCCCCCGGGTCCGCCTGCTGGCCAGAGTCCAACCCGGCCGCCACCTCCCGCATCAGCCCGGCCGCGGGTCCCGAGGATCCCGCCGCGGCCCGGCGCAGGGCCTGCGGCAAGGGGGCGCGGGCGTAGGCGATCTCGGTGCGCAAGACCTCCAACCCCGCGGCGGCCGCCGCCAGGTCCAGGGGACGCCGGGTGAGTTGGCGCGACACCAGGGCGCCCCAACCGCCGCCCGCGGCCAGCACCGCCGCTCCGGCCAGCCACGTCAGGCCCCCAGGCATGGCCGTCTCCCGCCAGCAACGGCCGCCTGTGGCACTAGGCTGACGCACTCGCCCACCGTCCGGTCCGCGCGCAGTTGTACCGCTCGGGGGAAGGCACCCGTTTGGAGGAGCCCCGCCAGCGCCGGCCGGTGCCGCAGGTCGTCGGCACAGCCGGCGTGGACGGTGGCGATGACCGCGACCCCGCAGCGGGAGGCCTCGGCCACGGCCATGGCGTCCCCCGCCCCGCCCAGCTCGTCGCAGGCCAGCACCTGGGGCCCGAGGGCCCGCAGGGCGGCGACCAGACCGTGGCGCTTGGGCCAGGCGTCCAGGACGTCTGTGCGCGGCCCCAGATCGAACTGGGGCCGACCGTCCACGCAGGCGGCCAACTCGCCGCGCTCGTCGATCACCACCACGCGGCGCGGCGCCAGCCCGACCTCCGGACGCCCCTGGCTGACCTGCCGGCACAGGTCCCGCAGCACGGTGGTCTTGCCCGCTCCTGGCGGCCCGAAGATGAGGGCGCTCGTCCAGCCGCGGCCCAGTCGGTGGAGGATCCCGTCGGCGGCGCCCGTGACCGCCCGCGCCAGGCGGAGGTTGACCCCGGTGAATCCGGACTGGCCCACGACACGGCCGCCGTCGGTGCGGGCGCGGCCGGCCAGGCCCACCCGGTGGCCGCCGGGGAGGGTGCAGAAGCCTTCGGCCAGTTCCCGCTCCCACGCGTAGAGGGAACCGCGGGTCACCAACTGCACGGTCTGCTCGACGTCCTGGACGGTGGCGCGGAGGGCCCCCTCGTGATCGGCGGCCCACCCCTGCGCGCCCACCCAGAGGTCCCCGCGGTCGCTGACGACGCCCAGCGGGCCACCGGCCGCAAAGCGGATCTCCAGCCAGACAACGCCGTCGCGCCCGGCGGCGCAGCGCGTCAGCGCCCCGCGGAGGCGATCGGGCAGAAAGGCCAGGGCCTCGGCCACCACGTCGCGTCCGTCCGGCCCTCGCACGGCGCTCTCCTCCCCCGCCCGGGCGTGTCCCGGTAGGCTGGTCCATCTCTACGGCGGGGGTGGACGAGATATGCCCGGCGGGCGGGATTGCCCCTCGACCGCGCTGAACAGGCCTCCTGGTCGTCGTCGACGCGGGGCGGGGGCGGCGCGGAAGCGGGGTGGTCGGGGGGCTGCGGGGGGAGGCGCTGTGGGCGGGTGCGCCCGCGCCGGCGGGGATGCCCGCCGAACGCCAAAAGGCCGCACCGCGTTGGCGGAGCGGCCTGGCCTGATGCTATCCGGTGGACCGGGGCGCCCGGCCCCTCTACGAACTGGAGGATTTGCTGCTGCTGCTGCTGCTGCTGGTACTGGTGCTGTTCGCGGGGTTCACGTCCAGGTAATAGAATTGCCCCTTGAAGCCCGAGAGATTCGTGAACTGGTCGACGACGTCCGTGCTGGCGTGGGCACACGCCGCCAGACCGATCAGGAAGGTGCTGGTGCCGAAGCTCATGGTGCGGCTGACACCCTCATTGGCCCAGGTCTTGCCATCTTGGGAATACGAGGGCGCGAACACGCCCGGCGCGGTCATGGATAACTGCAGCCAGAGTTGCGGGGTACCTCCGGCCGTCGTCGGCGCATTGGCTCCGATGGCGATGGGCGTGGGCCACTGATTCATTGCGCCGTTCAGGGTATCCCGCCAGCGCAGGATCACCCCGTTCCCCGTCGTGGACAGCACGGCGATGGTCGGCGAGCCTGGCGCGCCGCTGGCTCGGGCCACGATCCCCGCCTGCCCATACCCTCCGTCCCCGCTGGCGTGCGGCTGCAGCGCGATCTGGCACGACCAGGTGCCTTTGCCGCTGGCCTGCACGAAGTAATAGCTGAAATCATCGGAGGTACCGTTGATCGAGGTGCCGGTGGCCACAAGGTTCACGCCGCTGGCCGTGGACGCCACCATGGTGCTGGCGCTCTTGGGGTTCGCCGAGGAAACCGTGACGCTGGAGCCGCCCTTGGTGGCCACCGCGCCTGGAACCGTGATGGGCTTGGTCCCGCACGCCTCAAGCAGGCTGCTTCCCCCGACGACCACCGCGGCCCCGGCCACCAAACGCAATGCGCTGCGCCGGGGCAACACCAGACCATCTGCGGGGCCGTCTTCCCCCAGCACCGCCATCCCAGCCAACCCCCTTCTCGACGCAAGAAAGCAACCGTTGGCAAGGACATGGCGCTGGCTGGCAATGCACAAATAAGACCTGACGCAACCCTGTCCCCTGCCAGTGCGACGCCGCCCGCCGACCAACGGAAGAGCGCGCGTGGACGCGCCAATCCCTCTTGCCTCCTGGCCGATTATTGTTGGACGCGGCTGGATCGATTCCTGCACGATCCGCTGCCCGTTCGGGGAAATTCCCCGCTCCCCGGCCGGTTCTCCGCAGCGCCTTTCTCGCATAGGGGAGCCCAGCATGCGGCAATGGGGGGACAGCCTTGCGGGGCCGCCGCGCACTGTGGGCGCTGGGCACGTTGGTGGTGATGGCGGCCGCCAGTTGGCTGCCGGTGGGCGCCGCCGAGCATCCGCCGCGGGCCACGCCCGACCTGGCGCGCCCCGCCCTGCTGCCGCCGGCGACGATTCCCGCGCATCCGTCCACGCCGGTGCAGACCCTCAGTGCCTTCTTCTGGCAGATCAGCCTCGCGCTGCACGCCGAGCCGAACACCGCCGCACCACCGCACCAGGGCCCGGAGGGTTCGACCACCGCGCCCGACCAGGCCCCGGCGGAATTCGCCCGCGCCTATGCGCTCCTGACCCCGGGCTGGCGCGACCGCCAGCCCTTTGCCCAGTTCGGCGCCGACTGGTCGGCGCTCCGGAGCCTTGACCTGCTGGCGGTGGTCTCCGCGGGCTCGCCGCCGGGATCACCCCACGAAGTCCGCGTCTTTGTGGAGGTACGCATCCTGACCCGCGCCGGCGCCCAGTGCGCGGCCAGTTGTCTGGGCTTCGCCTCCGGCCTGTATACCGTGACCGCCGCGTCTGGCGGTTGGCAACTCACCACCGGGAGTCTGGAGGCGGAGGACCTGAGCGCCCGTCCGGCGGCCGCCCCGGCGGTTGCCGCGGCGGCCGCGCAGGCGTGGGCCACCCAGCGCGGCCGTGGCCCGGCCCCGGGGGCCCACCGGGGCGCCCGCCTGGGGACGGAGGACGGCCATCAGGTCCAGGCGCAGGTCACGCTGGGTACCACGACCTACATCGTCCACCTGTATCAACTGGTCGACGGCACCTGGGTGGCGGTCAACGTGCGGCAGTCATGACCTCACGGCTAAAGCCGGGGGCTTGCCAATCACCCCGCTGGCGCGGGCGCGTGCGGGCGCATGACGGCGCCCCGGCGACCGATGTTGATCGCCGCGATGTGGTCTGCTGGCCCACCAAAAGCCG
>JAJZWQ010000140.1:0-296 GCA_021846605.1 Bacillota bacterium | reverse complement strand
AGCCGCAGTCCACACACCGGAAGATGGCCTGGGACGGGCGGTTGCGCCGGTCCACCAGGCCACAGGAAGGGCAGGCCGAAGACGTATGGCGAGGGTCGACGAGAACAACAGGAACGCCCGACCTCGCCGCCTTGTACGCGATGAAGGCTGGCAGTGGCGCGAAGCTCCAGGAGTGCAGCGTGCGCCGGTGGGCCTTGCGAGCCGTTATCCGGGGGCGGATGCCCTGCAGGTTCTCCATGGCCATCCCGCGCCCGGTGCCTTCGGCCTGGCGCACGCTGCTCTTGCTGGTGCAGTGG
>JAJZWQ010000139.1 GCA_021846605.1 Bacillota bacterium | reverse complement strand
GACGAACGGCTATGCCCACGAATCCTGTGCTCAGACCCCCGTGCCCAACCCCGAGGCCCGGCGCCTGCGCACCCGCTTGAGCGAGCGCATCGCCCAGTTGCGGCGCGCCATGAACAAACCCACCCCGCGCCGACCCGACGCAGCCGCACGCCAACGCCGGAGGCTCGGCACGTTGCGGGGTCAGGTCACCCGTCTGACCCGCCGCCTGGCCCGAGTCCCTACAACCGTGGCCTACGGCTCCCTCGGCCGCCGTGCCACCAGCCAACTGCAACCCGGACGGGGCCTGCTCTTTCCTGTCCTGCGCGCCGCCGCCTATCACCTACGGCTGCAACTGCACGACCACGTAGCCGCCGCCTTGCCCGACTACCGCGAGCAGGCCAAGGCGCTACGTGCCCTACTGAAGACCCCTGGCCGCTACGTCCACGCCGCAGACGCGGACTGGATCGTCTTCCAGCGCCCGCACCTGCCGCGCTACGCCGCCGCCATGCACGCCGTCGTCACCATCATCAACGCCAACCCACCCCACGCGCCGCGATGCCCAGGTCGGCCCCTTCGCTTCGCCCTGGAGCCGTGACCGCATCCACGGCCCCGTTTGCACAACGGTTCCGGGACCCCGGTCGCCAGATGAGTCGAAGTCTGGCGTCTAGGGAACTGCCCACTTTTACTGTCTACACTTACCGGGAGTGCAGGGCCAAGAAATGGCGCAGCGACAGGCAAAACAATCGTTTTTGCCGGCGTAACTTCGACTTAGGGCCTATCCATAGAACCGTCTCTATGTTCTGTGCCCTTCACTGCGACGGCCATTTCGGCGGGGGCCCGAGTGGACCTGCGCGGTTACCCGCAACCGCCACCGCGCGCCTGCCTGCCCGAGAACATCCCTGAGCAGTCCCCCATGCCCGTGCCGAGCGCCACGGAGCATGAACATCTGGTAGGCTCCGCATAGACGTACGGTCACCGCAGCGAGGACACGGGCGCCGGCTTGACTGGAGCCTGATGCTCCCCCACAGCGACCGGCCCTGGGTGGCCGCTGCGAGTGGCCACGCCTGGCGAGCGTGAGTCCGTGGAGGAGCATCCCCCCACACGCCTGCGCGCCGGCAAACGCCGCCCGTCCATACCGAGAACGGCCGTTCCGACCTGCGCGCCGGCCCGCTATTATGTGCCCACCACCGCCTACCGGGGATTTTCGTGGGGTGCGGCAGCGACGTGCGAAATACGTGCTACAACACCATGGGCAGCGGATTCAACCCCTGTTCGGATACGGCGGCGCTCAACCAGCCCATCCGCACCGGCACCTCGTACAGCCGCCCGGGACCGAACCGCGGCCAGAAGTGGCGCAGTCCAGGCACGACCGCCTTGACGACCGGGATGTCCAGGTCTGGGCGCGTCTGGTCCAGGATCAGGACCTCCAGACCCAGAGCCTCCAACCGCCCCTGAAGTTCCGCGATGGCATCCCGCCCGTCGCACGGGCCGGGTCCCGTACGTTGGGGTCCGTGCCCCGCCCGAGGATCGGGCTGCAGGTACGGTTCCCGCGCCTGGGTGAACGCCTCAAGCCACTGGACGGTCGGGTCGTCGTGCAGGCCCTCGGTCCGGCGCAGAAGATCGAAGGCCGCCACCATCTGACCGCACTCGTTCACGGCACGGCGGAGGGCGATCCGGACGTCGAAGTGCGCGGCTAGGCCGATGGCCACGGCGCCGTCTCCCTCCCGCACCGGCGCGCCGACCGCCGCAACCACCGGGATGCCAATGTCGGTGGTCAGATCGAGGGCCCACAATCGGAGGCCCAACCGCAGCAGGTGTTCCGCCATCGCAGCCACGTGCGGGTCCGCGACGGCATCCAGGTCGATCCCAGGTCGCCGCAACCGGTTGTACCACCAGATGGCGACCGCGTCGCGTTCGACAAGCTCCAGCAGCCCTTGCACGAACGCTTCCTCGCGTGTCGCGCCGCACGCACAGCCATTGGAGTCCGCAATGCAGCAGGACCCGGCCGCCTCCGGGCCCGCGGGGAAGCCATAGTAGCAAAACGCCGTAGGAACATACTTCACCCGGTGTTGCGTCAGGGACCACACGGGGCTCCACGCCACACGCGCCCCCTCGTCAAGCGGGGGCGGCACGTAGCTCCTGGTGGGCCTGCGCGCGTCACCCGTCTGGCGCCCGGCATACTGAAGCGCACTGAATCCCGTAAGGAGCTGGGGATGGACCGCGTCCTCCCGAATGTCCTGGTACCGACTCCACCGGATGGGCTCGTAGCCCTGGAACACGCCGGAATGGCGCTCGATCGCCTCACCCAGTGCGCTGGCCCTCGCCTGGACGTCGCTGGACCCCTTTCCGGCCGCGTTGCGCCGCAGGTGCAGGCGGAACGTCTGCAAGTCGTCGCACATAAACGCGAGATTGTAACCGGCGCTGTACACGGGTGCAGGGCTGGCGGGATCGCCGATCCGTATCAGCTCGGGCACGATCCCGGTGACCGGGCTGATGTGCGGCTCCACCTTGGTGATAAATGCCTCTGGCCGCAGGCTGCGGGTACCCCCGTCATCCAGGGCCGGTGCCGCCACGGCCACGGGGACAAAGGGCTCCGGCGCCCGGGTCCAGCGTGCGGGGTCCCCACAGGCCGGGCACTGGGGCAGACGCGTCAGGACGTGCGTGCGCGTTTCGAGGGTCAAGAGCGACAGCGTCACGACGCGGCCTGTGACACCGGGATGCCCTCCCTGGACCACCCAACGCAGGATGCTGGCCGCGAGCAACTGGTAGATCGCGCCCGCGCCAGGGGGCAGTTCCACGGCTGCGGGCGCCAGCGCAGCGGTGTCCCCGAGCCGCCTGCGCAGCAGTCCGTCGACACGACGGTGGAGCTCCAGCCGCTGGCGCAGGCACTCCCAGCAGCCCGTGGTCCCCGGCAGAAAGAGCGGGCCGAGCCAGACCGTCTCCCCCACGGGTCGGGCGAGCAGCCAGGGACGCGCCCACCGGAGGAATTCGGCGTTATGCGCCGCCAATTCCGCGCGTGCATAGTCGTCGGTGAGCAGGACGGTCAGGCCGGCATCCCCCGGTTCGCCGAGGCGCAGGCCCGCCCCCCGCAGGGCCGTTCGACACGGCTCGGCATCGATACCGCCCAGCGTCTCCACGTGTACGGCCAGGGCGCCGACCCGGGCACGCGCCTCGTCGCGATCCACCCCCTGGGACTGCCAAAACCGCTCGGCCGCAGAGAGCACGACGCCGGGCGGGACGGCCTCGACGATGTAACGGTGCCGCTCCATCCGGTCGAAGGCCTCGCGAATGGTGTCGGCCGAGGCCACGCCGCCCACGCGGGCTACGATCTCCGTGCGGCTGCGGCGGCCATCGACCAACGGAGCGATCGCCACATAGGCACGGCCGCGCAGCAGCATGGTCTCGGACTCGCCCAACAGCACTACGCCCTCGGGCAGGGTGTAGGCGCGGTAGCGCGGATTGAACATCGGCACGGAGATCAAGCGCGTTTCACCTGATTATGAAAATGTGTGCAAACCAGCCTGGAAAGCCAGGCCTTGGTTTCGGCCCAAGTCTCTTGGCCACGCCGCCGCTGGTCCGGGTGCCGAGCGCCCGTGGGCGCCGCAGCAACCCGCGCCCGTTGGAAGGCGCGCATCCGGTCGGCGTCGTTACCCCTTGGCCTTCTGCCCCCCAACGGTATGCACCTCGTCTCCACGAGAACGGGCTTGGCCGCCGCGCGCGCCCTGCGCCCGTCACGCATCCCGTACTACTTCGCCGCAAAGCGCATCACCAGCGACGACCGATCTGCGACCAACCCCGCCTGCACAACCTCCGGCACCCGCCCGGACGCGACGGCCCTGCGCAGGCCAAGCCCGGCGAACAAACGGGGGCGAGGCCCAGAAGCGCCCGCGGCGACGGCGCACCGGGCCAACCCACCGCTTGACCCACCAGCCGCGACTACGGCCCCGCGCAGCGTGGTCAGCCGCCGCGACCACCGGCATCGATCACGGAAAGCAGAATCCGCCTTCGCCGGCCCCGCAACCCTCAAGGCCCCCGGCGATCGCTTCGAGACGCTCCTCGCCGAGCGGCTCCGACGGGACGACCCCCTGCGGGGGCAACGCGAGGTACATCACGGTCTCCGTGCTCTCCACCACCCGGATCTCGACACCCTCCGGCACCGGCACGCCGCGAGCGACGAGCGCGGCTCGGGGGTTCGCCACCAGCGCCGCGCGAAATGCGGGGTCGAACTGTGCCAAGGCCATCACCCGCGCCATCGCCCGCCGTGCGTCTGCCATCGCGAACACCTCCGCACAAAGGCCTTCATTCAAACGGACCAACGGACCCACCCGCCACCCTGGAGCGACCGCGCCGCTCGCTCGCACCACTCAAGTCGGGATCGAGCCGGCCCTCCCCACGGGCGGCGACGCGTACCTTCCGGCAACGCGGAGGTCCCGGCCCGGCCATTCGCGACGGCCCCGCGCCGCAGCCCGCCTTCCATGCCCGCCTTCCATGCCGGGCGCCCTCAGGGGAGGGGCGTCGCCGCCCTCGGCGGGAGGTGGCGCGGCCGCCGTGCCTTGACAACCGTGCCATCTCAGTCGATCAAAAGATCTTGATGATGATCGTCAAGCCGCCCGTCACACCGGCCAACTGTTCCTCGTTCAGCTCGTCCTGGAACTCTTCCGAAGACTTCACAGCAATCTCCGCGCCGCTTTGTGGCTGTCCCACGACCACATGCACGCCGGACGGAATGGACACCCCAACCGCATCCAGCGCGGCCCGCGGGTCGGCCTGGGCCCGTGCCCAAAAGGGATCGTCGCCTGCCTTGTTCTGTTTGAGCGACCGAAGATCCGCCTGCAACTTCTCGAGACCCGCCGGATCCGCCATCGGCCCCGCCCCCTTTACCGCGGGGGAATCGACACCCCCGCTCCTGGATCCAGTCTGAAGGCGTCCCCGAACCCAGGCCAGACGAGTTCCTGCCGAAAAGGTGTCGACCTTCGCGCCGAAGGGGGTAGACACGCCGCCGCGGCGCCTGCGCTCCCCACGGCCAGCACATCCTCCCGAGGGCCGTTGCGCTATGGGCCTCCCACCTCCGGGACCAGCGGCGCCCCCTGCGGACGACGCTATCGCTCCCGCAGTTACGACTCCCTGGCGTGGTCGACCAGCACCTCGCCCACCGTTCGACGGGAGACGCTGGCGAGCCGGTCGCCCCGATGGCGGTAGTGGGCCAAGGCGATCACCGCCAGGGCCAGGGCCCACCCGCGCCCGCGGGCCCAGGTGGCATCATCCGCGCCGACCAAACGCCGGAACACCCCTCGGGCAGCCGCGGAAAAAACCGACCCCGCCACGCTCAGGTCGCACGCGGGATCCCCGACGCCCGTCAGGCCGAAATCGATAACCGCGCACAGGCGGCCATGTTCGACCAGCAGATTCTCAGCATGGAGGTCACCGTGGAACCAGACGGGTGCGCCTCGCCACCCCGGCGCCTGCAGGCGTGCCCCCCAAGCCGCGGCGAGAACCCCGGCGTCGAGCGTGCCACCTAAGACCCCGATCGCCGCGTGCACCTGCGCATCCAGCACGGCCAGGGGCAGGCCGCGGCCGCCGGTGGCGCTGCCCGCCGCGGGCCCGTCAACCGAAGGGACACCCTGCAGGGCGGCCACAAACGCGCCCGGCGTGGCGGCTGCTGCCGAGAGGTCCGTGACAGGTACGGCGATGGCTGGCTCACCGTCCAGCCATCGGCACACGGACCATGGCCACGGATAGTCTGCGGCCGGTTCCCCCTTGGCAAGCAGTACCGGGACAGCCAGGGGCAGCCGCGGAGCGAGCCACGGCAACCAGCGTTGCTCCTTTTCCAGTTGCGCCACCGCGCAAGACAGGCGCGGCAACCGCACGGCCATGTGCGGACCCAGTCGGAAGATGGCGTTATTCGCCCCCGCGGAGGGAACCGGCTGGGCGGGCAGGTCCGCCCAATGTGGGAACTGGGACGCCAGCAACCGCCGCACCAGGGCGACATCCAAGGACGCCCGCGGGGCTGGACCACCCAAAGTCGGCTCGCCCCCCCCAGCCGGCAGCCCCCCGCAGGCACCGTCGAAGGGCCGCCGCCGTGGCGTGACGCGCTGGCGCTTGTTCCCATTCGCCGTCTCGGGATCGGCCAGCCCCACCCGGTCTCGCCTCGCCAGACCACCGGGCCGCAACGGTCACCGCCTGCTCACCCTCCCGAGTCCCGGCGCAACAACTCCTGCCCCAAGCCATGGACGGCACGGCGCACGAGGCGGTAGAACGTCGAACGGGACACCCCGAGTTGGGCCGCCGCGTGGCGATGGCCAAGCCCCGGTCGGGGAGTGAGGTAGGCCAGCTCCAAGGCCTGGTAGGCAGCGCGCTCCGTTGCGCCAGCGGCGGTCCGAACCCGATCGAACGCCGCGATCACCTCGCGCCGCACCGCTGCGAGGTCGGACAGCGGCGGACCACCGTTGCCGAGCCGCAACTGGCGCACCAACGCCGACGCACCCAACCGCGCGTCGTCGTGCCACCGGGCCAACGCTTCTTGCAGAGCGCGGTCGGTCCAGTCCGGCTCCGGGGTGGACCGGAGGGGAACGCCGCTCTGAACGGCTGCCAGCCACGCTTCGCTACCGCAGTGCGACAGGTCGAGCACAAACCCCTCCACCGGCCGGTCCGAGCCCGGACCAACACCCCTGACCAAGGGCACCCGAGTGAAGCCGAGCGCCGCCCATAACCCTTGGTACTCAGGCAGACCGGTCAACGCGAGGTACGTACCGCCGAGCGCCAGGAGTCCCAAGACGTCGCGGAGCAACGCCCCGCGCGCCGCACCCGGCTGATCGCCGACCGCCACAAGATGGTGGATGAAATAGGCGCCGCCCGCCCGTGCCGTGACAGGTAATTCGGCCAATGGCCGACGGCTCAAGAACGCCTCCAGCAGTTCGGCGCTTGCGGGCAACTGGCGCAGCACGTGAAGCGAGTCCCGGCAGACCGGGACAACGGTGCTGAAACCGACCACGCCGCCACCCCGGTCACGCGCCACGCGCAGTTGAGTGCCGGGATGGCCAAGCGTCCGCCGCAACGCCTCCCCCTCGCCGGGCGGCAGCCGCTCCCATCCAAGCCGCAAGCACCAATCGCGCCAGAGGGCGACGACCGATTCCCACACATCGCGGTCCGCGGGCGAAATCCGAACCGCCTCCGGCGCCTCGTCCCCAAAGACAAGCGCCTGAACCTCAGGCTGCTCGACCAGGAACACCTGGTCGGCGATCAGGTCCAGACGCTCCCCGGCCGCGGCGCTGTGGAAGCGTTGCCGCAGGTGGGCTCGCGCCCGTTCGCGCAGGGTGTGCCAGCGTTCCGGATGCCGCCAACGGAGGTCCGCGCCAAGGATGCGGCGGGCCTCCGGCTGCAGGGTCAGTCCCTCCCGCAGGGGCGCCACGCACGACAGCTCACAGAGGTGCCCGAAGGCTGCCGTCGCCCGCGGGCCGCCGACGGCAGCCAAGGTCCCCTGATCGAAGCGGTACACCACGCTGCACGCATCCAGGGTCTCGTGCAGGCGTGGCGGCACCTCGGCCAGGACGCGCGCGGCCAGCCCGCGCCTGGCCAGGGGCCACTCTGGCAGGCCTTCCAGAGGGCCGCCGCCCGCAGCGCGCAGGATCCGCGCGGCGGCGTGCAGGGCCGCAGGGTTTCCGGCGGTCAGGGCGAGGACTTCTGCCACGTGCGCCGGCTGGTTCAGACCCCCGGCGCGCAACCAGTCGGCCGCGGCGTCGGGGCTGAGATTGCCGAGCGTGAGGGCCTGAAAGGCCGACTCGGGTACGCCGGCCGCCGCGCAGACGAACTCAGGCCGAAGCCGGCCAGCGGAGACCATGGCCCAACCCCGCCCCAACGCAACGCCGGCGTCCCGCAGCAGGACGGCGGCCTTGCCGGACTCGGGCGGCAGGTCCAGAAAACAAAGCGCCGCACCGCCGGCGGCACCTGCGGGGGGGGCGCCGTCGGGGAGGCCGACCACCACGACACGACCGGCGGCCCGACCGAGGTCCGCCCACTCCGCCAGGACAGCGCTCTTGCCCGACCCCGACCGTCCAGACACGTACAGCAAAGCCGCGCCGTCGCCCGCAGGCCCGGCCAGCCAGTCCAGGAAGCACCTGCGCTCCTGTGCACGACCCGCCCGGACATCGCCGTAATACGGCAGTTCGCGCGCGCACATGCCGCTCATTCCGCCAGCCCGCCCTTGAACCAGTAGCCCTACTCGCATCTGGGTCTTCGCCCCATCCAGGCTGCTACCTGCTGGGCAGGGACGGCGTCCTTCCAGCGTGGGGGGAGGTTGAAGCAGCTACCCGAAACGCCGCGCAAACCGCGCCGATAAGGTAGGTATGAGCAGGTTTCCCTACGTGCCACAATTGACGCTCGCGGCGGCGATCTCCCACCTGAGTGAGAAGACCGGCCACAGCACGTATGTGCGCCAAGGCAAGCGCCAAGAGCGCGACACGTACCGCGATGCGCCGCGGGTCGAGGGCCGGCTGTGGGTACCGCGCAAGCACGAGGCGCTGCTGTGGGACCTGCTGCGGTCGGGTCATCCGTATACCGTGGAGGCGCTGCGCGCGG
>JAJZWQ010000138.1 GCA_021846605.1 Bacillota bacterium | reverse complement strand
AGCCCCGCAAGGGGTAAATACAAGGCCGAAAGGGGCGAAAACCTGGTCGGGCGGACGGTGTGGAAGGCCGAGAGATCGGTTTGTACACATTTTTCTAACCAGGCATCTCTTCGTCGCCAAACCCGTGGCGCTGGAACTGCCCTACGCGCGGCGGGTACAACGACCCCTTCGACGACGTGGTGCTGTCGTTCCTCCGGGCCGTGGAGACCGGCGACGGCGGTCTGATCCGTTCCACGTACCGGGGACGCGGCGCAGACGTTGTCCGTCACACTGGCGGCGGAGCGGTCGTTGGCCACCGGGGGCGGCTGGGCCCCGGTGGAAGCGGCAAACCGGTGAGCGTCGGGTGCGTGCGGTCTTGGGACGGAGCCCCACAGGCCCCCCGTGCCAGGGGGGGTACCGCCCGCGACCG
The DNA here is from genome assembly GCA_021846605.1 of Bacillota bacterium. The sequence continues at coordinate 8,180 of JAJZWQ010000138.1, read as the reverse complement.
AACGTGGGAAGGGGAGGGAAGACGGCATGATCCGGGGCCTGTCGACGACCCTGTTCGGATGGGAGCAGCGCTACCGCCGGGACGGAGTGCGGCGCAACACGGCGGAAGTGCTGGACGATTGCGCAACGGCCGGTCTCGACGCGGTCGAGATCGATCCCGTCCCTGAGGTGCGCGCTGTCCTGGACGCCCGTGGGCTCAGGGTCTCGGGGGGATACCTGGGCCTGCCGCTGGGCTGGGGAATCGACGCGGACACGATGCAGGAGCGGGTGCTGCCGTTTGCCGCGCGCCTGGCCGCGGCCGGGGCGACGGAGATGGTCGTCAACACCAATGCCCGTGAGGGGCTGGGCAAATCGTGGCTGCGCGATCCCGATCGTGTCCGCCAGTTGAGCGCCGACCTCGGCGCGATCAGCGACCGCCTGGCCGGGACCGGACTGCGCCTGGCCTTGCACAACCACTGCAGCGAGCGCGACCTGGCGTTGGGTGAACTGCGGGCGGTGCTCGATTGCCCTGACGGCAGGGTCGGATTGTGCCTGGATATCGGCTGGGCGCACGTGGCGGGCCTCGACGTGCCGGAACTGGCGGCCGTGCACGGCAAGCGCATTGTGGCACTGCACCTGCGCAACCAGCGGGGAGGCGTTCCGACCGAGGACCTCCTGGAGGGAGATCTGGATGTCGGTTCGGTGGTCCGCGGACTGGTGAAGGGCGGCTACCGTGGCTGGATGACTCTGGAACTCTGGCACCCCGGGGGAATGGTTCCGTCGCGCAGCATGCTGGAGGATGTGCGCCGCTCGGTCGATTACGTGCGAGAAGCCGTGGCCCGTGCCTGATCCCCAAGCGGGAGCGCCCGCGGGTGCAGAGGCAAACGCTGCTGCTGGGTTCTTCAGCACCTGGGTCCGGCAGGTATGCCGGCCCAGGTGCGAAGCAGCGCCGGACCTCGGTGGCGACCGGATGCGCGTTGGCCGACCAGCAGATCGACGCCATCGAACGGGCCGGGGCCAAGGTGCCGGCACCGACCCTGCAGTCGCCGCGTGCCGCGCGGGCGCGGAGTCGCGCGCACCCGCCCCCGTTACGCCCCACGTCGCCGGCGTGGGCAAGTTCGACCTGCACAAGGGCTCCCCGATCTGGGGCGCGACGGTCAAACCGGGCTCTCCGAGTGGGGCTTCTCGGCCGGCATCGACAACGCCGGCAAGAGCGATGCGATCCAAAGCACGTTGCGGCGGCGGCGGCGGCCTGGCAAGCGAACCACCTTGTCAGCCTGCACAGGGGCGGCAACGCCGAGGAAGTCATGGAGTTGGGCGTGATTCGGGCGGTGGCGGACCTGCTCCTACAAGGCGGGGACCGAGGTGATTCGGGGTGGCCAGGGTCTCACGGTAGCGCCGATCGAGGGGATCGAGGTCAGCAAGCAGTGCAGCAATGACTCAGCGTTCGCGGAGAAACGCAGCGCCGTCGTGGATCTGTACACCCATCCGCCCGAGAACAGCCCCCCACCTCTCGGGCCCCCGCCCCCCCGGCCCGCACATTCCCCGCGGCGCCCAACGAGCCACCGCTCACCGACCGTCCCCGACAAGCCGCCCCTCCAACCTCCCCGTCCATAGGTTCCCCTCCGGCTGAGTGAGCAGCCGTACACCTGGCGGCCAAAACTTGCGCCGGACATCTCAGTGGTCCTGTGGTCCTGTGGCCCTATTTGCAGGGCTGTTCGGACCCGGGGCGGGATGGACGCTCGTCGCGGTGCGGCTTGGGCCATCGGGATACGAACACCGCCGCACTTGCGATGTAATGGTGTATGGCAGTACGGTTCAAACGGTAAGGGGGGCGGTGTAAGTGGAGAAGCGGCGATCCGTTGACGCGGCGTTCCGGAAGGCCGTGGCGGGTGTGAGACTGGGCGAAATCGCGGTCGAGTTGGACGAGGACGGGGCTGGGGGCCTCATCATCATGGATCTGCCGGTACAGGATGGAGACGAGGACGGTACGCTCGACGCTTTCCTGGACGCGCACCAGGCCGCGTTACAAGAGGTTGCGCGGCGGCAGGGCGGCCCGGAGACGGCGTTGCGCGTTTCCGTGCACTGCGGGACGAAGAAGTGGCTGAGTGAACAGAACATGCGCACCGGCAGCAGCACGGTTATCCGAGTAGGTCCGGGCCGAGGGGACGCTACCTGCGAGCAGCGACCCGAGGTGGCGAGCACCCCCGTGATGACTCGGCTGCGCGGCGACGCGGTGACGGCGATCGACCTGCTCGTGGAGTCCGGTGTGGTGCGGAGTCGGAGCCTGGCGGTGGCCTGGTGTGTGGACCGCGCCTTGCAGCGCGAGGCCGCGCGCATCGAGGCCCTGCGCGCGCCCGTGGCCGCGATCCGCGAGGCGCGCCAGGCGCTCAGCGACGTGACCGTGACTACCAGTGGCTCATACACAAGGGTCTCGGATGCGACCGGCAGCGTCTACCGCAGAGCCCAGGCTGAGGCCAAGGAGCGGAACCGGGCGATACAGCGGCCGGTTCATTTGCTTCTGGCCCTGCTCCGCGAGCGGCCGCCCCTGGCCATGGCCGCGCTGCAGGGCGTCGGGGTGGACGTGGACGCTCTGGCGGCGAAGGCAGATGCGGCTGCGGCCCGCGCGGATCCTCCGCAGCCGCAGCACACGGAGCCGTCGGTTGAGTTCCGCGATGTGATCGGCAAATTCGCCATGGAGGCGGCGCAAAGCCTCGGTCAGGTTGTGAAGGGGCCTGACGCGGCTGCGGTGCCCCATGAGGTGGAGCCCGAGCATCTGCTGCTGGGGCTGCTCCGGGCCGCATGTGAGGGAGAGGGATACGGTATCCCGTTCCTCGCGGAGATCGTGGGAGCCGATGGTGTGGCCCGCGTTCGAACGGAGGTCATGCGCCTGCAGAAGAAGCGGTCCAGCTAACGTGTTCCAACGGACCGCGGCCCCCCCCCGTGGCTCAACGCAAGGGGGGGCCGCGGGGGAGCGAGAACCGCCTCCAAGCGACGGTGCAAAGCTCGCGACACCGCTGCTGGACCAGCAAGCGCTTCATTGCCCCGGTCCCTTCCGGGGTGGCCAGGCCCTCAGGGCCATACACGCTCGAAAGTGGTCGTGAAACGACGATGCGCTCGTGTGCACCAAGACCTGCTCAGGGGGCGGCCCCGGTCCAGTCGCGGCCGCCGTCGGTGGTCACCCAAACCGCGCCGCCGCTCAGGAGCCAGCCGTGGGTGGGATTCAGGAAGAAGAGATGGCTACCGAACCATGCGCCGGGCGCCAAGGGCAGCGGGTCTGCGGTCCACGATCGGCCGCCGTCGGCGGTCCGCAGGAGCATGGGCCGTATGACTGCTGGCCGCTGGCCCGGGACGGCGGGACTCAGGACCTGCGGGAGGATGGCGAAGCCGCTTTGTGCCGTGGGAAAGGCGAGGGCCGGATTGCCCACGAACGAGAGGCCCGACAGGCAACCCAGGACCCTCCAGCCGGATGGCGCTGCGGAGTGTTCGCGCAGCAGCGGGCCGCAGTTCGCCGGCCCCCGCCACATGCCCCAGACTCGACCCGCCGCGCCGATGTCGACCGCGAACAGGCCGCCTGGATTCGGCACGGTGCCGGCCGAAGACCACCGGGTACCACCATCGCCGGTTCTGAACAAGTCCGCGGGCGGGCAGCCGGAATAGCAGGCGGAGAGGGCCCCCAGGCCGATGAGCGTGCCGGAGCGCGCGGACGAGAAGCGGATGGCCGCCGTGTTCGGGATGCCGCTCATCGGGGTCGGCGCCCCTCCCCCTGGACCCAGGGTTCCGCGCCGCGTCGGCATCTTGCTTGATGCCCTGGCGATTCCCACGCCGCTGCTCGGTACGACCCCCGCCCACGTGCGGCCTCGATCCGAGGTGTGCAAGAGCACCCCCGTGCCAGACTGCGGGTCCCAGGCGGGCGTCGATCCAGAGACCCAACCGTGGCGTGCGCCGGCGAAGCTTATGCCAAACAGGTGTACGTTCCGGAAAGACGCCGCCAGCGACCAGGTGCGACCGCCGTTGGTGGTGCGCAACACCGCGCCGGGATGCGAGACGGTCCCGACTCCCCAACCGTTCTCGGAGGTGAGAAAGTCGACGGCCTCGGTCGGGACCGGAGCGGGCAGTTCCTGGCTCCAGACGACACCGCCGTCCACGGAACGCAGGAGCGCCGAACCCGTCACGGCCCAGAGGCCTGCGCCGCGGCCTGGAACAACAAGGAGGTGAAGTGGGTACTCCACCGACCACGTTGTGGCCTGACTCCACGTCGCACCGCCGTTGGTCGAGCGCATCAGAGTCGTTGCGGGGCCTGCGCACGCCGCGAGGTTGACCCCCCGGGCCACGATGGTTTCCGTCTCCGACGCCGCAAAGGCGGGGGCCGCGACGTTACATTCTGGCTGGCCGGCTGTTACCGCGATCCAGTTGCGGCCACCGTCGGCGGTGCGGAAAACGGCGTTCACACTGCAGTCGGCCATCCCGCACGTGCCTGGGACATAGATACTCGCCCAACCCTTGCGCGGCGAGACGAAGGTGAGTGTGCCAACGGCCCCGGCCGTGGACGCCCGGTTCGGTAGGGGAAGCGTGCCGGCCAAGGACCAGGACAACCCGCCGTTGGTGCTGCGGACGACGCGCGCGATGCCCGACCGGCGTCCGGGCCCCACCGAACGGGGAGAACCGGCTTCCAGGGCCCAAAGGGCGCCGCCACCCCGCGCCAGAGCGACCACCGGAAGGGACACGTTCGACGAACCTGGAGGGACGCCAGGGGCTGTCGCACGAGCGACAATGGGATCCGCCGCGGTGATCGGAAGCCAGCTACGCCCCCCGTCCAGGGTGCGCAGCAGGGCGCCGCCGCACACCCCGGGGACGTCCGAGGCACCGGATGCGCCGACGCGGCACCCGGTACGGCCGGCGAAGCCTTGGTTCGCGCCGGTGAAATAGAGGGCGTCGATGCCGGCGGCATGCGCAGAGACGACGGTCCAGCGGCGCCCCGCGTCCTTGGTGGCCAAAAGCACCTGGTGTTCAAGTTGGCCCGGCCACGGCGGCGGTCCGCACGCCGGGATGCGGTCCGCCGGCACGGCCAGGGCCCAGCCGTCCAAGCGATTGGCGAATGTCAGCATGAGTACGGCATCCGGACCCCGATATTGAACCGTCCACGTCGTTCCGCCGTCCACCGTTGACTCGATAACGCCGCCCTGGGCGGTGGCGGTGCTCCCGGCGCCGCTGCAGCCCAGGCCGACCACGCCACTGGCCCAGCCGTCGGTGCTGGTGGCAAACGCGGCGTCGGTGAAATGCACCGCCGGAAGGTAGTTGCGCGGCGCCGTCATGGAGGCGGCCCGACCGACCGTCACGGGTAACGCGGCCGGCGCCGTGGTGGCGGACGCGGATGCGTTCGCGGCATCGGACGGTGCGCGCAGCGCGGATCGGGTGGCAGACGGCGCGGGCGACGCGACCCGCGCTGCGGCAGCCCCCCGGTCGTACGGCAAACGCGTCGCCGCACACCCTGCAGCGACGGTCGCGAGCGCCGCGCACGTCGCCGCCGCCATCCAGCGGCGGCACCAGAGCGCCCGGATTGGGCGGGACTTCATCGCATCCACCTCTGCCGGAGGTTCGCCCGAATCAGGAGGGCTTCACGGCTGTGGACGGCGCGGTTGGCCACCGGGTTCCCTGCACAGACCCGGTTCGGCGTGCGCCCGTCCCGGCCTCCACCCTCCGCCCCGCGCCGGCTACGGCCACCGCCGCCACGTCCGTCTGCGTCGCGCTCCTGCCACCACAGGCGCGACCAACCACGGGCCGCAGAACCCGGTACCCGCGTCGACCCTGCCCTTTCTGCCGCCCGTCTCCCCTACGCCCTCGCTGCGACCGCCGACACCGTCCTGATCACCATCCTGCCGCCGTCGGTCCAAAGCGCACCCAGCAGTCAGCCCGCGCGCAAGTGCTCGAGTACCCGGGCAAAGTCGGGCGGCGGCGGCGCCTCGAAGGTCAGGGCCCGATCCGTCACCGGGTGGCGGAACGACAGGCGGAAGGCGTGCAGCGCCTGCCCCTGGAGTTCCAACCCCGCGGCGCGGTCGGCCTCCGGTCGTCCGTAAAGCGGATCGGCGGCGACCGGAAACCCGCAGAAGGCCAGATGCACCCGGATCTGGTGGGTGCGGCCGGTCTCCAGTCGAACCTCGCAGAGGGTGTAGGGGGCGGAGGGCCCGCCCAGCCGCTCCAGACAGCGCACGTGGGTGCACGCCTGGCGACCGTCGGCAACCACCGCCATCCGCCGACGGTCGGGGGCGCGCCCGATGGGGGCGTCAATGCGCAGGCGCTCCCGGGGGCTGCCGCGCACCAGCGCCCAATACTCCCGCACCATGGTGTGCCGACCGATCTGGAGCCGCAGACCCGCCCCGGCCTCGGCCGTCCGCGCCACCACCAGCAGACCCGTCGTATCCTTGTCCAGACGATGGACGATCCCGGGCCGCACGTCGTCCCCGAACTCCAGGGCGTTGCGGCCGGCCGCCGCCGCGTCCTCGGCCGCCACGCCCTCCAACGACCCGTACCGGGCGAGCAGGGCGTTGACGAGCGTGCCGCGCGGGTTGCCCGCCGCCGGGTGCACCACCAGCCCGCGCGGCTTGTCGATCACCGCCAGGTGTTCGTCCTCATACACCACGCGCAGGGGAATCGCCTCGGGCTCCAGGGACGGCCCCGGGGCGCGCGGCACCCCGCCGACCTCGACCACCGCGCCGGCCGCCAGCCGCTGGCCGGCCGACCCCGGCCTGCCGTCCACGCGCACCATGTCCATCGCGATCGCCCGCTGCACCGCGGTGCGCGAGAGCCCGGGCGCACCCAGGGCCTCGGTCAGAAAGCGGTCAAGCCGCTCCGCGCCCCGGGCCGCCACCAGGCGGCAGGGGAAGGCCGGCGGCGTGCTCAACCCCCCCGCCGCCCCGACGGTGTCTCCGACTCCGGCCGCGGCTCCGGCTCACGCAGCGCCACCACGGCAAAGAGGATGCCGCCGACCACGATCGCGCTGTCCGCAACGTTGAACACATAGGGGAAGCCGCGCACATTCAGGAAGTCGATCACCCGCGCATACAGCAGGCGGTCCAGCAGATTGCCCAGGGCGCCGCCGAGCTGCAACCCAAAGGCCAGACCGAGCAGCGGCTGGTGGCGCGCCGCCCGCCGGCCGTACGTCAGGATCAGGGCGACCACCGCCACCGTGATGGCGATAAACAGCAGGGTCTGGTTTTGCAGCAGGCCGAAGGCCGCACCTGCGTTGTCCACGTACGTCAACGAAAACAGGCCGGGGATCACCCGGATGCTCTGACCCGTCTGCAGGTGCGTGGAGACCCACTGTTTGGTCAGCAGATCGACGAGGAAAACCGCCGCCGCCACGAGCCCGATCCGCAAGCGCCGCCCCCCTGTCGCCCTCCCGGCTTACGGATTGTAGCACGCGCGGCGGCCGGCCCGGGCGTTCAATCGGGCCCGGCCGGTTCCTCCAGATCCGCGACGCCGCCGCCCGGCCCGCCGGAGTGCGTGTCGCCGCTTGACCCATACTGCGCCACCATCTGCCAGGCGTCCTGCGGATCGAAGCCGCCCGCCGCCCGCCGCTCCTGACCGCCCAGGGGCTGCGCCGGCGCCTGCCCCTGGGGTCCGAGCGCGGCGGCCTCCGCCTCGGCGGCCTCCTGGCAGCCGACGCAGGTCAGGGCCTCCGGCCGGGCCGCCAAACGCGCGCGCGGAATCGTCCGCCCACAGCGCCCGCAAACGCCGTAGCGCCCCCGATCGAGCGCGGCCTCCGCCTCGGCCACCGTCGCCAGGTCGCGCTCCAGGTCCTGTGCGCGGCCGACCTGCTGCCCGCGCTGCCACGTCTCGGTCCCCAGATCGCCCGGATGGTTGTCGTAGCTGGAAAGCTCGGAGAGCCCCTCTCCCTGGCTCTGACCCAAACCGCCCTGACGCAGTGCGGCCAACGCCTGCTCCAACGCCCGTCGCCGCGCCGCGAGCCGCCGCCGCGCCCCGCTGCCGTCCCGCACGTCCCCGCCCCCTCCCAGGCGCCCCGCGCGCGCCCTGCGCGGCAGGATGCCCACGAACCGGTCCGGGGTTGCGCCGCCACGGGCGCTCAAAGCAGGTTGCGCTGGGCGTGCCCGATCTGGCCCCGCAGCCGCAGGACGGCGCGGCTGTGCAACTGAGAGATGCGCGACACCGACACCCCGAGGACGGCGGCAATCTCCTTGGGGG
>JAJZWQ010000137.1 GCA_021846605.1 Bacillota bacterium | reverse complement strand
CTCGGCCGCGTCATCGGTCGCGGCCTGGCGCGGGCCGGCCGCTATGTGACCATCTCTACCCTCGTCGTCGATCGGCCGGGGTCCCTGGCCCGACTGCTCGCCGCCGTCGCGGCCACGGGCGCCAATGTGCTCGGCGTGGCGCACAGCCGCCTGCGCGCCGGAGTCCCGTTGGGCGAAACGGCCGTGGAACTCACCCTGGAGACCCGCGACCGGGAGCATGTGGTCGACGTCCTGCGCCGTTTGCGCCAGGCGGGCTACGCGACGGCCACCGCCGACGGCGACTAAACGGCGCGCAACCCGCAACCGCCGGATGCCGGCAAAACGGCTGCGCCATGATCGACGGCGAGGATTCGGAACCCATCCCCGGACAGGGAGCGGTTCCATCACGGGTCGCGCGGACGGGACCCCGGGGCGGCGGCCGATCGGTCATACTGCAGTGGGCACGACAGGGAGGCAGCGCCGTGAACGAACGCGCGGGTCAGGGCTTCGGTCGCATCTTCCCATCGTTCGCGACCGAGCCGGAACGCTACACCTACTACGAGCGGATGCGACTGGAGCAACCGGTGCATGTCGACGAGGAAAGCGGTGTCTGGCGCGTATTCCGCTACGACGACGTGCGCCGTGTGCTGACCGAACACGCGGGCTTCTCCTCGGAAGCAGCCTTCGCCAGGCCCGAACCGCCACGCCAACCGGAATTGGATCCCCGCGCTGCGCACGGAGCCCAGGCGGCGGCACCCGACCAACCCGGCGGCTTTCTGAGCCAAACGGTGCTCACCACCGACCCCCCGGTGCACACCAAACTCCGGGGTCTGGTCACGCGGACCTTCACCCCCAAGGCCATCGGACGCCTGGAGCCCTTGATACGCGACCTGGCCGCGAAGCGGCTGGACCCTGCCATCGGCAACGGCGCCGTCGACATCATGCAGGAGCTGGCCGGACCACTGCCCATCACGGTAATTGCGACGCTGCTCGGTCTGCCAGCACGGGACATCCCTCGCTTTCGCGCCTGGGCCGACACCTTCAACGTCAGCCAGGATCCCGCCACAGGCAACCCGGATCCGGCGGCCTTTCAGGAACGCCTGCGGAAGATGCAGGATGAGTTGGACGACTACTTCACGCCGCTGATCGAAGCGAAGCGGCGCCACCCGGCCAAAGACGTGATCAGCGATCTGGCGCACGCCGAAGTGGACGGCAAGCGACTGGGGCCGCACGAATTGCGGGCCTTCTGCGAACTGCTGCTGCTGGCGGGCTTCATCACGACCACCCACCTCATCGGCAACGGAATCTGGCTGCTGAGCGAGCGCCCCGATGCCTTCGCCGCCCTGCGCTCGGATGCGGCACGGATACCGGCCGCCGTGGAGGAGATCCTGCGCTATTGCTCACCCGTGCAGGCCATGGCACGCCGCACCGTGCAGCCCATCGAACTCGGTGGCCGCACCATACCCCCGGGGGCGCGGGTGATCGCCTGGATCGGCTCCGCCAATCGGGACGCCGCGGTATTCCCAGATGGCGACCGGTTCCATCTGGAGCGGGATCCCAACCCGCACCTCGCGTTCGGGCACGGGATCCACTTCTGCCTCGGTGCGCCGCTTGCCCGGCTCGAAGGACGGGTGGTCTTGGAGGAACTCGCCCGACGCGTCGGCGGCCTGGAGATGGCCCCCGCAGCGTCCCTGGAGTTCTCACCCGGGTTCATCCACGGTCTGCGCCACCTCCCCGTCCACCTGCGCGCACCGGCCGTGAAACGGTAGCGGCGGCACGCGGAAGGCGGCCAGGGCACAGGGCCGCCGCTCCTGGGATGGAAGCGACGCGGGGCGCGACGTCCGCGCTCCGCGCCGTATTGCCGGCCTGGGCGCCGCCGCACGGAGATCGCGTTTCCGAACGCCCTGTCATTCGTCATCGGCCGCGGCGGCCACCGCATCCGACGCCGGTTCGTCCAAGTCCGCTTCCGGCGCGCCCCATTCCGAGACATCCGCCTCCTGCAGACCGTGAATGCTGCGCACGTGGGGCGGATGCCCGTGCTGATACATCAAATCCAACCACTGAACGGCAAGCCGCAACCGCGTGCGCACCTTGGTATCGGTCTCGGTCGTAACTTTGCGCACCGCATCCCAGAAGGCATCCGCCGTCAACCCGCTGGACCAGCCATAGGCCCGCTCATGCGCGTCCAGCAATCCCTGGAGCAGATGGATCCAGTCGGCCGCGCCGAGGGGCTCCAGCAGCTGCGCGCCCTGAAGCAACGCAATGCCGCGTCGGCAGGCCTCGGCGCCCTCGGCATCACCGCGGGCATCCAACCTGGCGGGCGCCGCCGTCGCATCGTGGCGTCGCAGCAGGGCGTCCATGTAGAAGGTGCTCGCCACGGCAAACACCGTCAGGAGGTACGCGCACCCCATGCCATCCATCGCCAGCCGGCCCATGTTGGCGCAGGCACGGGCACGCCCCCGCTGCCCAGGCGACCGACCAGTTCAGCCTCGTCAAACAGGATGACCCAGCCCGCGTAGCCGCGCAGGCGGAGACGGGGGGCCCGGCGATGCGTGCCAGCCCCCCGCCCTGCAGGCGGCTACCGACCTCAGGAGCGGTCCGGCAGGGCCTCCAACGGCTTTTTGTTGCCAAAGTTGTTCGCCGGGCCGCCCACCGGGGCCGCCCAGGCGACGCCGTTGACCAGGACCTTCTGGATCATGGGGTGGTGGTAGATGGGAAAGGTCTCGTGGCCAGGCCGGAAATAGAAGATGCGGCCACGGCCGCGATGGAAGCAGCAGCCGCTGCGGAAGACCTCGCCGCCCTGGAACCAGGACACAAAGACCAACTCGTCGGGCGCGGGGATGTCGAACCGCTCCCCATACATCTCCACGTGCTCCAACTCAAACGACTCCGGCAGACCCCGCGCGATCGGATGGCCCGGCTCCACCAGCCACAGGCGCTCGCGCTCGGCCGCCTCCCGCCACTTCAACATGCAGGTCGTGCCCATCAGGGCACGGAAGATCTTGGACATGTGCCCACTGTGCAAAACGATGAGGCCCATACCGCCTTCGACCACCCGGCGCTGAACCCGGGCCACGACGTCGTCGCGCACCTCACCGTGGGCCGTGTGCCCCCACCAGGTAAGCACGTCCGTCTGCTCCAGCACCTCTTCGGTCAGGCCATGGTCCGGCTCGTCCAGCGTGGCCGTCCGCACCTCGTATCCGGCCGCGCGCAGCGCCTCGGCGATCGGAACGTGCATCCCCTGCGGGTAGACGGCCCGGACCCGTTCGTTCTTCTTCTCGTGGCGGAACTCGTTCCAAACGGTGACCCGGACGGCCATGAAAAACCAACCCTTCCCGCGGCAAACTGCAGACCATTTCAGAACTTTCCCCGCCCAGCCGGGCCGTCCTGCCGGCCATCGGCTTGCTCGTGCGACGACGCCGCCCGATACTGAAGCCACGGTGCGGAGCCGAACGCGGGACGGCCGGAGGGGGCGCAAGCGGTGGACAGCGAAGACCTGCGCGCCTTAGTCGAGACGGCGCGGCGCGGAAGCTTCTCCCTGGCAGCGGAGGCCCTTGGCCTGAGCCAGTCCGCGGTCAGTCGCCGCATCGGCCGCCTGGAACAGGAATTGGGCATCCCCCTGATGGAGCGCCTCCGCCCGGCCGCCACCCCGACCCGCCACGGCCTCATGGTACTGGACTTCGCCGAGCGCACCCTGCGCGAATGGGACGAATTGCGCGCGGCGTCGCCCGCCTCGCCCCTGACCGGGGTGCTGCACGTCGCGGCCAGCACCACCCCCGGCGAGCATCTCGTACCCGCCCTCCTGGCGGAGTTCGGCCACCACCATGCCCGTGTGCGCGCTCAGATGCACGTCATGAACTCGGACAGCGTCGAGGAGTGCGTGCGCACCCGCCACTGCGATGTCGGCTTTCTCGGCCGACCGCCACGGGGCGGCACGCTGCACTCGATCGCGGTCGCGGAAGAGGAAATCGTCTTGGCCGTCCCCGCGCGCCACCCCCTGGCCAACCGAGGCCAGGTCGAGCCCCAGGACCTCACCGACGAGGTGTTCGTCACCCGTGAGCCGGGCTCCGGCACCGAGGCCACCGTCCGCAGCGTGCTCGCCGCCGCGGGCGCCGCCCTGCCCCCCCACCGCGTCGCGCTGGAGGTCTCAACCCCACAGGCTCTGCTTTCGGCCGTCGCGGCCGGACAGGGCATCGGCTTCGTCTCCGGGCTGGCTCTGGCGGACGCCGAGTCCCACGGGATCGCGACGGTCCGCCTCCGCGACCTGCCGCTGCTGCGCCGGGTCGTGCTCGTCTACCACCCGCGGCGGCTAGCGCCAGCGGCCGACGCCTTTGTGCGCTTCGTCCAGTCGCGGCTACCCCTTTGCCGCCCCTGTTCCTGAGGGAAGGGCGGACCACCCGTGGCGCCGCGCCCGCCCGATCGTCCCGCGTTCGGCCGACCCCAACGGCCTACGGGGCGCCCTCCTGGCCTCCATCCCGCGGACGGTCCTTGGGGGGCTGCGGGTGCAGTGGATGCGGCAGGCCGCCCTGGAAGCGGCCGGCCACCGTCGCCACCACCCGGCGCCATGCCGCCTCGACCGCGGAAGTCCGCACCCCCTGCCAGCGGTAGTCAAAGCTGCGGACCAGGGTATCCACATCCGCGGCAAGGCGGTCCAGCACCTCGGACTCGTGGTCGTCCAGCACACGCCGGCCGGCATGGCAGAGCGCCCGCGTCTGGACGAAGTGCGGCCAGCACAATCCGGTGGACCGCTGCCAATCCGCACGGAGGGTTCCGGTCTCCAGGCCGGCGGCCAAGACCTCGCAGGACCGCTTTCCGGCCTCGTCTTCGGCCTCACAGGCGGGGCAGCGCAGGCCGATCGTCGTCAACTGCGTCGCGGCGGCCGCGGTCCGAGCGCGGTGTCCGTGCCGCCACTGCGCCAGCAAGTGCCGCCGTTCGTCCAGCACCCCGGCGTAGAGGATCGCCGTCGCCATGGGATCGCGCAACGCGACCAGGGTCGCCAGATGTCGTCCGCAAAAGCCGTTGCTGGCGCGCAGCCGCAGGTGCACCGGGGGAGACAGGACGTTCTCATACAGCAGGGCGTCAAAATAGCGCCGCTCCGCCTGGGCCATGGCATGGCAGACCGCGCAGCCCGCTTCGTCGAGGAATCGCTGGAGATCCTGGTACGTGGCCGATGCCTCAAACGGCTGCACGGGCACCCCATCTCCCGGCCCGGACCGGATGGAATCGACGCGCCCGGCGCGTCATGCGGCCGCCAGGCGCCCGACGCGCGCCCGCACCCCGAGCAGGACGACCACGGCCGCAACGGCCACGGCCGTGGCATACACGTACGAATAGACGGGGCTCAGCGCATACAGCAGGCCCAACACGATGTTGGCGACAAACAGTCCGACGCTGCGGGAAGCGGTCAGCGAGCCCATGCCGCCGCTGGTCTTGGCCGTCGGAGCCAAACGGGCGATCAGGGTCGGCTCCAGCGTCTCCACCACCCCGAGCGCAAAGCCCAGGATCGCCATCGACGCATACAGCCCCGCGACCCCAAGGTGCAGGGCATAGGAGAGGGCGATCCCCGCCGAGCCCAGGGCGGCCGCTCCATAGCCGGCCAGCGCCAGCCCGCGCACGCTGTCCCCCCACCGCCGCCCCGCCCACAGGCCGGTCAGGGCGGACACCCCGAGAAACAGCACGTAGGACAGCACGCCCAGGGCAGGGCTGTGCGTCCCCTGTGCCACCGTCAGGATCGGGAAACCCGCGCTATAGGAACTGAAACCATACAGCGCCGTGGCCACCAGCACACCCCGATACACCGCCATGTCGCCGGCCTTGGTCGGGGGCGCCTCACCCGCAGCCGGGGACGGGGCGGCCGGCCGCCTGCCGGCGCGCACAAACGCCAACACGACGGTCGAGGCGATCAGCGGAACCAGGGTGAGCAGCAGCACCAGGCGGTAGGGGGCCGCGAGCAGGGCCACCAGCGCAAACGCATACAGCGCCGCCAGGGTGCCGCCACCGATGTCCAGCGCATGCAGAAAGCCAAACGCCTTGCCCCGGTCGGCCGGCGCCACGATCTCGGTCAGCATGGCCCGCCGCGGGGCCGACCGGAAGTTGCGCGCCCACCAGCCCAGGGCCAAGAGGGCGACGGCCTCCACCGGCGCCACCGCCAGACCGATCAGCGACAGCAGCGGTATGAAGGCGTTGCCCCACACCGCCGTGCGCTTGCGTCCCACCCGGTCCCCCACCCGGCCACCGATGTAGCCGGCCAGGGCACCCGGCCCGTAGGCGACCGCGGTGGCCAGCCCAAAGAGCGCCACCGACGCATGCAGTCGCAGGACCAAAAAGAGTGGGAAGACCGCCAGGACCGCCTGATAACCCAAATCGGCGCAGAACGCCGACATGGCGATCCGCCAGACATCCGCCGTGCGCCAAGCCCCCGGCGCCCCTTCATCTCCCACCCACACCACGTCCATTCCCGTCACAATCCGCGCCTCCCGCGATCCCAGGCGTCCTGCGTCCGTGCGCCATTGCCTCGTCACGCGGGTGAACGTCCCGCGGAGACGGAACGGACGGGCCGCCCCACAGGGCATCGACCACGGCCGCTGGCCCGCGATCCCTCGATCGCTGCAGCGCAGCGGCCCAGACGCGCGCCGCATCCGCCCATCCCTGTCCGTGCAAGCGGTCCAACCACAAGAGCGCGTGCGGTCGGCAAAGGGTCGGACCGGCGGCCAGCGCCTCGCGGCCCCAGGTGACCCCCCAAAGGGCGCGCAGGTCCGCCACCGCCACGACCGCCGCATTATCGGCAGCCCGGCACGCCGGACAGCCTTCGGTTTCGGCTGGCGGCACACCCGCCCGCAGGTCCACCAGAGCCGCCGCCACCAAGGCTTCAAAGGTGACACTCAGCTGGGCCACCGGCAGCGTCCACAGCAACCCGGCATGGGGTGGGCAATAGCCTCCTCGGCGCAAGGTTAGAACGGTCGCAAGGCTATTGTAGTTATCCAGCAAGAACCAACGCAGGTGTGTCGCCGCGACCCGACGGGCCTGTGCGCAGACGGGACATCCACCGGGCCCGAGCAGGAATAAGGCGTGGACCCGGCCGACATCGTCCACGCCGTCCGGCACCCGCACCGGACGGCTCGCCATCACCGACGGAATGGCGGCAAGCGACTCGGGCGGCCCAAAACGCAGCAGGGCACGGCGCCAGGCTTCCTGTTCCGGACCGCGCGGCAGGTCGCGATAATGATAGTCCAGCAGCAGCGAATACCGCTCCAGCTCGGCGGCCAGGGCCTCAAGCTGGCTACGAACGGCGCGTGCCAGGGATGTCCTGGCGGCGTGCGGGCCCGCCGCGACCAGAGCGGCCCGCAGATGGCGCCAGCAAACATCCGAGTTCTCGCCCTCTGGGGATCCGGCGAGGGTGGCGGCAACCGCCGCGGCCGCCGCCCGTTCGGTCTCGCACGCCAGGCAGGGTTCCATCCGCCGTGGCACACGGCCCTCGACCCAGTTGCGCGCCTCCCTGGCCGCCAACCGCTCCAGCCACTCCCTCGGCGCCTGTAGCCCGAAAGACTGACCGTGCCGGGCACACAGGGCGGGCAACGGCCCCTGACCGGCGGCGAGCCCCGCCACCACCCGGCTGGCGGCAGCGCGCCCTGCCACACAGGCAGGACAGGTTCCGGCCGCCACCACCAGACGATCACTCGGGCCGTGAGCGTGATCTGCCTGCATGATCGCGCCCCCTTCCTCCCTCGCGGTCAAGAGACGAAAAAAGCCCCCGGCCTTAAGCCAGGAGCCATCAGCGCACAGGCGGTTTGGCCTTCGGGCCGGGCGGTGCTCCATCGCCCAGTGGCATTGTATGTCTCGGGGTAAAGAATGTGCAATGCCCGCCATATCAACAATATCAGCACCGCCGGCCAGTGGATGACGGATCGAACCTTCTGGCACGGGCGTCCCCGCCGCGTCGACAGGCGGCCCCCAGGCGCCATGCCAAAGGAGAGCCACTTCGGCCCGGCAGCCCACACCGTGACCCGTTTGGGTGGTGGCGGCAGGCCACCCGGGACCGCGGTTCGGCGTCTGTGTGGGCGAGCCCAGATCGTTCTCCAGATGGCGGCCGCCGCTGGAGACATCGCCCTGCCGCAACCCCCCGGGCGCATATCCCGCTCAGGCTTCCATCCGTGCCCCGGGCTCACACTCCGGCGACGCTGATCGGGCTGGTGGGCGTGCCCCTGCTGCGGCCGCTGCCCCCGGCTGGCCCGCAGGCGTTTCAGTTCGTGCTGGCGCTCATCCTGGCGGCGCTGCTGGAGCGGGTGCTGATGCTGCTGCTGGGCAGCCTCTGCTTTTGGACCCAGGAAGGCCGCGGCCTGATCGGCGGCAGCCTGTTCGTAATTCAGTTCCTGTCTGGCTCGACGCTGCCGCTGGCCTTCTTTCCGGGTGTCCTGGGTGCCGTGGCGGCGTTTCTGCCCTTCCAGGGCCTGATCAACCTGCCCATCCTGTTCTACCTGGGGCACCTGGGGGGCACAGCCGGTTGGCAGGCCCTCGCGCGCCAGGTCGTCTGGACGGCCGGCCTCGGTCTGACCGCCGCCTGGGTCTGGTCGCGCGCCGTCCGCAAACTGGTCATCCAGGGGGGGTGACCGCCTTGGCGTCGCTCCTGCGCTACTTCGCCCGGGCCTGGTGGCTCAA
>JAJZWQ010000136.1 GCA_021846605.1 Bacillota bacterium | reverse complement strand
GGCACTGGGACTGTCCCGCGTGCGGCGCCGTCCTGGACCGGGACGTGAACGCGGCGCAGAACATCAAGGATGCGGGGCTCGCGGCACTGGCCGCCGGGCTGGCGGCGTCTGCCTGGGGAGGGGACGTAAGCCCTACCCGGAAACGGGTGGGCGGACCTCGGAGAAGCAGGAAGCCCCGGTGAGCGATGACCGGGAATCCCCCGGCTTTAGCCGTGGGGAGGAGGTCAAGGCTGTGGCGCCACCTGTGCGGTGTCGCCGCATTTGCCCGGGGCGCGGCTCCTGCGCTACCCTCCAGTGGTTGGGTCCGGCTGGCTGGGCCGAAAGGGGTGGCGCCATGATTCTTCCTGACGACTTCTACTGCGAAAGCCGGGAGGAACGGTACCTGCTCGAGCGCGCCGGCACGCTCGCCGACCGCTTTGCCGAGCGGGCCGGCGCCCACGACCGCGAGGGCACGTTCCCGCACGAGAACATCTCCGACCTGCGCGCGGCGGGGTATCTCCGGCTCACCGTGCCGCAGGCCTTCGGCGGCGCGGGCGGCGGCGTGTTCAGCATGGTGCTGGCGCAGGAACGCCTGGCCCGGGGCGACGGGTCCACCGCGCTCGCCGTCGGCTGGCACCTGTTCACCATCGGCCGCCAGGCCGATCACCCGACATGGCCTGAGGGGGCCCGCGCCGACGTCTTCCGGGCCGCCGCCGACGGCACGCTGATCAACAGCGCCGTGTCCGAACCGGCGACCGGGAGCCCCAGCCGCGGCGGGAGACCCACGACCACGGCGACGCCGGTGGACGGCGGCTGGGTCCTGCGTGGCCGCAAGACCTTCACGACCATGTCCCCGGCGCTGGGCACCTTCGTGGTCTCCGCGGCCGCCGAGGGGGTGGAGCGCACCGCGTCCTTCCTGGTGCCGGCCGGCAGTCCCGGCCTCCGCATCGAGGAGACTTGGGACGCGATGGGGATGCGCGCCACCGGCAGCAACGACCTTGTGCTGGAGGACGTGCGCGTGCCGGCCGGAGCCCGGGTGGAGCCGGCCCCCCAGGGCGGCGACGGGGCCGGGGGCGCGGAGGTGCGCGGCGGGGCGACCGCCGGCTGGAACCTGCACATTCCCGCGGTCTATCTGGGAGTGGCGCGTGCCGCTGCGGACTTCGCCGCCGGCTTCGCGGTGCGGCGCCGGCCCAATTCGCTACAGGGGAGCATCGCGGAGGTCCCGCACGTTCAGGTCAAGCTGGGGGAGATGCAGCGCCAGCTCCTCCCCGCCTACAATCTGCTGTTCACCCTGGCCCGCCGCTGGGACCGCGACCCCGCAGCCCGCCCCGAGATGACCAACGCTATCTCGGCCTGCAAACTGGTGGTCATGGATGCGGCCCTGGCGACGGTGGATATGGCGATGAAGGTGGTCGGCGGGGCCGGGCTCAGCCGGCGACTGCCTCTGGAACGCTATTACCGCGACGTGCGTCCGGGCCTGCATAACCCGCCCATGGAGGATGCCGTGATCACGGCCATGGCCCGCCAGGTGATCGCCCAGGCCGAGGCGGCCGCCGCATCCCCGACCGGGGCCTAGCGTCAATACCGCTTAGTTTGGCGTTGCCGAGCGGCCGCTGCGAAAGGCCATCGCTCGGTGGGAGGGCTGCCGAGGGGTTCAGCGGCAAGGCCTTTGGGCCGGTGATGGCGACCTTCCACCGCGCCGCCGAAGACCGCCGTGGCGCCTTATCTGAACGGTATTGGGCCTAGCGTCTACCGGCCCTGGGGCGGTGAGGGGTCCTGCGCCATGGCGACGCCCAGTCGTCCCCGGGCGAGGACCCAGACGAGCACGGCCAGGAGGATCCCGATCAGCCCGCATACCGAGCCGGTGACGTCCAGTCCCGCGAACAGGGCCGCGCCCAGCGCCGCCACCACGATGAGCATGGTGAAGATCGTGGTGTAGGGGTAGCCCCAGAGCCGGTAGGGCAGGGCCTTGCCTTGGCGCAGCAGGTATGGGCGGTAGCGGAGGTGGGTGGCCAGCACCATGAGCCAGATGAACATTGCCTGGAAGCCGGTGGCGGTGACCAGGTAGGTGTACGCCTTGTGCGGCAGGAATAGCGCCAGGGCGATCGTGCCCACCAGCAGGAGGGCACTGGCCGCCGTGGCCAGGGCCGGGACGCCGTGGCGATTCAGCCGGCCCAGGTATCCCGGGGCCTGGTGCTCCTTGGCCAGCGTGTACAGCACGCGGACGTTGGCATACAGCGCGGCGTTCATGGTGGAGAGCACCGCGAAGAGCAGGACCAGGTTCATGATGCCGGCGACAAGGGGCAGGCCGGTGGCCGTCAGAGCCGCCACAAAGGGACTGGAGGCCGTGGGCGCGGCGAGCCAGGAGCGCATGGTGACCAACAGGACCGAACTCCCCAGGTACATGACCGCCACCAGGACGATCGTGCCGCGAACCGCGGCGGGGATGGTGCGTTCGGGATCGCGGGTCTCCGCCGCCGCCATGCCGATGACCCCGGTGCCGGCGTAGGCGAACAGCACCAGGAGCATGCCCGAGGACATCACCAGGATGCCGTGGGGGGCGAACGACGACGCGTGCGCCAGCGCGGCCAGTCCCCCTCCGGGGCCCGCGGCGCGCGGTAGCCATCCCGCCAGGAAGGCCACGCCCAGGGCGACAAACGCCACGACGGCGCCAACCTTGATGACGGCCATCCCCGCCTCGATGGTGCCGAAGCTGCGCACGCCCACCAGGTTGACGCCCACGATCAGGGCGGAATAGAGCAGTGACCAGATCCACAGGGGCACGCCGCTGAACCAGACCCGGGTCAGGATTCCCGCCGCGGTGACCTCGCTGGACATGGTCAGCACGCTGGAGAACCAGTAGATCCAGCCGCTGACGAAGGTCCACCCGGGACCCAGCACCCGACGGCAGTAGACGAGAAATGAGCCCGGCACCGGGTCCGCCGCGGACATCTCACCCAGGGCGGTGATCTCCAGGGACATCGCCAACAGGCCGACGGCGAAGAGCAGGACGATCCCCGTGCCCGCGGCGCGGATGGCCAGACCGCTGGCCAGGAACAGGCCGGACCCCATCACGCCACCCAGGGTCAGCATGGTGAGGCCGTCGGCGTCCAGCGCGCGAGCGAAGCGCCGCTTGCCGCCTGCCGCCGGGGGCCGGAGCCTGGTGCCGCCACGGGGATCGCGAATAGCCATGGGCTAGGATGGGGCCAATCCCCGCCCGCTTATTCCCGGTGGGGTGCCAGCCCCGCCAGCTTTCAGGCCGGGAACACGACGTCCTGGGCCGTGTCCAGGGACTGCCGCGCGGCCAGCGCGAGGCGGAGGGCCTGCATGGCGGCATCCGGGGAGACCAGCGCGCTCGGTTGCCCGGTGCGCAGGCACTCCGCGAAGTGGTGGATCTCCGCCGCGTACGGATCGGTGGGCGGGAGCGTCAGGGTCCGCGGCGCCTGGCCCGCCAACCGCAGGGTGATGCCCGAGCCCTCCTGCGGGGCGTTGTCCGGGCGGGTGCCGCCGCTGGAGAAGGTGTATTCGAGCATCCCCTCCTCGCCGCGCACCCGCACCGTCGAGGTGAAGGGATGGCCGGCCGGCAGGTCGCACGCCGCCTCCGCCATGGCGATGGACTGGCCGAACTCCAGGGTCGTGAAGAAGTGCCGTTCGCTGCCCCGCGCCAGGATCCGCCGGGGCGCGCCCAACGTCCAGAGCAGGAAGTCGTCGTCGTGGATCTGCAGATCGACCACGGGGCCGCCGTTGACGGCGCGCTGCCCGGATGGATCCTCCGAGCTTCCCGGGCCCTGTTGCAGGCGTTGGGTGAGGACGGACGTGGGGCGGCCGATGGCGCCCGAGCGCACCAGGCGGCGCACCTCGACGTATTCTGGCCAGAAGCGCAGGACGTGCGCGACCAACAGGAGCCGGCCGGTGGCGGTCGCTACGCGCAGCATGTGGTCGGCGTCTTCCAGCGTGAGGGCCATGGGTTTCTCGCACACGACATGGCGGCCGGACTCCATCGCCCGGACGGCGATCGCCGCGTGCCGGTTGGTGGGGAGGCAGATGTCGACCACGTCGCACGGCAGCGCCAGGAACTCCTCCAGATCGGTGAACGCCGGGGCCTGCACCTGTTCCGCCAACGCCTCGGCACGCTCGGGGTTGCGGGAGAAGATTCCGACCACCCCGACCCCCAACTCCGTGGCCCAGCGCGTCGCGTGCACGGTCCCCATGAACCCGGCCCCGGCAACGGCCACGCGAATCAACTGCGGCCCTCCTTCACATCTTCCGCGGGCAGGTGGATCTCGCCGCGCAGCAACGCCCCTTTGCGGTGGCAGTAAGGGCAGGTGAACGCCACCGTCCGCGGCAGTCGCAGCACCCGCGCCTCGTGTCCGCAACCGGGGCAGCGGGCGGGGTGCTCGTGCGGCAGCGGCAGGATCCAGGAGGCCAGCGCCAAGAGCCCACCGGCAGGCATGAGGAACAGGCCCGCCAGCAGGAAGAGCGGCACCAGGAAGCGCAACGGTGGCCACAGCCCCAGCGAGGCGGCGATCACCCACAGGCCCGCGCCCAGGGCGATCGCACGCAGCCAGAACCGCACCCAGCCGATGCGCAGGCCCCACTGATCCCGGATCTCCCGCCGCCGCACCGGCCGCGGGGCGCTCCGCCATGCCAGCCGTCGCTTCTTTTCGCTCAAGCGCATCCCCTCCAAGGGATTTCCGTGCCCCTGGCGTAGGCCCTGCAGCACGTGGGGAGGCGGACGCAACGTGTGGGCGGCATTGGGCTGGGTGGCGCTGGGTCTGGAGATCGCGTTGGCCGTCGCCGGGATCGTGTGGGCGCTGGTCTTGGGCCTGCGTCGGCAGGACTCGCCGTGGCCCTGGGTGCTGCTGCTGGTCGCGGCCAATTTCCCCTGGGGGATCCTGCTGGGTTGGCCTCAGGGGTGGGTGCTCACCGCGCTGAACACCACCACCAAGGGGAATATCCCCCCTCTCGCCGGGCGGGGCGTGGAGTTCGTCTTCGGCTTTGCGGGCAACCTGCCGCTCTTCGCCGGACTGGCGCTGGGCCTGACGACCCTGGCGCGCCCGGCGCCCAAGCGCCGCCGACGCTGACCGTTCCGTGGCGGATGCCCTTGGCCCAGGCACACCCCCGGGGCCTTGGGGGTACCGGCCGCCCCGCCGCAAGGAATTGCTCCGCGGACCTTATAATCGGGGTGTTGCCTGGTATGGCGGAGGAGGGCGACCGGCGGGGGGGCGGGCGGTGGTTGGGCGGATGGAGCCGGTACTGCGGCTCGGTGCGGGTCCCCTGATGCTGGCGGGCCTGACCTGGCTGCTCTGGCCGTTTCGCGGCCAGGTGAGTGGGGCCGCCGTCCTGTACGTGCTGGTGGCGACACTGGCGGCGTCCCTGACCGTCCCCTGGATGGCGGCCCTGGACAGCCTGCTTGCCCTGGGGGCGTTCACCTACGCGTTCCTTCCGCCCGGCGGTTGGCCGGACTTCGTCGCCCCCGCCGACCGCTTCGTCCTGATCAGCTTCCTGGTGGCGGCGCTCGCCGCCGGCCAGACCGCGTGCCAGGCGGTGGCGGGGCGCCGCCGGGCGCAGGCCCGGGCCGAGCGCGCCCGCCGCCTGCTGGAACTCGGCCAGAGCATCCTGGGGCGCCTGTCCGGCCCGGCTGATAGCGAGGACGCGCTGGCGGCCCTCGCGGGGGAGTGTGGGCGCGCCCTGGGCGCCGACCGCGCCTTCATCCAGACCTGGGACCCCGATGCGCCCCCCCGTTACTACCCGGCCGGTGGGCCGGACGGCTGGCCCGCCGCGGCGATTGCCGCCGCGGCCGCCGCGGTGGGGGTCGCACCGCCCAAGCACCACCGGCGCGTGGCCGTCGACACGCGCACCCACGTCCTGGTCACGCCCATCGGGCGCCGCAGCACCCACCCCGCCGTGCTGATCGCCCTGGGGGGACCGGGTCTGGGGGCCGAGTTGGCCGATGCGGTGGGCGGGGTGGCGTCCCTGGCGCTGGAACAATCGGCCCTGCTGCACCAGCTGGCCGGCGCCGAGGCGCTGCGACAGAGCGACGAACTGAAATCCGCGCTGCTCTCTAGCGTCTCCCACGAACTGCGCACCCCGCTGGCGGCCATCCGCGTGGCGGCGACCGCCCTGCAGCGGCCCGACGTGTGGGCGGACCGCGAGGGGCGGTCGGAACTGCTGGGCACGATCGATGAGGAGTCCGAGCACCTGAACCGGGTGATCGCCAACCTGTTGTGCATGTCGCGGGTGGAGGCCGGCACCCTGGCGCCGGATGTCCGCCCCTCCGACGTGGAGGAACTGGTCTGGGAAGGGATGCGCCAGGTCGGCAAGCGCCTGGAACAGCGCCGAGTCCACGTGGCGGTGCCCGAGGGGTTACCCGCGGTGTCCTGCGATGTGGGGCTGGCGGGCCTGGTCCTGGCCAACATCCTGGACAACGCCGCCAAGTACGCCCCGCCGGACAGCCCGATCACGATCGGGGCGCGGGTGTCCCCGGACGGCGGGCTGGTCGCCACGTGGGTGGACGATACGGGGCCGGGGGTGCCCCCGGGGGAGGCCACGCGCATCTTCGACCGGTTCTACCGGCCCTCCGGCGGCCAGCGCTCTGGACCGAGGGGCACCGGGCTGGGGTTGTCCATCGCCCGCGCGGTGGTCGAGGCGCAGGGCGGGCGGATCTGGTACGAGGCCCGTCCCGGGGGCGGCGCCCGCTTCACCGTGACCTGGCCGGTCGCCGCGGGAAACCAGATGCGGCCGAACGGGCGCCCTGGACCGGTGCCGGAGCCCGCGGCCGCTGGGGGCGGGCCGGGGTGAGCCAGCGCATCGTCGTGGTGGATGACGAGCCCCAGATCCGGCGCGCGCTGCGGGCCGCGCTGCAGGCGGAGGGTTACCGCGTGGACATGGCGCCGTCTGGCTCCGAGGCGCTGGCCACGGTGGATGCGGCCGTGCCCGACCTGGTGATCCTCGATCTGGGCCTCCCCGACATGGATGGGACGGAGGTCTGCAGCCGGCTGCGCGCGTCCACGCAGGTGCCGATCATCGTGCTCTCCGTCCGTGAGGCGGAGCGCGACAAGGTCCGCGCCCTGGACGCCGGCGCCGACGACTACCTGGTCAAGCCGTTCGGGATCGCCGAACTCCTGGCGCGCATCCGCGCCTCGCTCCGCCGGGCCCGCGAGGAGGTCGGCGAGCCGGTGATCCACCAGGGGGACCTGGAACTGGACATGGCGCGGCACCGCGTGACCCGGGCCGGCGTCGAGATCCACCTGACGCCGACCGAGTACGAACTCCTGGCGTACCTGGCGACCCACCGCGGGCGGGTCCTCACCCACCAGATGATCCTGCGCCGGGTGTGGGGGCCCGAGTACGAGGGGGAGGTGCAGTACCTGCGCGTCTTCATCAGCCACCTGCGGCGCAAGATCGAGCCGGACCCCCGCAGCCCGCGCTACCTGCTCACCGAGACCGGAGTGGGCTACCGCTTTCCGCAGCCCTGAGGGGCGCCCCGTCTTTATGGAACCTTAACGCTTGCGCCCGGTGTCTTTAGGCGGGCTTTAGGGGGCACCAGTATAATGGCCCCTCTGGAGGGTCCTTTCTTCCGCCCTGCGCGCGGAACGGCGGGGCCGAGCGTATACGCCGCCGGCAGCCGCCCCAAGGGCGGCCCGCTGGCGCCCGGCGGGCAGGTGGGGTGAAGGGATGACGGTCCAGGGCGTCCTGCAGGTGCTGGTCTTCGTCCTAGTGATCGGGCTGCTGGCCAAACCGGTCGGAACCTACATGTATCGGGTGTTTCACGGCGAGCGCACCTTCCTGGACTTCGCGCTGGTGCCGTTGGAGCGGCTGTGCTACCGCATTGCTGGCGTGGACCACACCAAGGAGATGCGCTGGACCACGTACGGCCTGGCCCTTTTGGCCTTCAACCTGATGGGCTTCGTCGTGCTCTTCATCCTCCTGCTGCTGCAGCAGGCACTGCCGCTCAATCCCGCCCACTTCCACGCCCCCTCGTTCTGGGTGACGTGGAACACGGCCATCAGCTTCATGAGCAACACCAATTGGCAGGCCTACGGCGGGGAGAGCACGTTCAGCTACCTCTCGCAGATGTGGCTGATCGTGCAACAGTTCGTGTCCCCGGTCACCGGCATCTGTTTCTTCCTGGCCGTGGTCCGGGGCTTCGCGCGGCACAACTCCGAGACGCTGGGCAACTTCTGGCACGACTTGGTGCGCGGCCTCCTGTGGCTGGCGATCCCCGGGGCCATCCTCGGGGCGGTCGTCCTGATGGGTCTGGGCAGCCCGCAGAACTTCAGCCCCTACACCGTGGTCCACACCCTGCAGGGCGCCACGCAAACGATCGCCCAGGGCCCCATCGCCAGCATGACCAGCATCATGCAGATCGGGGACAACGGTGGCGGCTACATGAACGCCAACGCGGCACACCCTTACGAGGCGCCCAACGCGGCCTCGCTGGTCTTTCAACTCCTGCTGGGCTTTCTGATCCCGGTGGGCTGTATCTACCTCTTCGGCCTGATGGTCAAGGACCGCCGTCAGGGGTGGGCGATCTTCGCGGCGATGGCGCTGATGTTCGTTCCCCTGACGCTGATCATGTACCACGCCGAGGCGGTGGGGAACCCGCTGCTCTCCCAGTTCCACCTAGCGGGTACGGCCAACATGGAGGGCAAGG
>JAJZWQ010000135.1 GCA_021846605.1 Bacillota bacterium | reverse complement strand
CTCGACATGGCGGGCAGGCGGGGCCGCTGGGAGCCCACTCCCTACCTCGGAACCTGCGACGAACTCCTCACCCAGCTCATCGACCAGTTCGGCTTCCTGCTCAGTCCCTGGTAGGGCATTGGGCCACCATCGGGAACGAACTTGCGGAACGTTGTACTAGGTCGCTGTGGAGATCGACGGTTCGCCCGCGCTCACTGTTCAACAACACCCCGGTACCGGGCTCCGCCTCAAAGGCCTCGGGGGTGTCCGGAGCCAGCCGCACCCCGCCCACCACGCTCCAGGTGTGGGGTTCCGATCGCCCGCGCCAACCCGTGAGGTCCCGGCCGTTGAAGAGCTCAAGCCAATCGGACATCTGCGCACTCCCCCTCGCAGTGGGTCGTCCGGGTTGGTTGAGGAAGCGGACGGAAATCCCTGCGGGCTCTGGACAGGACCAGACCCACAGAGAGGGGGACGGCCGCGGTCGCCGAAGAGGAGCGCCAGTACCAGCGCTCGAAGGGACGTGGTGCGGATGGCCGACGAACCGACGATGCCCGAGGCGGCACACACGCGCCTGCGCCAGGCGACCCGGACCACCGACCTCTCGGTCGACGAGTTGGCCCTCCTAGAGACCCTGGGGATGGAGCCGCTGGGGTTGGTCTTCGGTTCCTCCATCTACCACGTCGGCTGGCAGCGCGCCCGCATCTTCGAAAATCAGGAGCTTCCCACCCTGAGCCAGGCGATGCACGCCGCCCGGTCGCTGGCGGTCGAACGCCTGGAGGCGGAAGCCGCCGAACTCGACGCCGACGGTGTGATCGGGATGCGCATGGTCATCCAGCGATACACCTGGGGCCCCGGGCTGCTGGAGTTCCTCGCGGTCGGAACGGCCATCCGCGCCACCAGCGAACGCGTCCGTCCCGCCCACGGCCGGCCGTTTGCCTCCAACCTGAGCGGTCAGGACTTCTGGAAGCTGCGTCGGTACGGGTACCACCCGGTCGGCCTGGCGTTCGGGTGCTGCGTCTACCACGTGGCCCATCTGGGGCTGTCCAAGTGGGCACAGCAGGTCGGGCGCAACGCGGAGATGGAGGCCTTCACCCAGGCGACATATAGCGCCCGCGAAGTGGCGATGGAGCGCATGGGGGCAGAGGCCCGGGAGGTCGGCGGCGACCTGGTGGTCGGGGTGTCCCTCACCGAGGGTTCGTGGGGCTGGGACCCCAACGTGATCGAGTATGCCGTGATCGGGACAGCGGTCGTGCGCGAGACGGAACGGCCAACGCTGCCGACGCCGCAGTTGGTCGTGAACCTGCAGGGCGGCACCGGAGCGGCGGCAGGCCTGGGTCAGATCATCCCCGGTAGCCCCGGTGCCGGGACGGGGACGCCGTAGGGGCCGGATGCGGCCGAGCGCGCGCTCGGCCGGACACCGGCAGGAGGCAGCCCGCGCCCACGGAAGAGGGCCGCCCGAGGGGGGCGGCCCATGGCGGCAGGCACACGCCCGAATGTAATCCTCTTCTTCACCGACCAGCAGCGATGGGACACCACCGGCGTGCACGGCAACCCCCTGGAACTCACCCCGAACTTTGATCGCATGGCGGCCGAGGGGACGCACCTCTCGCGCTTTTTCACCTGCCAGCCCGTCTGCGCGCCGGCGCGCTCCTGCCTGCAGACCGGGCAATACGCCACCACGACGGGGGTGTACCGGAACGGCATCCCATTGGCCCAGGACGCCGTCACCCTGGCCCGCGTGTTCGGTGCCGCCGGCTACGCCACCGGATACATCGGCAAGTGGCACCTGGGCCCCCACGCCCGAGGGGAGGCCGTGGCCCCCGAGGGGCGCGGGGGCTATCAGGAGTGGCTGGCCGCCAACTCCCTGGAGATGTGCTCAGATACCTACCGCACGGTCCTCTACGACGAGGCAGGCGCGCCGGTGCGCCTGCCGGGATACCGGGTGGACGCCCTCACCGACGCCGCGATCCGCTTCGTGGACCGCCATCAGGCCGACCCGTTCCTCCTCTGCCTGTCGTTCCTGGAGCCACACCACCAGAACCACCTGGACGACTACCCACCGCCGACCGGCTACCGCGAGCGCTACACCGGTCGCTGGGTCCCCCCCGACCTGGCGGCGTTGGGCGGTTCCAGCGCCCAGCACCTGGGCGGCTACTTCGGCATGGTCAAGCGCCTGGACGAGGCCATGGGCCGCCTCCAGGACGCCCTGGCCAGCCTGGAACTGGAGCGGCGCACGATCGTGGTGTTCCTGTCCGACCACGGCAACCACTTCAAGACGCGCAACGACGAATACAAGCGCTCCTGCCACGAGAGTTCGATCCGCGTGCCCGGGGCGATCCGCGGTCCGGGGTTCGACGGCGGCGGGCGCATCCGCCAACTCGTCAGCATCGTGGATATCGCCCCCACCCTGATCGAGGCAGCGGGCCTTGCGATCCCGGACGGCGTGCAGGGCCGCTCCATCCTGCCCCTTTTGGGGGGGACCAGGCCCCCCTGGCCCGAGGAGGTCTTCGTGCAGATCAGCGAGTCCCAGGTGGGGCGCGCGGTCCGGACGGAGCGGTGGAAGTATGGCCTGACGGCACCGGACGTAGGTGGCGGCGATGCGCCCGGCGCAGCCACCTACGTCGAGGAGTACCTGTACGACCTGGCGGCCGACCCCTACGAACTGACGAACCTGCTGGGCCGCACCTCGCACCAGGAGGTCGCGCGCATCCTGCGGGAGCGGCTGATCCGGCGCATGGTCGAGGCGGGTGAGGCGGCGCCCGAGATCCTCCCCGCCCCACCCCTCCCTGGCGGGCAGCGGCATCTATCCGGGGAGGAGGCGCGCGCCTGAAGGCGCTGCCCGCCAGGCCTCAGGGGGAGTGGTGATGCGCCGCCCAGGCGCCGGGGTCGTGGTCGCGGAAGTCCCGGTCCACCAGGTCCCAGAAATCGGGGTGCACCCGCTCCTCTCGGCCGCCTGGCGGCTCCTGCGGTTGGCCACATCCATCCGGATCTGGACCCGGTTGGCCGCTAGGCGCTCGAACGCCAGGGAGGCCACCAGGGGCACCGCCAGGGTCATGTATCCCTGGCCCTGGGCTGGGCGCTGGCGCGCAGCCAGTAGCCGATCTCGAAGGTGCGCAAGGACCAGTCCACGGGCTTGAGCCCGCATGCCCCCAGGAAGCGTCCGCCGCGCGCGTGGATCGCGAACGTCAGTTCCCCGTCGCACAGGAGCCAGTGGGCTTGGGTGCGGGCGATGGAGCGGCGGGCATCGTCGACCCCGGTGTACCCGGAGACCCATGGCATCCAGGGGCCCCGGTGGGCGCGGGACTCGTCGATCGCCTCCCAGAGGGCAGGGGCGTCGTTGGCCCGGTATGGGCGGAGCAGGACCCGCTCGCCGACCAGCGCCTCGGGGAGGTCGATCAGGATGGGGTCGGGGTCCACCTGCCGCACCGCGGCGGCGCCCTCAGCGGGCCACCAGCCGCATGTCCGTGCCGCGCACCGGCCGCAGGGTCACGTGCGGTTCCAGCACCAGGCGCTGCCCCGGCACCAGTTCCGGCACAAAGCGCTGGAAGACCTTGCCCAGCAGGAGCCTCAGCTCCTGCTGGGCGAACGGCATGCCGATGCATGTCCGGGGACCGCCGCCGAAGGGGAAGTAGGTAAAGGGCGTGATCGCCTGCCCACCCTGTTCCGGCGGCAGCCAGCGATCGGGGTGGAAGCGGAGGGGCTCCGGCCAGTAGCGCGGCATGCGGTGGACCACCCACTGGCTGGCCAGGGCAAACGCGCCGGCCGGCAGCCGCCAGCCCCCGATCGTGTCATCGGCGATGGCGCGGCGCCCGATGGTCCAGGCCGGTGGGAAGAGGCGCAGGGATTCGCGGCTGACCCGGTCCAGATAGCGGAGCCGCGGCAGGTCTTCCAGAGCCGGGTCGCGCGGCCCGAGCTCGCCGGCCAGTTCGTCCAAAAGGCGCTGGCGGGCGTCCGGGTGCTGGCCGAGCAGGTAGAAGGCGAAGGTCAGGGCGTTGGCGGTGGTCTCATGTCCCGCCGCCAGCAGGGTCATGGCGTGGTCGCGGACCTGCTGATCCCCCATGCCCGCCGCCAGCAGGTCGGAGATGATGTCCCCCGGGATGGGCGCGCGGCGGCGTTCGGCGATGCGCGCGAAGATCTCCCGGTCCAGGAAGGAGCGTGCCCGTTGCATCCGCCCGTAGGGGCTCACAGGGACGTTCCAGCGCAGGCGCGGCATGCCCAGGACGTTCAGCGGCCGGTACTCGATGAGGTGGGAGAACGCGGCCCCGAAGGCGGCGCTCTCATGGCGCAGGTCCAGGCCGAAGAACGCCTGGGCCGCGATGCCCAAGGTCAGGCGCTGCATCTCGGCGTGCATCGGGACCACCATGCCCGGACGCCAGCCGGCCAACAGGCTCTCCGTGTGCTCGAGCATGGTGTCCGCGTAAGACTCGACTTGGCGCCGCGAAAAGGCCGGCTGGACCAATCCCCGCTCCCGCCGGTGGGTCTCGCCGTCGATGTTGAGCAGGCCATCCCCCAGAAATTCCATGGCCGCACGGTTGATGTCGCGGCTGCGGAAGTTGCCGGCGTGGGCGACGAGCAATTGCTCGATCGCATCCGGGCCTGAGAAAAGGAAGAGCCGGCGGGTCTTTCCGAGCGGGAGAGCCACAGCGTCGCCGTATTGGCGCTGCATGCGCGTGAGGAACCCCAGCTGGTCCAGCCGGTAGGCGGGACCCACCCCGACCACGGGCCAACCGCGCGGGCCTGGGGGCGCCGATGGCGGCGCCGATGCGATGACTGCCCCGGACATGGGACTCCCTCCCCGCAGCCAGCCTCCATCTGTGGTGGCGCAAACCAGAATCTCGGCCGATGCGAGCGGTGGCACAGGGCCCGGACGCACCTTCGCGAATTCCCCGGGACAGGCCGGCCACCGGCTAACGCACGGAGGTGCAGTGGTTGCCCGAAGGCGAGCCCCTGCCGGATCCGGCCACGGGCCCCGCAGGTGCGGGCGGCCTTCTCCGTCGCGTGCTCGGGTTCCGGACCATCGTGTCGACCAGCGCCGGACTGGCGTTTGCGGCCGTGAACTTCCTGGCCGTGTTGGAGATTCGCGGGAGTGCACCCGGCATCCTGGGTCCGCTGGCGATCGTGATTGCCGGGGCCGTCTGCCTCCTGGCGGCCGCGGTGTTCAGCGAACTCAACGGCACCATCCCGTCGGCGGCCGGGATCCGCGTCTGGACCCTGCGCGGCCTCGGCGACCCCTTCTCCCTCACGTTTACGCTGCTCTACCTGTTCACAGTGCTGGCCGTCATCGCCGCCGACGGCTTCGTGCTCGCGTCGGCCCTGCACGCCGTGCTTCCGTCGGTCCCCGGGGCACTCTGGATCCTCCTCTTCCTCACCGGGGCCCTGGCGGCCAACCTGCGCGGCGTACAGTCCGCGGGCCTGGTGCAGGACCTCACAACGTATGGCCTGCTGGCGGCGCTGGTGGTCGTGGGCATCGCCGCGCTCGGCGCCCCGGGCCACCTGCCGCCGCCCCCCGCCCACTGGCCCGGGCATCTCTTCAGCGGGGTCGCGCTCGGGGTATTCGTCTTCATGGGCTTTGAGTGGGTTACGCCGCTGGCCGAGGAACTGCGTGAGCCACGGCGCATGCCGCAGGGCCTGGGCCTCTCGTTGGCGGCCCTGGCGCTGGCATTCGGGCTTTTCTCCCTGGTTGCCGCCCGCCTCCCCCGACTCGCCGCGGGCGGCCTGGTACCTCAGCTGGCCGTCGGCCAGGCGGCGCTCGGCGGGTTCGGCTTCTGGATCATGCTGGTCGTGACCGTCGTCACCGCGGGGACGACCTTCAACGGCAGCTTCGTGGCGGCCTCACGCCTCCTGTATGCCTTGGGCCGTTCCGGCCATCTGCCGGCCTCCGTCGGCCGCCTCAACGCGCGCTTTGCCCCGGCCCGGGCACTGTGGCTGCTCTACGGGGTGTCCTGCGCGCTCACGCTGGTCGTCTTCGCCACCCGCCGCTACCTGATCCTGATCAACACCGGCGCCACGCTCGAGTCCGCGATGTACGTGGTGGCCGCCCTGGCGCTCCTGGGGTTGCGGCGACGGGCGAGCGAACTCCCCCGCACCTGGCGGGCACCCGGCGGCCGGGTCCTCCCCGTGGCCGCAATCGTCGTCTTCGGCGTGCTGGGGATCGGCGCAGCGACACAGGCCGACGGGCTACCGCTGCCGTCCGTGCCGTGGACCGTCGTCTTGCTGGGGCTTTTGGCCCTGGGGGCATGGGCCTACGCGCGCGCCAGCGTGCGCCGCCGGGCCCGGCGCGGGCCGACGGCACGCCGAGCACCGATGGTCCCCTGAGCCAGGGGCTGGCCGCCCTTCCAGGGGCAAGGGCGGCCAGCCAGCAGCATGGCCAGGAGGTCGCCCTCGGCCCGACGGCCTTGGGCGTGCGCTGGGGATTCGGTGTGCAGGGGGCGCCCTCAGGCGCCCCCTGCCGCTTCAGGAGTAGAGATTGCCGCCCTGGTTCCGGAACTCTGCCGCCTTCTCCTCCAGGCCCGCCCGCACGGCGTCTGCGGCACCGGCACCCGTCCGCTCCGCGTAGTCGCGGATGTCCTGGGTGATGCGCATGCTGCAGAACTTCGGCCCGCACATGGAACAGAAGTGCGCCGTCTTGGCCGCCTCATGCGGGAGCGTCTCGTCGTGATATTCCATGGCCCGCTCGGGATCCAGTGCCAGGTGGAACTGGTCGCGCCAACGGAACTCGAACCGCGCCTTGGACAGGGCGTCGTCCCACACCTGGGCGTTGGGGTGGCCCTTGGCCAGGTCCGCGGCATGCGCAGCGAGCTTGTAGGCGATGACCCCGTCCCGCACGTCCTCGCGGTTGGGCAGGCCAAGGTGCTCCTTCGGCGTGACGTAGCAGAGCATCGCCGTGCCGAACCAGCCGATCATGGCGGCCCCGATGGCGGAGGTGATGTGATCGTATCCCGGGGCCACATCGGTCGTGAGTGGGCCGAGGGTGTAGAACGGGGCCTCGGCGCAGACCTGCATCTCCCGTTCCACGTTCTCCCGGATCTTGTGCATCGGCACATGGCCGGGCCCCTCGATCATGACCTGGACGTCGTGCTTCCAGGCGATCTGGGTGAGTTCGCCCAGCGTCTCCAATTCGGCGAATTGCGCCTCGTCGTTGGCATCGGCGATGGACCCCGGCCGCAGGCCGTCCCCCAGGGATACGGATACGTCATACATGCGGAGGATCTCGCAGATCTCCTCGAAGTGCGTGTACAGAAAGTTCTCCTGGTGGTGCGCCAGGCACCAGGCGGCCATGATCGAGCCGCCACGCGAAACGATGCCGGTCACGCGCCTGGCCGTCAGCGGCACATACCGCAGCCGCACGCCGGCGTGGATGGTGAAGTAGTCGACACCCTGCTCGCACTGCTCGATCAGGGTGTCCCGGTAGACCTCCCAGGTTAGGTCCTCGGCGCTCCCCGCCACCTTCTCCAGGGCTTGGTAGATCGGCACGGTGCCGATCGGGATGGGGGCGTTGCGGATGATCCACTCCCGGGTGGTGTGGATGTTGCGCCCCGTCGAGAGGTCCATCAGGGTGTCCGTGCCCCAGCGCGTCGCCCAGACGAGCTTTTCGACCTCCTCTTCAATCGAGGAGGTGACGGCCGAGTTGCCGATATTGGCGTTCACCTTCACCAGGAAGTTGCGGCCGATGATCATCGGCTCGCTTTCCGGATGGTTGATGTTCGCCGGGATGATGGCGCGCCCGCGCGCCACCTCCTCGCGCACGAAATCCGCCGGCAGTCCCTCGCGCACGGCGATGAACTCCATCTCAGGCGTGATGACGCCCTGCCGCGCGTAGTGCATCTGGGTGACGGAGCGGCCGTCGCGGCCGCGGAGGGGCTTGCGGCCCAGGCCGGGAAAGACGCGCTCGGGGCTGCGGTTGGCGGGGAGGCCGTTGTCCTCTGGCCGCACCGTCCGCCCCGCATACTCTTCCACGTCGCCGCGCTCCAAGAGCCAACCGTGGCGCAGCGCCGGCAGGCCTTGGGTGAGGTTGATGCTGTACTCGGGATCGCTGTATGGGCCACTTGTGTCATACAGGCGCACCGGCGGATTGGGCACAAGCCCGGCACGCGTCTCCGTCGGGGAGAGGGCGACCTCGCG
Organism: Bacillota bacterium; assembly: GCA_021846605.1. The sequence goes on along the minus strand of JAJZWQ010000135.1, from coordinate 578 downwards.
CATGGGCACCCGGATGTCCGGGCGCTGGCCCTCCACGTACACTTTCTTGCTTCCGGGAAGCGGGCCGGCGACGGAGGTCGCCTGTTCCAATTGCACTTCGCGGTCACCCCTTCGACCGCACGCGCGTCCGGAGCGACCTGCACCTGTGGCAAGCGTGGGGGGTGGCCGGCGGAGGGGGGGCCCTTCTGCCCGGCGCTTCCCTCCGCTGGTGTGACCCAGATCAGGTTTCAAGGGTACCGGCCACACCCGGCCGGTTCTCAGCCCACGCGGTGGACACCCCTAGCGCCCTCGCCTATGCGGTTCAACAGCATATGTTCGGCAGGGGCCCGCTTCATTCCTGCCCCGGGCCGCAACGCCGCCAGGCCCGGGTGTGTGCCCAGACCATCCGGAGAAATCCTTGGCCTTGCAGGCGATGGGGGGGGAATGGGGATGCTCGAGGGTGCCACATACCGCCTGGCCGAGATCGACCGGGCCGCATGGATCCCGCCCGGTTCTCCCGTGCCTGCGCGCAGGCCGCCCGTCGGGCCTGCGGCGGCCACGTGCGCGCCGTCGTGGTCCACGGCTCGGCGATGAAGGGG
>JAJZWQ010000134.1 GCA_021846605.1 Bacillota bacterium | reverse complement strand
ACCTGCGCCGCGACTGGCAGGCCGATCTGTCGGGGCCGGACGCCCCGCCGTCCCAGGACACCCCCGAACCGGCCGAACCTGCCGCGGCCGTCGCCCCGGCACCCGCGGCCGTCGCCCCGGCACCCGGGGGAGCGCCGCCGACGGTCCCGGCGATGCGGGCGCCGGCGCCCGCGTCCTCGCCGAGCACGCCGGCTGCCCCCGCCGCCGCGACCAACCGGTCGCACGGTGGCGGCAAGCCCGGCAAACGCAAGGGGACCCGGAAGCGGAGGGGCGGCCGGTGACAAGGTATCGCTTCATGGCGTGGCGCAAGCTCTTCCTGGGCCTGTCCGGCACGCTCCTGCTGGTGACGGTGATCTCGCTGGCGCTCCAGGGGCTCAACTTCGGCATCGATTTCAAGGGCGGCGTGATCATGGACATCACGACCCCCCAGGTCACCACGGCGTCGGCCGTGTCCGCCGTGATGCTGGCGAACTACCGCGCACTGCAGCCGCAGGTGCAGGCGTTGGGAGCGAGCGGGAAGGACTACCAGATTCAGATGCTGTTCAGAGGCGGCGCGTCGGGCGCCACCACCAGCGCCTCGGGCACGACGGCCGGTTCGGCGGCCGGCAACTCCGGCGCGTCCAGCAGCACGCCCGCGTCTTCGACCAGCAAGGCCGGGGCGTCCAGCAGCACGGCAAGTTCGGCGAGTAAGGCCGCCGCCGCGACCAGTACGACGAGTTCGGCGACCAGCAAGTCCACCACGTCGAGCGGCACATCCGGCGCGTCGACATCTCCCTCCCGCGTCGCCGACGCCTCGAGTGCCGAGTCCCTCAGGGTGTTGAGCACGCTGCAGCAGCACTTCGGCAAGGGCACGGTGCAGACGGAGAACACGGCCGTGTCTCCGACGATCGGCAGGCAGCTCGCCCGCCGGGCGCTGCTCGCGGTGATCCTGGCCACGGTGCTCATGACCGGGTACCTGGGGATCCGCTTCCAGTTGGGGCAGGGGGGCGCCTACTCGGGGCTCAAGTTCGCCCTGGCGGCCGTGATCGCCCTGCTGCACGACATCACCCTCACGGTGGGTCTGTTCTCCATCTTCCGACTCCCCGTGAACAGCCCGTTCGTCGCCGCCGTGCTCACGGTCTACGGTTACTCGATGAACGACACGATCATCGTCTTCGACCGCATCCGCGAGCGGCTGGGACAGAAGCGCAAGGAGCCGTTGCAGGACTGCATCGACGTCAGCGTCAACCAGGTGCTGAGCCGCACGATCCGGACGGTCAGCACCGTGATCCTGGCCCTTCTGGCGGTGTACACCCTGGGCGGGCAGTCCACGCGGCACCTCGCCCTGGCCCTGCTGGTCGGCGTCTCCTTCGGCACGTACTCCTCCGTGTTCATCGCCAGCCCGGTCTTCCTCTGGCTGGTCGGGGACCGCGGACTGCAGGTCCGACCGGCCACCGTGCGCGCCGCTCGGACGAGTTAGGCGGCCGGCCGGTCCGAGCCAAGGAGGTCTGCCCAGATGGCGAGCGCGCCGGCCTCGGAGTACACCGCCCAGGCCCGGGGCGCCGGAGCCCGCCGCCTGGCCATCTGGGTGTGCCTGGTCGGGCTCCCGCTGGCGTACGAACTCAGCGGCATCCTGCGTGGGCCGGAGCGGTTCTACGGGGGCGACCGGGCCTACTGGTATGCCGGGTTTGATGTGCGCCTCGTTCTGTTGGCGGTGGGTGTGGCCGTGGTGGTGTACGCGCTGTGGCGCTCGCGCATGGGCCTGAGCGCCGTGGGTTGGCCGGCCCGTGTGCCCATCCCGGTCTGGATCGGTGCCGTCCTTTTGGTGGGCGTCGGCGTGCTGCTCGCCATGCACCACCCGGCCTCGGTGTCCTCGTCGGTGCTGCCCGTCAGCGCCTCCACCCCGGTCGACCCGCTGGAGCGCGCCTGCCTGCTGATCCTGGCCGTCACGGAGGCCATCGGTCAGGAGACGATCTGGCGGGGCGCGCTCATCCGCTGGCTGGAGCCGAGCGTGGGTACCGTGGGGGCGGTACTGCTGTCCGGGGCGTCGTACATCTTCTATCACCCGGGTTTCGGCGTGCAGGTCAAGACCCTGGCGGTGACGATCCCGGTGACCGCCGTGTACAGCGCCCTGTTCCTCTGGAGACGGAACCTCCTGCCCTCGACCTTCCTGCACTTCGTGATCACCGTCGGCCAGCTGACGATCCCGATCTAGAGGCTTGTGCGCGCGGAAGGGCCCTGGCTATACTGGCAGCGCTGGTTGTTGCGGGTATGTATTAGCAGTAGCTCGCAACGGCGCCGAAGGGGGCGGGCGGTGGACTCCTCGCGACAGGCGTTGCGCCGGCGGGCCCTGCACGCCTGCCTGGACGGCGATCCCCTCCTGACGGACGCGGAGTTGGCCGAGCGCTTGGGCGTCAGCGTCCAAACGGTGCGCCTGGACCGCCGAGCGCTGGGCATCCCCGAGGTGCGGGGCCGGCTGCGCCAGGTGGCCGAGCGCGTGTTGGGCCGCGCGGACGAAGGCTTGGCGGGAGAGGTCCTGGACCTTGTCCCCGGGCAGTCGGCCACGGCGGTTCTGGACGCCGGCGCCGGCCGGCGGGAGTCCGCCAGGGATCCGGACCTCTTCGCGGAAGCGGAGGCGCTGGCGCTGGCGGCCAGCGGCCTGGACCCCGCGGTGGTGGAAGTCGTGAACGTGAAGTTCGCGCGGCCCGAGGAGACCGAGGGCCGTTTGTTGGCGCGGGCGGAAGTGCTCCGGCGCCACGCCGGCCCGTCCGAGCGCTGCGTCGTGCTCGTGCAGATCCGTCGAGCCAACCACACGTTGCTGCGGGCGAAGTTCCGGGTGGCGGGCAACGGGCGGGCCGGGCTTCCGGCTCAGCCCGCCGGCGGATCGCGGCCGGGGGCCTGAGGCCGGGGAAGGGGGAGCCGGGGTGCGCGTGGCAGTGGACGCCATGGGTGGGGACCACCACCCGCTGGCGCCCGTTCAGGGGGCCATGGACGCGCTGGATACGGTCCCGGACCTGCATGTCCTGCTGGTCGGTCGTCCCGAGGCCATCACGCCCGTCATGGGCGACCAGGCGCGCAGGCTGGCGGGTCGGTGGGAGATCGTCCCCGCCACCGAGGTCATCGGCCCCGAGGAGGCCCCGGCCACCGCGGTGCGCAGCAAGCGCGACTCTTCGATCGTGGTGGGCCTGGAGTTGTGCGTGCAGGGCAGGGCGGACGGGATGGTATCTGCCGGCAACACGGGGGCACTGACGGCCGGGAGCCTGTTCAGCTTCCACCGGATCCCCGGGGTGGGCCGGCCGGCGATGCCCGTGGTGTTGCCGACCGTGGACCGGCGGGGGCTGGTCCTGCTGGACATCGGCGCCACGACGGATCCGGAAGCGCGCAACCTCCTGGATTACGGCATCATGGGGGCCCTGTACGCCGAGAAGGTGCGCGACATCCCGCACCCGCGCGTCGCGTTGCTCAACATCGGCACCGAGGAGCGCAAGGGCACGGCGGTGAGCCGCGAGGCCTTCGCCCTGCTCCAGGGGAGCAGCCTCAACTTCGTCGGCAACATCGAGGGACGGGATCTGGTCGGCGGTACGGCGGACGTGGTCGTCACCGACGGCTTCGTCGGCAACGTGGTGATCAAGGCGCTGGAGGGGTTCGGCTCCGGCATCTCGCAGGTCATGGGCCACGACCTGCGCCACTCCGGCTTTCTGACCCTGCTGGGCGCCGCCCTGGCCGCGCGGACGTTGCGGAACCTGCGCAAACGCATCGACTACACGGAATACGGGGGTGTGCCCTTCCTGGGCGTCAACGGCGTCTGCGTGAAGTGTCACGGCAGTTCCAAGGCGAAAGCCATGCGCAACGGGATCCTCGCGGCGGCGCGCATCATCTCGGCGGAGGTGGTGCCCTCCATCGCGGCCAGCGTGAACGCGGACCGGGGCGCGGCCGAGGCCCCGCCGGCCGAAGGAGCCGGTGGGGGTGCCTGAGTTGCAGGAGGGGACCCGCGGGCCCAGGCCCGGATTCGGCCTCCGCCATGGCGCGGCGCCGGCCGCCGGGATCATCGGCGTTGGGCATTACGTGCCCGAGCGCGTCCTGACCAACGCCGAACTGGAGGGCATACTGGAGACCAGCGACGAGTGGATCCGCACCCGGACCGGTATCCGCGAGCGCCGCATCGCGGCACCGGACCAGGCCACCAGCGACCTGGCGCTGCCCGCCGCGCGGCGGGCCCTGGAGCAGGCGGGCCTGACGGCGGAGGACCTGGATCTGATCGTGGTCGCCACCGTCACCCCGGACCACAGCTTCCCATCGACGGCCTGCGTGCTGCAGGAGCGACTCGGGGCGGTCAACGCCGCCGCACTCGACATCTCGGCCGCCTGCACCGGGTTCCTGTATGGGCTGGGGCTGATCGAGGGCCTGGTGCGCGCCGGCTCGGTGCGCCACGCCCTGCTGATCGGCGCCGAGACCCTGAGCAAGATCCTGAACTGGCGGGACCGCGCCACGGCCATCCTCCTGGGAGACGGAGCGGGCGCGGTCGTCCTCGGACCCGCCCCGGAGGGCACGGGCGTGCTGTCCATGTACGCCCACGCCGACGGCCGGGGGGGGCCCCTGGTCGTGATGCCCGCCGGCGGCAGCCGCAGGCCCGCGTCGCCGGAGACGGTGGCCGGCAACCTGCACACCTTCCAGCAGAACGGGCGCGAGGTGTACCGCTTCGCCACCAAGATCATGGGGGATGCGGGCGAGGAGGCCCTGGTCCGCGCGGGGCTGGCGCCCGAGGACGTGACCCTGCTGGTGCCGCACCAGGCGAACCTGCGCATCATCCACGCCGCCGCCGCCCGCTTCAATTTCCCGTTGGATCGTGTGTGGGTGAACATCGACCGCCTGGGCAACACCTCTTCGGCCTCGATCCCCATCGGGCTCTCCGAGGCGGTCGCGGCGGGGCGCCTGTCCACGGGGGACGTCGTGTTGGCGGTCGCGTTCGGGGGCGGGCTCACCTGGGCGGCCGCCACCCTGCGCTGGCTGGACCTCGGGGGGGGCACGCCCAGGTGAACGTCGCCATGGTGTTTCCGGGCCAGGGGGCGCAGTTCGTGGGGATGGGCCAGGCCCTGCTCGCCGCGGAACCCGCGGCGCGGCAGGCCTTCTCCACGGCGAGCGCCGCCTGCGGCCTCGACCTGGAGGCAGCGGTCCGCGACGGCCCGCCGGAGCGTCTGGCTGAAACGGAGGTCACCCAGCCGGCCATCCTGGCGGTCTCCTTGGCCATCCACGCGGTGCTCGTCCAGCGGGGACTGCGGCCCCGGGCCGTGGCCGGGCTCTCGCTCGGCGAGTATTCCGCGCTGGTGGCCGCCGACGCGGCGCCCCTGGCCGACGTCGCCGGGCTGGTGCGCCGCCGCGGCCGGTACATGCAGGAGGCGGTCCCCCTGGGCGAAGGCGGGATGGCGGCGGTGCTGGGCCTGGAGCGCGGCGATGTGGAGCGCCTGTGCGCCGCGGCCCTGCAGGGCTTGGCGGGACCCGAACCGGAGGGCGGCTGGGTACTCGCGCCGGCCAACTTCAACTGCCCGGGGCAGATCGTGATCGCCGGTCACTCCCGGGCGCTGGAGGCGGCGACGTCCCGTGGCCGCGCGTTCGGGGCGCGGCGGGTGACGCCCCTGCCGGTGAGCGCGCCCTTCCATTGCCGCCTGATGGAGCCGGCGCAGCGGCGACTGGCCCCCGAGTTGCAGGCGCTGGCCCTGCGCCCGGCGGCCGTGCCCGTCATCAACAACGTGGCGGCGATGCCCGTGGAGACCCCCGACGACATCCGCGCCTCGCTGTTGGCGCAGGTATCGAGTCCGGTGCTCTGGGAGGACGGGGTGCGCCGGCTGGGGGCCATGGGCTGTGACACCTTTGTGGAGGTGGGGCCGGGAAAAACGCTGAGCACGTTTATCCAGCGCATCCTGCCGCATGCCCGCGTGTATGCCGTGTGTGACCCCGAGGGCCTGGAGGCCGCACTGGCGGGGTGCGGAGCGGAGGATAGGGAGGGATGAGGTTGGGGGAACTGAACGGCGCCCTCTGTCTGATCACCGGGGGCTCGCGCGGCATCGGGCGCGCCGTCGCCCTGGCGCTGGGGGCCGCCGGGGGCCGGGTGGTGATCGGTTATCGCACCCACGGCGAGGCGGCGCAGGCCGTGGCGGACGAGATCATCGCCGACGGCGGCACGGCCTGGATCCAGCAGGCCGATGTGGGCGAACGGGCGCAGGCCGACGCCCTGGTGGCGGCCGCGGTGGAACGGGGCGGACGACTGGACGTGCTCGTGAACAACGCGGGCATCAGCCGGGACACCCTCCTGTTGCGCATGTCCGACGAGGCATGGCGGGAGGTGCTTGCCGCCGACCTGGATGGTGCGTTCTACTGCCTGCGGGCGGCGGCCAAGGTCATGCTGCGGCAGCGGGCGGGGCGGATTGTCAACGTCGCCTCCGTGGCGGGTCTGGTGGGTAACCCCGGCCAGGCCAACTACAGCGCGGCGAAGGCCGGCCTGATCGGACTGACGCGCACGGCGGCCGCCGAACTGGCCGCGCGGCAGATCACGGTGAACGCCGTCGCCCCCGGCTGGATCGAGACGGAGATGACCGCCGCCACGCCCCCGGGGGCGCGCGAGGCGGTGCTGTCTCGCGTGCCCCTGGGCCGGGCCGGCACGCCCGCGGACGTCGCCGGTGCGGTGCTCTACCTGGTCTCGCCGGCGGCGGCCTACGTCACGGGTACTGTGCTGGTCGTGGACGGTGGACTGACGATGGGGGCGTGAGACCCGGGCGGGCTTGTGTGGGGTGCGAGTTCTGTTATGCTCCCGAATTGCGGCCCCGCAGGTCTCCAGGTTCCGGGTGGCGCACAGAAATGAGGAGGCGAGGCACGTGGCCCAGGAAGTGTTCGCGAAGGTCAAGAAGATTATTGTGGAGCAGCTGAGCGCCGAAGAGGCGGAGGTGACGCCCGAGGCGTCCTTCATCGAGGATCTCGGCGCCGACTCGTTGGATATCGTTGAACTGATCATGGCACTCGAAGAGGAATTCGGTGTCGAGATCCCTGACGAGGACGCTGAGAAGATTACCACCGTGGGCGACGCGGTCAAGTATATCCAGGAGCATGCGCAGTAGGCGACGCCAGAGGGCGCCCGGCTCGGCGGCAGAACGGGGGGTTGCGGTACGTGAAGCGCAGGGTGGTGGTGACAGGTCTTGGCGCCGTCACGCCGCTCGGCATCGGGCTTGAGGACCTCTGGGGGGCCATCCGGGCGGGTCGCTGCGGGATCGGGCGCATTACGGCCTTCGATCCCTCCGCCTTCCCCTGCCAGGTGGCCGCGGAGGTCAAGGGGTTCGAGCCGGACCGGTGGTTGCCCCGCAAAGAGGCGCGGCGCATGGATCGCTTCGCCCAGTTTGCTGTAGCCTCCGCCCTGATGGCCGGCGAGGATGCGGGGGTCCAGTGGAGCACGCTGGACCCGGACCGCGTCGGCGCCATCATGGGGACCGGTATCGGCGGGATGGCGACGCTGCTTGAACAGGCCGCGGTCCTGGAACGGCGTGGGCCCGACCGCGTCAGCCCGTTCTTCATCCCGATGATGATCGCCAACATGGCCTCGGCCCAGGTGGCGATCGTCACGGGGGCCCGGGGCGCGAACGTGACCACGGTGACCGCGTGTTCCTCCGCGGCCAACGCCATTGGTGAGGCGTACCGCACCGTGCAGCGCGGGGATGCCGACCTCGTGGTGACGGGTGGGTCCGAGGCCGCCGTCCTGCCTCTGGCGGTTGCGGGCTTCTGTGCGATGAAGGCCATGACCACGCGCAACGATGCGCCGGAACGCGCCTGCCGTCCCTTCGATGCCGGGCGCGACGGCTTCGTCCTGGGGGAGGGTGGCGGGGCGCTGATCCTGGAGGAGTTGGAATCGGCCCGTCAGCGCGGGGCGCGCATCTATGCGGAGGTTTGTGGGTACGGTATGACGTCCGACGCCTACGACGTCGTGCGGCCGGCGCCGGGCGGCGTGGGACAGACCGGGGCGATGCGGCGGGCGCTGTCTGAGGCGGGCCTCCCGCCGACGGCCGTGGACTACATCAACGCCCACGCCACCTCGACGCCCGTCGGGGACCAGGAGGAGTGCAACGCGATTCGGGAGGCCTTTGGCGACCACGCGCGCGCCCTGCCGGTCAGTTCCACCAAGTCCATGACAGGGCACCTGCTGGGCGCGGCCGGCGCGGTCGAGTTGATTATCTCGATCCTGGCGCTGCGTGCCGGCGTGTTACCGCCGACGATCAACTATGAGGTGCCGGATCCCGCCTGCGACCTGGACTTCGTGCCGAACGCGGCGCGGAGCGCCGATCTGCGCGTGGCGCTGTCCAACTCGTTCGGCTTCGGGGGACACAATGTGTCGCTCCTGGTCCGCCGCTGGGACGGCGACGAGGTCGCCGCCGCGCGGGCCTGAGGCGATCCGGCCCCGGAGAGGGGGTTTGCATGGAGAACGCAGGGGAACAGACGGCCCCCGCCCCGCCGCCACGGCGGCGCAGGAGGCGGGCGGCTACCGCGTCTGCACCCACCACCGGTGCTCCGCCCGACGATACCGCGAAAGTCGAGGGTCCGGGAACGCCGGAGGGCGGCAGCCGTCGGCGTCGCCGCCGGCCGGCCGCCACGCCAGGGCCCGACGTGGGAACAGCACCCGACGGCCCGTCCGCGTCTGAGGGGGCGGAAGGGTCCTCGGGTGCCGCCGGGGGCCGGCGG
>JAJZWQ010000133.1 GCA_021846605.1 Bacillota bacterium | reverse complement strand
GCCGGTGGCGCAGCCGCCGCTGCGCCTTGGCCAGGGGCTGTGGGGACTCCAACTGTGATCCAGCAGAGACTACCGCCAAGGACTTGAGGCCCAAGTCGATCCCCACCCCTGGACCTTCTACGGGCTGCTCAGGAGCCCGAGCAGATACAGCTTTGCCTGCTGCAGCGTATCGCGGCGTCCGAAGATGCTGGCGAACCGGGCCAGGTACTCCTCGAGTCGCGCTGGTGGCGTCAGCGACAGGGCCTCGAACCACTGAGGCGGCAGCTTCCGCTTGCGCGGGTCGTGCCACCGCTCCGCCAGCTTCCGCTCGCGCTCGGGCTGCGCGCCGAAGCGCCGCCGGCGGTACTCCACCTCCCGCACCATGCGGTCCCACGCTCGGCGCTCGGCCGCGGCGTCATCCACACCGGCGTCATCCACACTACGGATGAGAATGGGCGTTGCCGCCGTTGTCCAGCCCCCGTTTCCATTCGTCGCTCCGCCCTGCCCCGCCGCAGGCGTGACCCCAGCCATCCTGTGGGTACGCCCTTATGGGGGCTTGGAGCATCCGGTAGCTGGCAGAGTTATGGGAGTGCCGCGGGTGGTACTACGTGCGAAAGGGGCGCAGGGCCCCGTCGCGCCAGACGGGCGCCGCGTCCAGCACATCTGGACGGGCGGCGTAGGCCACATCGCCACCCAAGCCGCGGGTCCGAATCTTGGCGGCGGCTGCGGTGGAGTCGAAGACCGCGCGCGGGTCGTCCCGCCCCCCGCGATAGAGTAGGTGGGCTGCCGTGGCCCGCTCGTCCAGCACCGGAGGGTCGTCGACGCGATCGACCAGCCGGTCGATCAGCGCACCGGCACTGAAGGCGTCCTCGAGGGAAAAGGCACCCTCGGTCCCGGCGCAGATGATCGTCAGCCGCCGGCAACGGACGGCCCGCAGGTACCCGGCCACGGCCGCGGCGTTGACCAGCGCGAAGGCGACCACCGCAGCGGCCTCGGCGACCGCCGCGGCCAGGGCGCGGCTACCGTTGGTGGTCCACAGCGCGATCTCCCGACCGGCCACGACATCAGGCGCGAACGTCGTCGGGGAATTCCCCAGATCGAAACCGGGCGGGGCCACGCAGTCCCGTTCGCCCGCGAGGAGGGCCCCGTGCTCCGCAGCCCAGGCCCGCGCCTCCCCCTCCCGAGCGAACGGGACCACCGCCGCCGCGCCCGCGGCCACGGCGGCGGCGATGCTCGTGGTGGCCCGCAGCGCGTCGGTCACCGCACATACCGCCCCGTGCAGGGCCGCGGGATCCACGCTGTCGGGCGTCCACCACAGACGCATGTCCATCTGCATTCCCTCCGCACCGGCCCGCCGCACGCGGTGCCGACCTAGAAGTATGTCCAGGGCGTTTCGGCCTGCTCGACGATTACGGTCTTGGTCTCGCGGAAGCCATCCAGCCCTGGCCGGCCCAACTCCCTCCCCAACCCGCTCTGGCGCATGCCGCCAAAGGGCGCGCTGGGCGAGAGGATCTGCGCGGTGTTGATCCAGACCGTGCCGGCGCGCAGCGCGCCCGCCAACCGCAGGGCCCGGCCCACGTCGCGGCTCCAGACGCCGGCCGCCAATCCGTAGGGGCTGTCGTTGGCGGCGGCCAACGCGGCAGAGACGTCGGGCACCGGCAGAAGGCAGGCGACCGGGCCAAAGACCTCCTCGCGCGCGATGGGCGCCGCGGGAGGCACGTCGGTGAACACGGTCACGGGGTGGAAGAAGCCGCCCGCCGGCTCCGCCGCAGGCACCTCCCCCACCGCGGGCCGCAGCCCGGACGCCACGGCGCGCTCCACATGGCCGCGCACGCGGGCGTAGTGCGCACGGGACACCAGCGGGCCCACATCGCTGACGGCATCGGCGGCCGGCCCCACCTGTAACTCCGCGGCCCGTGCGCGGAAGCGCGCGCAGAACTCCGCATAGACCGGCTCCTCCACCAGGATCCGGCTGCCGGCCTGGCACACCTGCCCCCCATGGAAGAAGACGCCGAAGAGCGAACCGGCCACCGCCGCCTCCAGGTCGGCGTCGGCGCAGACGATCACCGGCGATTTGCCCCCCAGTTCCAGGGTGAGTCGCTTGAGCCCACCCGCCGCCGCGGCCATCACCGCCCGGCCGGTGGCGGTCTCCCCGGTCAGGGAGATGTGATCGACGTCGGGGTGCGCCACCAGCGCCGCCCCGACGTCGTCCCCGCCCGACAGGACCTGCACGGTACCCGGCGGGACCCCGGCGGCCACCAGGATCTCGGCCAGGCGCAGGGCTGGCGTCGGGGTCTCGGCCGCGGGTTTGCAGACCGCCGGACAACCGGCGGCCAAGGCCGCGGCCACCTTCCAGGCAGGGAGCAGCAGGGGGAAGTTCCAAGGGGTGATCAACCCCGCGACCCCGCCCGGTTGCTGCAGAGTGTATGCCATCTGGGTGGTCGGCGCACCAGCGGCGAAGAAGGGGACGACCCGCCCCAGGTCGGCCGTGCACGCCGCCGCGAAGTACTCGAAGGTCTCGGCGGCCATCGGCACCTCCACGTACCGGGCCGGCCCCAGCGTCAACCCGCTCTCGCGGGCGATCTCCGCGGCCAGAACCGGGGCCGCCGCGCGCAGGCGCCGCGCCACCTCCATGAGGATGCGCTGGCGCTCCAGCGGGGGAAGGCCGGCCCACGTCCCCGTGCGGTGCACGGCCAGCGCTCCCCGCACCGCCCCATCCACATCGCCGGGGACCGCAGCCAGCAGCACCCGCTCTGACCGCCCGGTGGACGGATCGACCAGCGGGATGGCCACCTGCCCCGCGCGCCGCTCCCCGTCGACAAACAGCCCGGGGACCGCCGCGGCTCGCCCGTCGCCCGTCACGGCCGCGCCCCCTGCACAACCCACTCCGCGTAACGCGGGTAGACCGTGTCGAGGTGCGGCAGCAGTTTCATGGCCCGCGACAGGGGACCGACCGCGCGCAGTTGTTGGCGCGCCAGCGCTTGGGCGAGATCGATCTCCCCCAGCCAGAAGCGGTGGGCGGTGTCTCCGTCCTGCTCGAAGGTGAGTAGCGGCGTTACGGCCGCCGTATCCGCTCCGCAGGCCACCCGGAAGGCGGGGCGTTCTCCCGGCGGGGGCAAAGGCATCCAGAGCAGCCGCCCCTCGGGCCGATGATAGAGGAAGAGCACGGGCCCGCCGACCCGGTGGATCAACTGACCCTCATCGGCCACGGTCAGGGTCTCGAAGAAGCCCCCCAGCGTGCGGTACAGCGCCTCGGTGTCCGGAAAGAAGGCCACCGGCGCACCCACCTCCCCCGGCAGTTCAGGCGTCCAGGACGATCAACGCGCGGTTGACCGAACCGTCGAGCATGGCGGCAAACGCCTCACCCAGACGGGCCAGACCGTAGCGGCGGGACACGAGCGGACGCAACTGAAGGCGGCCCTCGGCGTGGAGCCGCAACAGCGGCGGCACGTCGCGGGCCGGCGAGGACTGCCCGTACCAGCACCCGGTGAGCGTCTTCTCCTGCGAGGGGAAGGCAAAGGCGTTCAGCCCCACTTCGACGTGTGGCGGGGCCACCCCGATGACCACGGCGCGCCCGCCCGGCCGGGTAGCGTTGAAGGCGGCGGCGATCGTCTCCGGGCGGCCGATGGCCTCAAAGGCCGCGTCGACCCCATCGCCCCCCGTCAGTTCGAGGATGGCGTCCAGGGCCGACTGGCGTTCGGCGTGCACGACATGGGTGGCGCCGAAGGCCCGTGCCGCCTCCAGCCGCTGGTCGCTGACATCGACGGCGATGCGCGGCGAAGCCGAGACCAACGTGGCACCCTGCAGCACGTTGAGCCCGATGCCACCGGCGCCGAAGACCGCCACCGCCTCCCCGGGGCGCACGCCGGCCGTGCGCCAGACCGCGCCCGTCCCGGTCAGGACGCTGCAGCCCAAAAGGGCCGCCGCCTCCAGATCCGTGCCCGGCGGCAGGCGTACCACGCCCGCCTCGGGCACGACGGTCACCTCCGCGAACGCGCCAGTGAGGCTAAACTGGTAGACCGGCTCGCCGTCGGCGCGGCGAAAGGGCGTCCGCCCGCCCGGCAGGGTCCCGTGCTCGGCGGCGGTGGCCGGTACCCGACAGAGCTCGGGCCGGCCGCCCAGGCAGAAGGCGCGCGTCCGCCCGCCCGGCAGGGTCCCGTGCTCGGCGGCGGTGGCCGGTACCCGACAGAGCTCGGGCCGGCCGCCCAGGCAGAAGGCGCAGCGTCCGCACGCCGGCAGCCAGGACAGCACGACGAGGTCGCCGGGGCGGACCGACGTGACGCCCACGCCGACAGACAGCACCTCTCCCGCCCCCTCGTGCCCCAGGACCATGGGCGTGGGCAGGGGCAGGTCCCCGCTGAACACGTGGTAGTCGCTGTGGCAGACACCGGCGGCCCGCATGCGCACCGCGACCTCGCCGGGGCCGGGGTCGTCCAGTTCCAGAACCTCTTCGCCGAGCTGGCCGTAGTCGGCCAGCACGGACGCCCACACGCGCACGCGCTCCCCTCCCGTTCGGAGATTGCCACAGGGCGGACGGGGGCGCGGCACCTCGCTGGTGCCGCGCGCCGTTCCGCACCGTACACCCCGCCACCTGTCCGCTCCAATGGCCGCAAGGCAGCGCAAAGATGGGCCACACGGGCCGTCCGGCCGGGCCGCTGGGCCCCTGCGGTCGGACGGGAGGGTTGAGTACGCTCTGGCCGGTGACAGAGATGGGGGCACGGGCCCTCCGGGGAGAGGAACGGTGGGGAACGATGGCGGCGGAAGCCGAGGCCGGGGCAGCGGCACCGATCCGCGTGCTGTTGGTCGACGACCACGAGGTCGTGCGGGTGGGGTTGAGGTCCCTGTTGGGCGGGTCCGAGCACGTCACAGTGGTCGGCGAGGCGGCCACGGCGGCCGACGCGGTGAGCACCGCGGCCCGCCTGCAGCCGGACGTCGTGGTCCTGGATGTGCGCTTACCTGACCGTTCGGGCATCGAGGCCTGCAGGGAGATCCGCGACGCGTGCTCCGAGACGCGGGTGATCATGCTTACCTCATACTCCGACGACCAGGCGCTGTTCGCCGCCATCATGGCCGGCGCGGCCGGGTACCTGCTCAAGCAGGCACGGGGGCGGGACCTGGTGCAGGCCATCCGCACCGTGCACGAGGGCGCTTCGCTCCTCGATCCGGAGGTCACCGGGCGCGTGCTGCAGCGCTTGCGCCAGCCCGATCACGACGGCGATGATCCGCTGGCCGAACTCACCGACCGCGAGCGCCGCATCCTGGACCTGATGGCCGAGGGGTGCACGAACCAGCAGATCGGCCGGACGGTGTATCTGGGGGACACCACCGTCAAGCACTACGTCTCCGCCATCCTCCGCAAGCTGGGCGTGACTCGGCGGAGCGAGGCGGCCGCCATCTGGGCGCGCGCGCAGGCCGGCCCCGGCGCCCATCCCTGACCCGCTGGGCCGGAACACTCCCCGATCGGGCCTTTCTTCTGGCCCGTTCGGCCCTGGCTGCGGCGCGCGGGGACGTGGTGCACTCTCGGCGGCGGGCGTGGGGGAAGGGGCCTTGGCGTGCAAACGGCGGGGGACGGGGCGCGGGTGGCGGGGAGCCCGGCGGGGATGGCCCCCAGTGCGCAGGGCAGACGACCCATGGCGGCAGTGCTGTTCGACCTGGACGGGACCCTCCTGGACATCGACGGGGAGGGCTTTCTGGACGCCTACGTTGACGGGCTGATCGGCACTTGGGGTCCACCCGACCCCGAGGCCTTCCGGCGGTTTGTCATGGCGGCCTCGGTGCCGATCTTCGCGCCCCACCCGACGGCCACCAACGGCGAGGTCTTCCGCACCCACTTGGCGGGCCATCTGGGGATCACGCCCGAGGACGTCTGGCGGCGGATCGCCGACTACCACGACCGCGGGTTCCCCGGCCTGGCGTGGCCGGCGCGGCCCCTCCCGGCGGCGCGCCGCTGTGTGCGCGACTGTCTGGACCTCGGCATGCGCGTCGCGGTCGCCACGACCCCCATCTACATGCCGGAGGTCGTGCGGCTGCGGCTGCGCTGGGCCGACCTGGACGACCTGCCCTGGAACCTGGTCACCCACAGCGAAAACATGCACCATTGCAAGCCCGACCCCGGCTACTTCGCCGAGGTGGCCGAACTGTTGGGCGTGCCGCCCGCCGCCTGCGTCATGGTGGGCGATGACGCCATGCAGGACGGGCCCGCCCGGCAGGTGGGCATGGACGTGCTGCTGCGGGCGGGAAACGGCCTGCCGGGGTGGGACGGGCTGGACGAACTCCCCGCCCTCCTGGGGGCGGCGGGAGGCCGCTAGGCCTCCGCCGGCGGCGGCGCGCCCGCCGCCGCGTACGCCCCCTCGCTCCAGAGATCGCGCACCCGCCGCCGCAGCACCTTGCCCGTCATGCTGAGCGGCAACTCCGGAGCGAAGATGATCGTGCGGGGGCACTTGTATGGGGCGAGGTGGGTGCGGCAGTGCGCGGCCAGGGCCGCCGCCGTCACCTCCTGCCCGGGGCGGCACACCACGACGGCCGCCACCGATTCGCCCCGGCGCTCGTCCGGCACCCCGATGACCGCGGCCATCAGCACGGCCGGATGGGTGCCCAGGGCGACCTCCACCTCCGTCGGATAGACGTTCTCGCCGCCGGTGATGATGGTGTCCGCCACGCGGTCCACCAGGCGCAGGCGCCCGTTGGCTTCCTCCACGGCTAGGTCTCCCACCGTCGTGTACCCGCCCGCGCGGGAAGCATCGGTCTCCACCGGGCGGCCGAAGTACCCGATCATCCCCTGGGGGCTCTGCACGAACAGCTCACCAGGCGTACCCGGCTCCACGGGACGCCGGTCGGGACCCAGAAGGCGGACGCGCACCCCCGGAACCGGGAAGCCGATCGTCCCGCCCTCCTGCCCCCGCCGGTGCATCTCCATGGTGGCGGCGCCGAGTTCGGTCGCGCCGTACAGTTCCACCAGCGACACATGCGGCAGGGCGTCGAGCAGGCGGTCGCGCAGCGTCGGCGGCAGCGGCGCCGAGGAGGTCAGGAGCACGCGCAGCCGCTCGCCGCGCACGTCGCCGCGCGCCAGGCCCTCGGCGAGGAACCCCAGCACGCTGGGGATGAACATGGAGTAAGTGGCGCCGGTACGCTCCAGGTCGCCCAAGAGCGCCGCCGGCTGGAAGCGCAGCGGGGCGTGGATGTGGCAGGTGGTGCCGACACACACGGACAAGGTCACGACCCAAATGGAGTTCACATGGAAGAGCGGCATCCAGGCCAGCCCCACGTCGTTCGGCCCGATCCCAACCGCCGGGGCCAGCATCAGGCCCATCAGGTAGTCGCTGGCCTGGCTCCGCAGCGCGCCCTTGGGTTGGCCTGTGGTCCCCGACGTATACACCAACAGCCAGGGATCGTCGGCGCCGGACTGGGCGGCGAAGGGCCCGGCTGCCGCCGCGTTCCGCAACTGCCGGTACCCGATCCCCGGGGCGCCGGGGGGCAGGTCTGGGATCAGGCGCGTCCCGGGGGGCACGACCGCGGCGGCCGTCTCCAGCGCTGGCGGGACGCCGACGATCACCCGCGGGCCGGCGTCGCCCAGGAGGTAGGCGAGTTCAGTGGCGGTCGAACGCGGATTGAGCGGGCAGAGCACGCCCCCGCACCGCGCCGCGGCGAACAGGAGCTCGGCCGCCGTCAGCCCGTTGGGCAGCAGCGTCACCACCCGGTCGCCCGGTCGGATGCCCTGGTCCCAGAGCAGTTGGGCGGCGTCATCGGCGCGCCGGTCCAGTTCCGCGTACGACACCCGCTCCTCCCCGCAGACCAGGGCGGTCTGTTCCGCGCGCTGACGGGCTTGGCCCCTGAGACCATCGGAAATGCTGAGCACGGATCTTCCTCCTTCAGTGTGTTCCGGTGAGGACGGCGCTACCGCCGACCGCCCCAAGGATTCGCCATCGCCACCCGCAGTCATTTCAGGGGAGTCGCGGGTTTCCGCCAGAATCTCTCGAGACACGGCCGCCACGCACCCTTGTCTGCATGCGGCGATCCCTGCGGTGCCCGCGGAGTGGGCCATCGGCCGCTTGACCGACCGCCTTTAGGTCCAATACCGTTCAGATAAGGCGCCACGGCGGTCTCCGGCGGCGCGATGGAAGGTCGCCATCACCGGCCCAAAGCCCTTGCCTCTGAACCCCTCGGCACCCCCCGCCGAGCGATGGCCTTTCGCATCCGCGCTATAGCGTCAGGACTCGGTTGGATCCGCGCCGCGTTGTCGGAGTAGGCTCAAGTGGCCTCCTCGGGCTCCGCTAACCCCCTCGCCGATGGTCAAAATGCCCATTGACGCCCTCCGGGGACTTGTCTGGGGTGCCCAACACTGGCATAATATCGACTATGAACGGCAGGTTAGTCGTTAGTATGCCAGTAGGTGGCGCCGGTGGGTCAGAAGACTGCGGCCCAGCTCGTCGCACTGCTCCGGCGTGAGCGCGTCCTGGACATGCCCGCGCTGCGCTCGGCCTTCCCCGGCCGCTCGCAGCGCGGCATCATGCGCGATCTGGCTGCGGTCGGGTACCGCACGAGTTGCAACCTCCACGGGCGCTTCTACGCCCTGGCCGACGTCCCCGAGTTCGACGAGGACGGGCTCTGGCGCCATCGGCAGGTGCTGTTCTCGCGTCAGGGCACGCTCAAGGCGACAGTTCGCCACCTGGTGGAGGCCGCCGACGACGGGCGGACCCACGGCGAGTTGCAAGAGCGACTCCGGCTGCGCGTCCACGACACGTTGCTCGATCTGGTGCAGAAGGGGGAGATCGCGCGCGAGGCGCTCGATCA
>JAJZWQ010000132.1 GCA_021846605.1 Bacillota bacterium | reverse complement strand
CGCGGGGCCGCCTGGCGGCGCTCGCCGACCGGGCCATCGTCCTGGCGTCCCGCGACTATGGCGTGGTCGAAGATCTGCACATGACCATCAACCACGTGCTCAGCCAGTTCATGCGGGGGCAGTTGCGCGCCGCGTCGGGGGCGTGACCGGACAGAAGCGCGCCCCCTGGACACGAGGGGAGGCCCCGTCGGTCGGGCCCCCCCTCGACAACCCCACGCGGCTGCGGACCGGATCGCCGTCAGCTCGGCTTGGTCAGAGAGAGGATGACCTCGGCGACCTGGACCCCCGCCGGCGCGTCCAGGCGGAAGTCGGCGCCCGAGTTCTCCGCCCCCTTGAACGACGCGTTGCTCAGCGTCCAGGTCTGTGTCTTCCACTCGCTTTTGCCCGTCAGCGTGACGGCCCCGGTGTTCTCATAGGCCCCGTTGACCGGGGCGCTGGTGTCCGTGGAGTCGTAATCGGCGGACAGGGTGCCGCCCTTGCTGGCGTCATAGTACCGGACGGTGAGGTACGCCGTGGTGGCCGACAGGTACTGCGTCTCGTTGGGGTTGATGACGAAGTACAGGTAGGCATCGGAGCCGAAGGAGTTCTTGGCAAAGACCCAGGACAGGGTCCCGGCCACCGGTTGGATGACGTAGGTGCTGTCCTGGTCGCTGCCGGGCGGCGTGTTCCGGACTTCGGTCAGACCCTTCCCCGGCGCGCCATTCGGCGGGAAGTAGGCCAGGGCGCCGGCCGGCACCGGAATTGTCCCCGGCCCGGCGGTGGCGCTCTGCGTCCCCGACGTGGATGTCGTGGTGCTCGACGACGTGCTGGCGGCGCTGGAGGACGACGTGCTGCTGGCCGCCGAAGACGTCCCGCTGGTGCTGGCCGCCGTGCTCGACGACGTGCTGGCTCCACTGGTCGTCGGCGTGGACCCGCAACCGGCGAGTGCGATGGCGAGCGCACCGGCAAGCATCAACCCGCTGGAGCGCCCCATCCAACCACCAACTCTCATCCCGGATCGCCCCTTTGCGTCAGGAGTAAACAGCGAGCGTTTCGACAGTACCGCCCTTCCTCCTCTCGCCTTTGCGGCGGGCGCACGGCCGCCACACGCCCCCGAGCAGGGGCGCACCTGCTATCATCCGGGGCATGCGCAAGGCACTCCCGTGGATCCTGGCGCTGGTGGCCAGCCTCGCCCTGGCGGGCACGCCCCTGGCGGCTCCGCTCAACATCTGGACCGCCCACGCGGCGGTGCGGGTCGCCGGCCCGACCACGCCCGATTGGACCGTCGTGTGGCCGGTGGGCAACGTGGTCGTCACGACCCTGCTGCTGGTGCTCGCCACATTCGGGCGGCGTCGGCGCGCGGCCGAACGGCTGGCGGCCTGGGGCCTCTTCGCCCTGGGGCTGCTCGTGGAGGCGGGGTCCAAACATCTCGGCCTGGGCAACGCCGCCGCGACGCTGGCCCGCATCCCGCGCCCCGGCCCCCCGGCCGCCGCGGTGACCGATGTCACGCATGCCGTGTCCAGGCTGCTGCCAGGTGGTCTGTACGCCGCCACCCGCTCGCGTCTCCATTTGATCGGGACCTTCCCCAGCGGCCACGTCTGGCGCCTGACCTTCCTTGCGGGGTACGCGCTGGGGCGCCCGGGATGGCTGTTGCCGGCGGTGGTCGCGGCCCTGACGGGGTTCGCCGTGGTGGTGCGGGCCGGACATGCCCTGACCGATGCCCTGGGGGGCGCCATGCTCGCCATGGCCCTTTTGGCCTGGGCAGGGCGGCTGCGGACGCGTTGAGGCGCGGCCGGGGCGCACGCACACCTGCAGCGTGAAGGACAGCCCGAAGGCCTCGGGCCGCGCCGACCGCCCCAGGGCCCGCACCTGCAGGGTGATCGGCCCGCGCGGGTGCGGATCAGGTCCGCGGCCAGACCGACGCCCAGCGCCAGGGGGTCAGCGCCCGCCACGTAGATGTTGGCGCGGATCCCGTGGGTGGCACAGCGGACGAAGCCGCTCAGGCCCGCAGACGGACGATGGGACCACATGCGGTCCGTCCCCGGGCCTCCCCCCGCGCAGGGCGATCGTCCCATGCAGCGCCGGCAGCGGGATGGCCGCGATCGACCCCGTCTGCAGGTACGGCATCGGGCCGCCGAGCAGCGCGGCATACGGCACCGTCCCGCCCGGGAGGTGGACGGACCTGCCCACGTTGTCCACCCAGGGGGCCAGCCCGGTGGAGCGCCTCCTCCCGACGCCGTCGGCCCGCACACGCACGAACGCGGCGTTGAGGGCCTGCAGCGGTCCGAATCCGGCTTGGGGGGCCACGCCCACGGCGATGAGCGGGCAGCGTCGTCGATGTGGTGCGCACCGAGCGGGAGGGGAAGATACCGGCGCGAACCGTCTGCGCCATCACCGGGGCCGGCCGGCAGGGGTTGCTGGCCATCCGCGACGCGATCCTGCGCGACACGCGCCTCCGACCCGACCCCGTGGATCTGGCGCTGCAGCCCGTGGGGGGCGTCCCCGCCGACCGCCTGCCGGCGGTCAGCGCCAACCGGCGGGCCGCCCTGGCAACCGACGCGGCCTCCGCGCGGCAGACCCGGGACTATGCCCGCCCCTATCTGATCGCCGTGGAGATGGTGGTCCTGGCACACGCGCGCATCCGCCTGGAGGCGCAGCTCCGCTGCCATGACCGCCTTTGGGGCCGGTGCGCCCCACCGCCCCGGGGGACGGGACCGGGCCCCCTGAGCGGAGTGCGTGGGGCTACCCGTCCGGCCACGGCCGGGACGCCATCACCCCCAGTTCCGGAGAGGTCGCGGTGGCAGGCCGGTAGAACGAGACGCCAATGGCGCCGGCGGACGAGGACGCGCGCATCGCGGCGGCCACCTCCCCCGCGGTGGGGCTGAAGATCCCCTGGCCCACGCCGCCGGCAAACGCGTCGAAGGTCTGCGCGATGACCTCCACCGCCATGGAGGCCCCGGCGCGCGCATGGATCAGCTTCACCGACTCCGCCACCCAGTTGTACACCTCGGAGTAGCTGTAGTCCTGTTCATAGATGTGCCAGTAGTCCATGGGCGCGACGACCTGGATGTTGCGCGCGACAAGGGACAGCGGCGCCTGCGGCCCATACAGCGGCGGGAAGGGCACCAGCACGACCAATCCGTCCGGCCCCTCGTCCGCGTTGGCCTGGGCGGTGTAGGCGGCCACCACGGACGGCGTGAGCACCTGCTCCAGGTCCAGGGCGACCCCGTCGGCGCGGTCCCCCTGCGGCGTGGTGTATGCCGCGACCTCGTTCAGCAGCGTGGTGTCCCTGGCCGGGTTCTCCAGCGCGGCATACACCCAGGCGATCACGGCGATGCCCGCGGCGTGGGCCTTCGGGAGGAAGCTGTCCAGCGCCCGCCCTCCGTAAAAGCCGTCGCTGCTGGTGGCCACCTCCAGGTAGAGGTGGGTCAGGCCGAGCGCCTTGGCCTGGGCCAGGATCTGGGCGGCCCCCTCGGTCTTCCAGTCGGGGAAGGTCAGCCATCCGCCCTTGCCGGCCACCCGGTCCACCCGGTTGGCGACGGTGCGCAGCACCACGGTCGCGCTGCCCAACTGGGGGTGGTCGGGGCTGGTGAAGGTCAGCACCTGGGTGCCGGACGTCCCGGCCGTGAAAGTGCCAACCGCACCCGGCCCGGAAAACATGCCGGGAGTGAACTGCAACATGCCCGCCGCCGCGCCGCCCTGGACCTGCACCCGCAGCGCAAAGTCCTGGCCGACGGGATTATCGAACTGGTCCGCCAGCCAGGCGCGCAGCGTCACACGCTGCCCCGGCAGGAGGACCGACGTCGGGGTGGGGTCGACCATCAGGTGGGTGACGGGCCCGGGGGCTACCTGCACGGCGCCCTCGGCGACCGGCAGGTACCCGTGGCGGAACCAGCGCAGCCTCCACAGGCCCGCGACCTTGGGCACGAAGGTCGCCTGCGCCCCGTCCGGCCCCACCTGCGCCTGGACCCAGGGGTGCGGGTGCCCGTTGGGATCGATGGCCTCCAGATACACCGGCACCTGGGGGTTGGCCGTCGGCGGGAGCGCGATGTCGACCGTGACCGCAGCGCCCGCAGTGCCGGTCGCGCCCTGCGCGGCGCCGAACGCGCCCGTCGGCACGACGCGGACGGGGATGCTGGCCGGCAGGAGCGCCCCGCCGGGGACGGAGACCTGCAGCACCCCCTGCCCGGCGGCCTCGCCCTGCAGCACGGCCACCGACCCACCGCCTGACGACACCTGGGAGGGAGCCGAATCCAGGGAGAGCACGTCGGGGGACAGGCCCTCCCCGACCACGTGGGGCAGGGCGTTCTGGCGGCCGGACACGACCGCCTGCACCGGCCAGCGGGCGCCCGCGCCGCCGGTCTGTGGCACGATGTGGGCGTCGACGGTCATCTCCTGGCCGACCGTCAGCGTGAGCGGGCCACCGCCCTGGGGCGCGAGGACGAGGCTCCCGATCGGCGCCATCACCACGGACAGGCTCGAGAGCCGAACGGGCAGGCCCAGCCCGGAGACCGCGACCGTATAGGTTCCGACAGACAGCGGCGGCAGCGCCACCGTGCCCTGCCCCTGCACCAACTCGGTCCGGGCCGAAACCGTCTGCCCGCGGGCGGGCGTGGCCGTCACCGTCACGGTGCGTCCGCTGCTGCCCGGGTCCGGCTGGCCGTCCTGCCCCAGCGCCTCGACGGTGATGGGCAGCGCCGTGTCCGCCAGCGCGGCCGGGGGGACCACGGCCTGGAGGCCCGTCGGCTGGGTGATTTTGAAGGTGCGCGTCGCACTGGCCGTGCCCCCGATGGCGGCGACCGACACCGTGACGGTGCCGGGGACGTTGCCGACCAGGGTGGCCGAGGCGCTGGAGGCCCCCTGGGTCAGTTGGGCGCCCTGCGCCTGCCAGCTAAAGCCGGACGGCACGATGTGTCCAGGGGCGTCAAAGGCGTATGCGTCCAGGGTCAGCGGCTGGCCGGCGTCGACGGCGTCCGTCGCGCTGTCGATGTGGACGGCCTGGGCCACGCGCGCCCCTTCACGGCGCAACTGGCGCGACGTCACGCCCTCCAGGCGGACCAGCAGGGCGGCCGCCTGGGCCCGGGTGAGCGGAGCCGCGGGCAGGACCTGTCCATACACTCCCTGCAGCAGGCCCAGGTGCACGGCGACCGCCACGGCGCCGTGGTCGGCGGCCGGCACCCCGGCCGCGTCGGTGAACGGCAGCGGCGCGCTCGCCTCGTCCTGGGCCACGTGGTCCAGCCCCAGGTAATCGGCCAGCGTGAGCGCGGCCTGGGCCCGGGTCACGGGCGCGTTGGGATCGAACAGTCCCCCGCCCACCCCGCTCATCCATCCCAAACCCGTGGCCGCCTCCACGGGCCCGTAGAACCAGGCGGTGGCGGGCACGTCGCTGAAGCGCGGCCCCACGGTGTCGGCGGGGGGATGGTCCAGGCGCGCGAGCATCGTGGCGAACTGCGCCCGGGTCACCAGGCCCTGCGGATCGAAGTACCCGCCCCCGACCCCGTTGATCACGCCCGCCGCGGCCAGCGATTCAATGTCGGCATACGCCCAGTATGCGGGAGGGACGTCCCTGAAGGTCGGTGCCGTGGTCGTCGCGGCGGCCGGCAGGCTCGTCCCCAGTGCGAACGCCAGGATGAGGCCCATTCTCAGCGGCCGGCCGCTCCACGCACGCACGTGGACCCCTCCGCATGTCGGTCACGAGTTGGGGCGCTTGTCGGCGGCGGAACCTGTCCCCCTCAGGACCGCGGACGGTGGAGGCTGGAGAGCAGCAGGAGGGCCGTCAGCACCCAACCGATCCGGTCGGGCCAGATCCGGCCGGCCACCGTGAACCAGGCGGAGATCGCACCAGCGCCGATCGCGAGCAGCGCGCGCGTTCGACGCTCGCTGCTCGCGTTGCGTTCTTCCAGACGACGCGCGATGGCACCCAGTTCCACCCGTACGCGAAGTTCGCCGGACTCCGCCTTCTCCAGCAGCTTCTCCAGCCTGCCGGGGAGGCGATACAGGGACGTCCCCAGGCGCGCGGCTTCACGCCGCAAGGTCTTCCAGGGGATGCCGCCGGGTCCCGCCTCCTCGGCGGTGCCGTCGGCGCCCATGTCGAGATAGGGCAGGGCGTTCTCCCGCAACAGCCGGACGAAGTCGACATCCGGGTCCAGGCCGGTACAGACGCCCAGCAAGATGCCGGCGGCACGCCCCAGGAAGGCGTACTGGGTCGGCAGTTGGAAGGGCTCGGAACGGATGAAGTCGCGCAGTTCATCGAGGAACTCCTCGAAGGCCGCACCCACCGGCCCCTGGGGCGGCAACCCCGACATGTGGTCCAGGGCCAGGGCCAACCCGCGTTTGAGCACGTCGCGGTCGGCGTGGCGGCGCAGGAACCCCAGGTCGTCGACGGCCTCCACCAGGGCGTCGTAGTCGCGGTGCACAATCGCCATGACGAAGCGGCCAAACGTGCCGCGGTCCTCGGCGGAAAGCTCGCCCATCATGCCGAAGTCGACATAGATCAGGCGGCCCGTGGGGTCCGCGAAGATGTTGCCGGGATGGGGATCGGCGTGGAAGAGCCCGTCGCGCAGCACCTGCTGCAGGTAGGTGCGCACGACGCGCTCGGCGATGGCCCGCGGGTCCAGACCGGCCTCGATCAATGCTGTGCGGTCGTCCAGGCGCAGACCGGAGACGAACTCCATCACCAGCAAACGGCGTGTGCCGTGCTCGGGGAAGATCTCGGGCACGACCACATCGTCCTGGCCGGCGAAGTTGGCCCCGAAGCGGCGGGCGTGCTCGGCCTCGCTCAGGTAGTCCAGTTCTTCCAGGGTCGTCCGCTCCAACTCCCGGTAGAGCGCCAACAGGTCCACCTTGCGCTCCACGGCCTGGAAGCGGCGGAAGAAGCGGACGACGGTCAGCACGGCCTGCAGGTCGACACGGACCAGTTCACCGACACCAGGACGCTGCACCTTCACGGCGACCGCACGCCCGTCCGCCAGGACGGCGCGGTGCACCTGCCCCAGTGAGGCGGCCGCGACCGGGGCCTCGACGAAGGTGCTGAAGACGGCTGAGATCTCGGACCCCAATTCCCGTTCCACCTGGGTGCGCACCGCGGGCCAGGGGACCGGCGGCACGGCGTCGCGCAACTGCCCCAGTTCGCGGGTGAAGGCCTCGGGCAGGACGTCCACGCGCGTCGACAGGAACTGCCCGAGCTTGATCAGCAGACCCTCCAACTGGAGGGCCGTCTCGCGCAGGCGGATGGCCTCAGCCGTGAGGACGCGTTCCTCCACACGGGCGAACTCCTCACCCGACATGCGGCCGCGGCGCCGTTCCACCATCACGATGGACGTCACCATGCGCACGGCCAGCCAGACGATGCGGAAGGTCCGCGCGCGCCGTGCACGACCGGTCATCCGAACACCGCACTCGGACAGGCCCGGATCGAGCAGGGGCGATGTCTCCCCTGCCCGATCACGCGCGCAACCGGCCGGCGTGCCCTGGAGTTCACCCGCATCCTAGGCCTCCGTGCCCTCCTCGGTAAGCAACTCGCGAGCAGCCGCCCGCACCTTCTGGCGAAACCGGTGCCGGCGCTCCCGCCAGCGCTGGCGCTCCTCCTCCGTGACCGGTCCGTCCGGACAGGCCAGCCAGCCCAGACCGAAAAGGGCAAAGAGCGTCCGCAGCAAGCCGAACTTCCGCCCCCCGAACATGTACCCACCCCCGTCCAAGTATAGCAATGGCCGCCAAGACTTGCTCGGCCGCGTGGTGACAGGGCACGCTTGTCCGGGGGTGACACGGGACGTGCGCAGCGGTCCGGCCCGGCTGCTGGCCTTGACCCTGGCCGCCCTGGCCCTGGTCGCGTGCGTCCGCGCTTCCCCGGCACCCGTCGGGCCCGCCATCCCCCCGCCGGCGGGGGGGCCGCGCCGGTGTCCCCGCCTTCCGCCACGTCTTCGTGATCGTGATGGAAAACCTGGGGTACCGCGGGGCCCTCGCCCTGCCCCACGTCGCCGCGCTCGCCCGACGCGGCGGCGTCGCCACGGACTATTACTCCGTGGCCCATCCCAGCCTGCCCAACTACCTGGCCCTGACTAGCGGCCACACGCTGATCAGCAGCGACTGCACGGCCTGCTACCAGCACACCCCCAATCTGGCGACCGCCGCGGGCGTTTCCTGAGAGGCCTACATGCAGGGCCTGCCGCGGGCCTGCTTCCTGGGGGCCTGGTGGTTCCCCGGACTCTACGCGGGCAAGCACGACCCCTTCCGGTACTACATGGGCGTCCGGGGGAGCACGGCGCTCTGCGAACAGATCCAGCCGCTGACCGCCCTGGACAGCCGTCTGCCTGGCGGGCGCGTCCCGAAACTGGTCTGGATCACGCCCAACCTATGCGACGACATGCACAGCTGCCCGCGCTTCATCGGGGACCGCTGGCTGGGGCGTTCGTGCCCCACATCCTGGCGAGCCCGGCCTGAAGGGACGGCGGCGTGCTGTTCATCACATCTTCGCGCGGCCGTCTGATACCCCCGGCTTCAGCCGTGGGATTGGCCGCGCGTTCCCTCCCTTGTGGGAACAGACTGTCCGTGGCGCTATATGAGTATGGACTTGACGCTTCGGGTGCGTGTCGTAGCGGATGCGGGGGCGAATGCGGCCTGGCGTGAGACAATCGCGCAGTACACCGCCTCGTCCAACCGCCAACCGGGCGTTGGCGCTGTGGGATGGGAGATGCCCCGTCTCCACGGCGTGGAACTGCATCCCCAGACCTACACAGCGGAGCGATGCGCCACGGCCCTCCCGGCGCAGCTTGTCTGCAGCGCCCGCGTCAAGGCCACCGAGGCCATTGCCTCCTGCCGGGCGCGTAC
>JAJZWQ010000131.1 GCA_021846605.1 Bacillota bacterium | reverse complement strand
GGCGGCCTGGAGATGGCCCCCGCAGCGTCCCTGGAGTTTTCACCCGGGTTCATCCACGGGCTGCGCCGCCTCCCCGTCCACCTGCGCGCACCGGCCGGAAGGCGGTAGCGACGGCGCACGGAAGGCGGCCAGGGCACAGGGCCGCCGCGCCCAAGCCGGCGCCGGCGCGGCACGCCCATGCCCGCCCGGAGGTCTCGGTTCCGGACGCACTCTCATTCGTCATCGGCCGCGGCGGCCACCGCGTCCGACGCCGGTTCTTCCACGCCCGCCTCGGGCGCGCCCCATTCCGAGACATCCGCCTCCTGCAGACCGTGAATACTGCGCACGTGGGGCGGATGGCCGTGCTGATACATCAAATCCAACCACTGAACGGCAAGCCGCAACCGCACGCGCACCTTGGTATCGGTCTCGGTCGTGACTTTGCGCACCGCATCCCAGAAGACATCCGCCGTCAACCCGCTGGACCAGCCATAGGCCCGCTCGTGCGCGTCCAGCAATCCCTGGAGCAACTGGATCCAGTCGGCCGCGCCGAGGGGCTCCAGCAGCTGCGCGCCCTGAAGCAAGGCGATGCCGCGTCGGCAGGCCTCGGCGCCCTCGGCATCACCGCGCGCCTCCAACCAGGCGGGCGCCTCCGTCTCATCGCGGCGTCGCAGCAGGGCGTCCGTGTAGAAGTTGCTCGCCACGGCAAACACCGTCAGGAGGTGGGCGCACCCCATGCCATCCATCGCCAGCCGGCCCATGTTGGCGTAGGCACGGGCGCGGCCCCCCCTGCCCAAGCGACCGACCAGTTCAGCCTCGTCAAACAGGATGACCCAGCCCGCGTAGCCGCGCAGGCGGATGACAAAGTCCAACAGGCGGAGGTAGTCGCGCACGTCGCGCTGGGCAGAGAAGCGCTCCAGCTTCAACGATGTGTTGAAGTTGTCGCGGTGGATGCGCTTGATCTCGGCCACCCCGACGTCCATCCGCTCCAGGTCGCGCAGCAGGGTCTCGGCGGCGTCCGTGCGCGGCCCCTCCAAGAGGCTGTGCAACACCGCATGCAGCTTGGGATGCAGCGCGGTATGCGACCAATCCAGCAGCGAACGCCCCTCGGGGCCTTCCGACGGCATCTCCAGGAGGCGGGCGATCCCGGGCTGGGCCGCGCCAGGCAGGTAGGTGTCCGACACCAACTTGGCATACGCGCGGTCCAACCGATCAAAGGGCGTCTCTCGGGTCAACGCCACGGTGGACACCACAAAGTTGCGTTGGCTGGCCAAGGACCAGAGCGCGCGCAGCGTGTGCGTCTTGCCGTTGCCGTAGTTCGCCGCCAGCGCCTGCGCCCGGCTTCCCTTAGCCGCAACGGTATCCAGCAAATCCGTCAGACGCGTCAGAGCGCCGGCCCGCCCCCAGGTCCAGGGCGTCAGGGTCGGCGGCAGGGGGACCCCGCTGCGCAGGTGCGCCAGCCGCAATCGGGCCTCGGCAGCCGGATCCGTCCACTGGGCGCTCATCCCGCAAATCCCTCCCCGGCGGCACCCAGGGCGGCCAGGACGCTGCGCCGCACGGCCGACACCGCCACATCCCGCACCTGCCATTGCTCCAAGGCGGCGGCGACCGCCCGCGCACGCACCCCCGCGTCGACACCGGGAACAACGGCCTCGGCCAACCGTTCGGCAAGGGTACGTCCGGCGCCCGGATCCGAAGCCCAGAGGCGCTCCAGGACGATCGTGTCTGCGAAGCGGTTCAGTTCGACCGTTTCGACCTCGGTCTTCAAGCGCTCGGCAAGCGCGACGTAGGAGTGGATACCGTTGCGCTCGTCTTCCATGAGTTGCGGCGGTCCGGCCAGCAGCAGCAAAAACCCCGGTGTGAGGCCCATCTCGTCGATGAGCGTCCGCAGCATCTCGTAAAAATCGTCCCGCTTCTGCTTGGTGTAGTAGGGTGGAGGGACATCGCCTCCGGTCGGCGAGGCCAGGCCGTCGCCGGGGCCTGCCTGGAGGGGATCCGGCGCACGCCGGGCGGCCAGAACCGCGCCCATGCCGTCCACCGCCACCACCAGACCCGGAACACCGGCCTGGCGCACAAAGTGAATCAGCGACCGCAGCCACAGACGGGCGGTGTAACGGTCGACCGGGCGTCGCAGGCGCAGGCGGTTGCAATCCCGCACCGCCAGCTTCTCACCCCGCAGCCACCGTTCCAGCAGCCCTTCGGCCATGGGGTCCTCGGGAGCCATGCCCCAGGCCACCGCTTCGCACCAGCGCGAAAGCCCCACCCCAAATGCGACATCCAAGTCGGGGTTGCGCTCAAGGCTCCGATACAACGCCTCCCCCAGCTTGGCGCGCACCCGCTCTGGGGGATGGTCCGCCTCCTGACACCAGGGGTGCAGCGTTATGCCCGGGGCAAGGACCGGGTCCGCATACCCCTCCCTGCGCAGCAACCCGACGACGAAGCGGCGCGCCAGGTCCGCCAGGTCCAGACCGCCCACCACGGCCCGATACAGATGGTCGAACCCGTACAGCGGTTGCCGACGGCCGTCGACGTGGGCGACGCAGAAACCGCGGGCCTGCGCCTGCGCCAGACACGCGGCAAGAAAGTGCGTCTTGCCGGCGCCAGGATCGCCCATAATCAACTTGAGGCTGCCGCCGCCCTCGGCCACCACCCCGCCGGCACTCGCCAGCAGGTGCCGATCCAAGAAGGCGATCTGCCCTGCGGGGTCAACGTGGACCCCGTGCAGGGGCTCCGGCTGTACCCGCGCGGTGACCGCCTCAGTCGCCAACGGCCTGCGCCTCCACCGGCAGCAACCGGATCCCGATCAACTTTTCGTACGTGCCCCGCGCCGTGGGCACCTGCAGGCCCGTGCCGCCACCCCGCATGTCGCCAAACTCCACGCGCCGCCCACCGGTCACCATCTTCATCTGGCGGTAGCGGTAAAGGTCAAAGGCGAACTCACCACGGGTGTAGCTGCTGCGGCCGAACGTTCCCAACTGAAAGAGTTCAAGGATGTCCACCAGTCGCACCGGCGGGAAGCCCGCCTGCGACCCCGCGAGAATGTCGTAGGCCTTGGCCAGACTGGCGCCGAAGCGATCGGCCGCAAAACTCGCCCCATACAATCGGTCGCGCTCCCGGCGCACCTGGCGCGCCAGGGCCTCCGGCCGCAGGCTCCAGGCGGAGCGCTTGCCGATCAGCGCCCGGTCCTCCTCCAGCCGGATCTTCACGCTGAACGGAAACACCTGGTAGTCGGGATAACTCCCCTCCAGGGTGACGCCCAGGGCGGCGCAGGCACGCGCAAACGCCACGGCATACGCCTGGTGCACGGCTTGTTCGCCGCCCTGGTCTCCGGCAAACAGCAACCCCGGCGCCGCGACGGCCGACTCCAACTCGCCTACCGCCGCAGCGGTCTCAGCGGCACGCGCGACGGCGTCCCCGACGCGCTGCCGCAACTCGTGCAGGTCGACGGACTCGGCGGCGCGTTGCAACCGCTTGGCCAGCCGGGCCGTCTGCGCCGCCAACGCTGCGGCGCGCTTGGCCGGCCCCGTAACCCCGTCATCAAAAACCTCAAACACCCGTGCAGCCCCCCCCACAGGATCCGCGGCGCGCCCGGATCCCTTGCCCATCGGCACCACTTCACGGGGAGCAGTTCGTCTCATCCAGTCGAAATCCTGGACGAAAGCAACCTCATGGCGCCAGGGATGTCGAACTCCGTCGCCGCATGCAATTCCCTGCGCAGCGCCGGTGGCAGGCGGCCGCCAAACTTCGGCAGGACCAGGGCGTGGTCAGGCACGAGCCCCAGCAGGTGCGGAATCCATTCGGCGGCGGAGACGGGATGGCGGCCAAGCTCCTCCAGCGTCTGCGGCAAGTGCGAGCAGGGCTCCGGGGTGCGCAGCCCGCCCCAGGGCGTCACCTCCCACACCAGGCCGCTGTCCCGTTGCAAGATCAGGGCGAGGGTATGGGCGACGACGTCCCCGGCAAAGGCGAGGAACTCCGTGCGGTCGGGCTGCACCAGGACCGGACGGGCCGCGGGTCCAAGCCCGAGGCCACGGAATTCGCGCCGCACACCCTCCAGCGTCGCCTGACCCGCGGGATCCAGGTACGGGTAGCGGTCCCGCCCGAGCAGCACCCGCACCATTGCGGCGCGAACCTCCGGATGAACCCGTTGCGGGCGCGAGGTGAACACCGGCGGGGAGCCGGAGGCGCCGGGCACCACCTCGATACGGCGACGGCTAAGATCGACGTCGGTGATGGTCCAGAAACGGCCCGCGAAGATCAGCGCCGTGCCAAGCTGGTAGACCGCCAGCGGTGGCAGCTGGCCCAACACCCGTGCGCCGTGGATAACCGAGAGCGTATCCTCGGTGCGGAAAACCGCGCAAAAATCGCGGCGCCGGGCGAGCCGATCTCCGATGGTGCCCGGGACCAGGCGCGGCCCCTGCCACACCAAATGGTCGTGCGCCAGCATCCAGTCCAACAGGGGGGGAGGCAGGGCCTGGGCCTCGGCGGCGGTCAGCCCGCCCCGTTCCACGGCCCCCGACAGCGCCTGCTGCCAGACGACGTCGTAGGCGGGACCGGGATCCGCCGGCGGCTCCACCCAGCCGCAACGCAGGAGTTCCACCACCGCCACCGCCTGCACCAGTTCCACTTCATTGCTCGCATACAACTGGCCGATGCGATCCGCTCCGGCCGACCGGCCGCTCCGGCCCAGGCGTTGGCGCAAGGCGGTCACCGAACCGGTGCAGTCGACCTGTGCCACCAGGTCCACCGCCCCCACATCGATCCCCAGTTCCAACGTCGAGGTGCAGATGATGGCCCCGCGAACCTCGCGGCGCAGACTCTCTTCGGCCGCCGCCCGCTCGCGCCGGTGCAGCGAGCCGTGGTGGGGCAGATAGGCGGGGCCCTCCGCGCCGCCCGGACCGGCCAGGGATTGCGCCAGGGACTCGACCCGGGCGCGTGCGTTGCAGAAAATCAGCGCCTTGCGGGCGGCGGTCAGACCGAGCAGGTCTCGCACCACGTCGCCGTCGGGGTCGTAGCGCAGATGCAGGCGGGTTCCCTTGCGAGGGCCGGCGCCGGCGCAGACGGTGCAAGGCTCTCCAAGAAAGGCGCGGGCCTGATCCGGATCGCCGACCGTGGCCGAAAGTCCCAGACGGCGGGGCCGCTGCCTGGCATACCGCTCCAGGCGCCGCAGGAGCGAACCGAGCTGCACGCCACGCCCGCTGCCGACAAAGACGTGCAGTTCGTCCACCACGACAAAGCGCAGCCCCGCGAACAGCGACGGCAGCAGCCCGGCCCGATGCACGCACATCGCTTCCAACGACTCCGGCGTCGTCAGCAGCACGCCAACGGGGCGCACCTGGCTGCGCCTCTTGGCGCCGCGGCTGACGTCGCTGTGCCAGAGGTGGACTGGAACCCCCGCATAGGCGGCCAGGGTCTCGAGACGGCGGGCCTGGTCGTTGAGCAGTGCCCGCAGCGGCGACACATACAGCACGGAAAAACCGGGCCCGCCAAGCGGCTGCGAGAGGATGGGCAGGAACGCCGCCTCGGTCTTTCCGGAGGCCGTGTCCCCCAGGATCAGCACCTGCCCCGATCCGGCCGTCACCGCGGCGATGGCCTCGTTCTGGACCGGCCAGAGCGCCGGCCAGCCCAGGTCGAAAACGGCGCGCTGCATCTCGGGGGACAAAAGCGCGTAGCTCACGACTCCAGCAGCACGAAGCGACCGTCGGCCAGGTCTTGCGCCGCCGTCCCCAACACGGCCGACGGGTCCAATTCCGGGTGTTGCTGCAGCAGGTTGAGTGCTTGCAGGAAGGCCCGCAGCGCCTCGCGCGGCGTGAGGAACCGCTCTGCGCCGGGACGGGCCAGCAGGCCCTCCAGAAAGGCCGCCACGGCATCCGGGCTCAAGCGGCTTTCCCCATACAACCTGGAATGGAGATCCCGCACCTTGAGGAACAGGGCCAGCAGTTCCTCACCGGTCAGCGGCATGAGTTCCAATACCGGCTGAGCGAGGTCGCGATGCTCTGCGTCGGCGTATGGGTTGGTCCGCAAACGGCTGGCAAGGGCCGGGTAGCTGTACAGGCCGCGGCGGGCGTCGCGCAGCATCGACGGTGGACCCGCGAGATACAGGCCCAGGTGCCGCGCGCGACCCTGCAGGGCGTCGTTGAGCAGTCCGAGCAGCACCTCGTAATTCGCCGAGCGGGCGTCCGCCTGCGGAATGCTGGCCAGATGTCCACCCTCATCCAGCATCACCAGCAGGCCGCGGTACCCAGCCTGCACCGCCGTGCGTGCCAGCAATCGCAGGTGCTCGTGCCAGTCCCCGTCGGCCACGGGCGCCGCGTCCGTCAGGCCCAGGGCCGCCCGCACCTCGCCACGCGTGGCGAACTCCCCGCGCAATAACCGCTGCGCCGCCGCCGCCGTCTCGCCGTCACCCGCAAAGGCGGCTTCCAGGTACCGTCGCAGGACCGCCGCCCAGGCAAACCCCCGTGGCAGTTCACGCAGCTCCTGGAGGTGGGAACGCAACTCCCGGTCCAACGCCTGGGCCAGGGCGGGGGAGCGCGCCGCCTCGGCCCCCGGGGCCAAACCCAGTCGGAGCGCGGCGGCGGCCCGCACGCCGTCGCTCCAGCGGTCGAGCAGCAGGGGAAGGGCGCCCCCATCCGGACGACTGTCCGATGCCAGATTGGCCAGCAGGTGGCGGTAGGTGGTCAAACCGCGGCCGTCGCCCCGCAAGCGCAGATCTGGACCCAGATCGGCATCCGCGACCAGATACCCCTGCGACAGCGCCACTTGGCGCAGCAGGCGCAAGAAGAAGGTCTTGCCTGCCCCGTAATCCCCCAGCACCACCCGGAACACACCGCCGCCACGGCCCAGAACGTCCAACTCCGCCAAGGTATGGCGAAGCTCCGGCACACGTCCGACCGCAAGGTGCTGCAGACCGGCGTGGGGAACCACCCCGGCCTGCAAGCTCTGCAGCACCGCCTGGGCCTCATGCGCCTCCGCGTTGGCCAACTGGAGCAGTCCCCCCGCGTACCCAGTCCCCTTCGACACGCACCGCGGGGAGGCCTGTCCGCCGCATGGCCTCCCGGTCCAGGGCATCCAGCAGGGTGCCTGGCAGGACCCCGTGCGCCTCGGCGATCGCGCGCAACCCCGAGAGGGAAATGGGGCCGTCCGCCAACGCCGCCCGCAGGGCCGCCAATCCCGGGGGCTCGGACCCAGCGGCCGGGACGCTGAGCGCCCGCGCCAGGAGCGCCCCTGGGTCGGTATCCTGGGGAGGAGCGGCACCGGCATCCGGATCCGGGCGCGAATCGGAGACGGCCTGGTCTCCTTTCGATGCGACCGCCGCCGCGGGCCATTCGGCCAGCAGGCGATCGCCATCGGCGAGCAGCTGCGCGGCGGCGTCCGCGTCCACCGCCGCCGCGCGCGGCGGACGCAGGGCCGCCGGTACGGCCCAGGCCAGAAAGGCCTGCAACCCCAACGGCAGGGCCGGATAATCCAACGGCGCCGGCCCCAAGCCGGCCGCAAACACCAAGGTCCGGGCCACCACCCGCCAACGAAAGCCCCAGGACGGTCCGCACGGCGGCAGCGGCCCGTCGTTGAGCACGGTGTGCCATTGGGTGCCCTGGGCGCGGGCCCATTCCGCACCCAATGCCTCCAGGCGATGGCAGGCCGGTGCCAAGGGCCTTTCCTGAATGAACCGGCTCAGCCCAACATCCGCGGCCGACACCGCCCGCGCCCCCCCTTTTTGACCGCGTCCCACTGCGGACCCAGCGGTTCATCGCCGACGAAACCCCATCCAGGCACGGCGCACACCCGGCGTCCCGGACGGCGTGGTGGCGAAGGCTCCCCCACCGACACGGCCCCGCCGCCGGAGACGGGGGCCCGGCGACGCATGCCGGCCCCCCGCCCCGCAGCCGGCTATCGACCTCAGGAGCGGTTCGGCAGGGCCTCCAACGGCTTCTTGTTGCCAAAGCTGTTCGCCGGGCCGCCCACCGGGGCCGCCCAGGCGACGCCGTTGGCGAGGACCTTCTGGATCATGGGGTGGTGGTAGATGGGAAAGGTCTCATGGCCAGGCCGGAAATAGAAGATGCGGCCGCGGCCGCGATGAAAGCAGCAGCCGCTGCGGAAGACCTCGCCGCCCTGAAACCAGGACACAAAGACCAACTCGTCGGGCGCGGGGATGTCGAACCGCTCCCCATACATCTCCACGTGCTCCAACTCAAACGACTCCGGCAGACCCCGCGCGATCGGATGGCCCGGCTCCACCAGCCACAGGCGCTCGCGCTCGGCCGCCTCCCGCCACTTCAACATGCAGGTCGTACCCATCAGGGCCCGGAAGATCTTGGACATGTGCCCACTGTGCAAAACGATGAGGCCCATGCCGCCTTCGACCACCCGGCGCTGAACCCGGGCCACGACGTCGTCGCGCACCTCACCGTGGGCCGTGTGCCCCCACCAGGTGAGCACATCCGTCTGCTCCAGCACCTCTTGGGTCAGGCCATGGTCCGGCTCGTCCAGCGTGGCCGTCCGCACCTCGTATCCGGCCCCGCGCAGCGCCTCGGCAATCGGAACGTGCATCCCTTCCGGGTAGACGGCCCGGACCCGTTCATTCTTCTTCTCGTGGCGGAACTCATTCCAAACGGTGACCCGGACGGCCATGAAAAACCAACCCTTCCCGCGGCAAACTGCAGACCGTTTCAGAACTTTCCCCACCCAGCCGGGCCGTCCTGCCGGCCATCCGCTTGCCCCTGCGACGGTGCCACCCGATACTGAAGCCACGGTGCGGCGCCGCACGCGGGACGGCCGGAGGGGGCCCAGGCGGTGGACAGCGAAGACCTGCGCGCCTTTGTCGAGACGGCGCGGCGCGGGAGTTTCTCCCTGGCGGCG
>JAJZWQ010000130.1 GCA_021846605.1 Bacillota bacterium | reverse complement strand
AACGCACCAAACCTGTGTTCGTCGTGGAAGAGAACATGAGATCGCTTTTGGCCCAAGCTCGGCTCAATTTCCGCGGCATTTTGATATTTTACGGCTCCTCAGGGGGCCGTGGAGGACGGAGAACGTGGGGTTCGCCGCGGAACTGACCAGGATGACCACCCAGGCCCAAACCACGAACGCCAGCCCCGCATAACGCAGCACGCGCATCTGCCACCCTCATCCCTGGGCGGGGCCAGGCCCCCTTCGTCCCCAGTCCACAGCCCGGGGGCGCACTCCGCCGTGATGCCGAATGCGCTGGCCTGCGCCCCGACACCTGCAGCGACAGCGCGCGCCGACCGAAAACGCGGCGCAGGCCCCCGCCTTAAAGCGTGGGGTGAGCCGTTCCCGTCCGGACGCTTTAGCAGTTCGTCGCCGTTGCGTTGGGTGGCCACACGCCGCATGCGAACAGGAGTACGTCGTACGCCGGCCGGGCCGGCGCCACGCGGCATGAAAAAGGCGGCTGGGTGGCGAAGGTCAGGGTGGGGTGGGTGAAGCTGAGGTCGAGTTTCTCGGGTGCTCAGAGCCCGCCTGCAAGTCTGACCCCGACGCCTTGTTGAGCACCACACATTGTCGCCACCCGCAAGGGTGAGCACGTACGGGAGCCCTGAACCTCCCCACGGCTAAAGCCGGGGGGAGGTTCCACTCAGGCGGGCAGCGACGCGGCCACCGCGTCCTCCCGCACCTCGCGCGGCGCGTCGGCCCACAGGCGCTCCAGGTCATAGTAGGCACGTACATCGTCCTGAAAGAGGTGCACGACCAAGTCCCCGTAATCCAGGCAGATCCAGCGCCCCTCGCTCAGTCCCTCGGAACGCAGGGGCGGCCGGCCGGCAAGCGTCAGCGCCTCGCGGACCGCGTCCGCCATCGCCTGCACGGCCAGGCGCGTTCCGCCGCTGGCGATCAGGAAGCGGTCGGTCACCGAACTGAGCGCCGAGACGTCCAGGACCGTGACCGCGTGAGCCTTCTTGCCCAGGAGAGCCGCTGAGGCCGCATCCACCAGAGACAGCACAGCGTCGTCCATGGCTGTAGTCAGCGCCGATCCCTCCCTGGGCGGATCGTACCGCCGCGAGACGGGGCCCGTCAACGAACGGGCCTGCCAGCGGCGCCGCCCTCCTCCAGGCGCGCCAGCAGGGAGTTGCGGGCCGCGAGCGCGCGCGGCGCGATGCGCCGCCCGCGCGCCAGCAGGTCGCCCAGCGTGGCGTCCATCACCGCCAGGGTTGCGGCGCGCAGGTCGCGCGTGGCCGCGGCCCGGAGTCTTTCGACGCCGGGGAAGCTCCGTCCGGGCTCGATCATGTCGCCGACAAACAGCACGCAGTCCAGATCGGCCATGTCGACGTCGCCCGTGGTGTGGCGGTCGATCGCCCACAGCACCGCCGGCTCCAGGTCCGACCAGCGTTCGGGCAGCAGCCGGGCGGCCACCGGCCCGTGCAGGGTGCCGGCGAGCACCTCGGCGTCCGGCGTCCCTGGGGCCACGACCCCGCAGCGGCGCGCCAGGGCCAACAGGTCCACCGCCGGCGTCTCCCTGTACCAGTCGTGCAACAGGCCGGCCAGCACCGCCTGGCGCGGGTCCACATCGAAGCGCACGGCGAGATCGCGCGCCGCGGCGGCCACCCCACGGCAGTGCGCGGCCCGGGGCCCAGACAGGCGGGCGTCCAGCGCGGCCTCCACATCGCCTGGCTCAGGCATGCCCTCCACCCCCCTCCGGCCGGTAGAGTCCGTGCGCCTGCAGGTAGGCACGGACGGGATCCGGCACCAGGTAGCGCAGCGATTCCCCCACCGCCGCCCGCCGCCGCACCTCACTGGCCGAGATCTCCAATAGCGGCACGTCGACGAACTCCAGGCGCGGGCGCATGCCGGGCGGCTGGGCCGCCAGCCAGGCGCGCACCTGGGACTCCGGCCAGCCCGGACGGGCCAGCCCGACAAAGGTCGCCAGCCGGAAGAGGCGCTCGGGCATCCGCCAGGTGTGCAGTTCGGTCACGCTGTCCGAGCCGAGCAGCCAGAAGAGTTCGGCGCCGGGATGCGCCTGGGCGAACGCCTGAAGCGTATCGGCGG
Organism: Bacillota bacterium; assembly: GCA_021846605.1. Next base: position 6,733 of record JAJZWQ010000130.1, on the reverse strand, counting down.
CGTACGACGGCCCCGGACGGAGCAACTCCAGGTCACTGCAGGCAAAGCCGGGGTTGTCCGCGACGGCGGCCCGCACCATCTCCAGACGGTCGGCCGCCGGGCTGATCGCCTGGCCCGCCTTGTGCGGCGGCGCGCCGGCGGGGACGAAGACGACGCGGTCCAGGCGCAACCGATCGCGGGCCGTCTCCGCGATGGCCAGGTGGGCGAGGTGGACCGGATCGAACGTGCCGCCGAAGAGCCCCAGGCGCATCCTCCGCCCCCTCTCAGAGGTCGCCATCCGCATCGTCGGAGTCTTCGGGGGCGGCCTCGGCGATCTCGTCGGACTCCTCGCCAGCCAGCGGCACGCCGCCCTCCCCCACCCGTCCCCCCCATTCCCCGATGCGCAGGACGTCCCCAGGGACCGCCCCCGCCCGTCGCAGCCGGGCGGGCAGTCCGGCCCGCAGCATCTGCCCCAGCAGGTAGTCCAGGGCCTCGGGGTTCTCCAGATCCGCCATGGCCACCAGGCGCTCCAGCCCCGCGTCCCGGACCTCCCACTCCCCGTCGCCGCCGCGCACGCTCAAGCGCCGCGGCGCGCGGATCACCACCGGCGCGTCGGCCTCGGGCGGCGCCTGGCCCCGCCGGGGCAGCTGCGCCACCTGGGCCAGCAGGAAGCGCACGAGTTCGTCTGTGCCCCGCCCCGTCGCCGCACTGAGCGCAAACACGCCCAGCAGTTCGCTGCCCAGGGCCTGGAGGGCGGGCCAGTGGGCATCCCACGCCGGCAGGTCGCTCTTGTTGGCGATCAGCACGCGCGGCCGCGCGGCCAGTTCGGGGTCCCGCAACCGCAACTCGGCCTCGATCAGACGGAAGTCGGCGACCGGGTCACGGCCCTCGCTCCCCGCCCCGTCCACCACGTGCACCAGGAGGCGGCAGCGCTCCACGTGGCGCAGAAAGGCGTTGCCCAGGCCGCGCCCGCTGTGTGCCCCCTCGACCAGGCCGGGGATGTCCGCCAGGACCATCTCGCGATCCTCGCGGCGCACGACCCCCAATTGCGGCTCCAGCGTCGTGAAGGGGTAGGGGGCGATCCGTGGACGCGCCGCGGAGACCGCGGCGAGCAGCGTCGACTTCCCGGCGTTGGGCATCCCCAGCAGCCCGACGTCCGCCAGCACGCGCAGTTCCAACTCCAGGCGGACCACCGCGCCCGCTTCGCCGCGCTCCGCAAAGCGTGGCGCCTGCCGCGTGCTGCTGCGAAAGCGCGCATTGCCGCGCCCGCCTCGGCCCCCGGCGGCGGCACACACCTCCTGGCCGTCCACCAGGAGTTCACCGATCCAGGCCCCGGTATCCGCGTCGCGCGCGACCGTCCCCAGGGGCACCGGCACGCGCAGGGACCCCCCGTCCCGGCCGTGCCGGTTCTGGCTGCCCCCATGCTCCCCGCTGCCCGCGCGCACCTCCCGTCGGTGTTTAAACGACAGCAGGGTCGCCAACTGTGTGTCGCCGACCAGCAGGACGTCCCCGCCGCGCCCGCCGTCGCCGCCGCTCGGCCCGCCCAATGGGACATACTTTTCGCGGCGGAAGGCGACCGCCCCGCGGCCGCCGTCCCCCGCCCGCACCAGGCATTCCGCCTGATCGACGAACATGGCGCCCCTCCGCTCCGCCGCCGTTCTGAGGCCAGCATGCCCCACGCGGCGACCGGCCGTTGAAGGACTAGCGCGCCGCCACGGCGACCGCGGCCTCCTGCAGCACGCTGATGCGCTTCCGGCCGCCGCGCCCGGTGGCGAAGTGCACCACCCCGCCCACCCGCGCGAACAGGGTGTCGTCCGAGCCGCGCCCCACGCCCGCCCCGGCGAGCACCGGCGTACCCCGCTGGCGCACCAGCACCGTTCCCGCGGTCACGACCTGGCCGTCAAAGCGCTTGATTCCCAGGTGCTTGGGCTGGCTGTCCCGACCGTTGCGGGAACTGCCGCCCCCCTTTTTGTGCGCGAACCGCTGGAGCTCAAAACTCCACACCGCGCATCACCTCCGTCGGGTCCGCGGCCCCGTGTCCTCGGACAGCCGCAGTGTCCCGGGTTGCAGCCGGGCGATCTCGGCCAGCCCCAGCCGCATCGTTTCCAACAGATCCTCGGCCCGTTCCCGCGCCTTCCCGGCCAGTTCCGCCGGCAGGCGGCAGGTGAACAGCCCGTCCCCCGCCTCCACCTCGACGGCGATCCCCAGACGGCGCTCCAAGCCCAGCGCTGCGGTCTGCACCAGGGCGGAGATCGCGGCACAGGCCACGTCCTGGCCGGCCGCCGCGAGCCCCGTGTGACCGGAGGCCCGGTAGCCGCAGAGCCCGCCGTCCGGGCCGCGTTCCAGGGTGATCGCGACCAGCCGCCGCACCCCCGCTAGGCCTCCGGCGCCGCAGACTCCGTTCCGACCGCCTCGGCCGCCGGTTCGCGCACCGCCTCGGCGGCGGGCTCCTCGGCCGGTTCCTCGACGGCATCGGCGGCCGGCACCTGCGTGGCATCCTCGAAGATCTTGACGATGCGCACGCGCGTCCGCTGCTGCCGGTGCCCCGTCTTGCGCCGGAAGTTCACCTTGGACTTATACCGGAAGACATCGATCTTGCGTCCCTGGACCTGCGCCTCAATCAGGCCGATGACCAACGCGCCCTCGACCGTCGGGTTGCCGGCCACCAGGCGTCCGTCCCCCGACAGGCAGAGGACGCGGTCAAAGGTGACCTGATCCCCGGGGGCCCCCGGCAGGCGCTCGATCTCCACCGTGTCCCCGTCGGTCACCCGGATCTGCTTGCCGCCCGTTTCGACGACGGCATACATGCCAACATCCCCCCTGCAGCCGGCGGCACCCAGCCACCTCGCCCCCGGCCACGCCGGCCACCCGGAGCGATGCTCGTCCGGCCCTGGGGTGTCAACGCACCCCGCGGACCAGCCTACTTGACGGTGACCGTCGCGCCGGCCTCTTCCAACTGCTGCTTGGCGGTCTGGGACTCTTCCTTGGTGACCTTCTCCTTGACCGCCTTGGGCGCGGCCTCGACCAGGTCCTTGGCCTCCTTGAGCCCCAGCTGGGTCAGGGTGCGCACGACCTTGATGATCCCGATCTTCTTGTCGGCCGGGAAGGACTCCAGGATCACGTCGAACTCGGTCTGCTCCTCCTCCGGCGCCGCAGCCGCCGACGCCGCGGGGGCCGCGGCCGCGGGCGCGGCCGCCACGGCCGCCGACACCCCGAACTTCTGCTCGAACTCCTTGACCAACTCGGCCAGTTCCAGCACCGTCATGCCTTCGACGACCTCAAGCACCTGCTCAACCTTGGACAACCCGCACACCTCCTCGATCTATGCCGAACCCTCGGCCGCCGCGGGACCGCCGCGCTCCTGCCGCTGTTGGGCCAAGGCCAGCGTCAGCGCCGCCAGCCCGCGCATCGGCGCCCCCAGCACGGTGGCCGTGGCCACCAGCGGCGAGGCCAGGGCACCCGCCACCCGGGCCAGGAGCACCTCACGGGAGGGCAGTTCGGCCAACGCCGTCACCCCGGAGGCGGCGAGCACCCGGCCGCCCAAAAGGCCGCCCTTGAACTCCAGGCTCTGGTGGTCCTTGGCGAACGCCAGCAGCTCGCGGGGACCAGCCGTCGGGTCCTCCATGCTGAAGGCGATCGCCGTGGGCCCGCGCAGGAGATCGTCCACGTCGTCCACCCCGGCCTGGCGTGCGGCCAACGACACCAGGGTGTTCTTGACGATGCGGTAGTCGACCCGCACCGCGCGCAGCCGACGCCGCAACTCGAAGTCCTCGGAGACCTTCAACCCGCGGTAGTTCACGATCACCACCGAGGCCGCCCGTCCCAGCCGGTCGGCGACATCGACCACCACGCGTTCCTTCTCCCGACGGGCGCTACCCACGGCACTCCCTGCCATCCGCAGATCCCCCCTCTCCCCCAGAAAAAAACCTGCCCCCGCCATCGGCGGAGGCTCGGCGCGCACGAGAGGGCGCACGCGCGCCCCTCGTGGCCGACCTCGGCAGGCGGCGCCCGCGCGCCTTACCCCGTCCCGGACGGGACCTGCTGTCTCCGGTGGCCGGTATGCGGTTGTATGCGTCGCAGTCTAGGGCCCCGGAACCTCCAGCGTCAAGCCTCCACGGGCGCGGTGACCGCCGGATTCACGGCGACCCCGGGTCCCATGGTCGAGGAGACCGTGATGGAACGCACATAGGTGCCCTTGGCCGCCGCCGGCTTGCTGCGGTACAGGGCGTCCAGCAGCGCGTTGAAGTTGTCCTGCAGGGCCTTGGTCTCAAAGGACACCCGCCCGATGGGCGCGTGCACCACGCCGGCCCGCTCCGTGCGGTATTCGACCTTGCCCGCCTTGATCTCGCGCACAGCCTGCGTCACCTCGAAGGTGACCGTACCGGACTTGGGATTGGGCATCAGGCCGCGCGGCCCCAGGAGCCGCCCCAGCCGCCCCACCGACGCCATCATGTCGGGCGTGGCGACCGCGACGTCGAAGTCCAGCCAACCGCCCTGCACCTTCTGCACCAGTTCGTCGCCGCCCACCTCGTCGGCGCCGGCGTCCACGGCCTCCTTGGCCCGGTCGCCGCGGGCGAAGACGACGACGCGCACCTTGCGCCCCAACCCATGAGGGAGCGCGACCGCTCCGCGCACCATCTCCTCGGTGTGGCGGGGATCCACCCCCAGGCGCACCGCCACGTCGACGGTCTCGTCAAACTTGGCGCTCGACAACTCCTTGACCCTGGCGAGCGCCGCCTCAGGATCCAGGACCCCGGGGGCGACGCCCTGCAGGGCCGCCCGGTACCGCTTCCCGCGCCTCTTCACACTCGATCCCTCCGCTGCCGGGTTCTCGGGCCTCTAGGCCTCGACGACATCCAGCCCCATGCTGCGCGCGGTCCCCTCGATCATGCGCATCGCCGCGTCCAGGTCGGCGGCGTTGAGATCCGGCAGCTTCTGCTGCGCGATGTCGCGCACCTGGCGCCGGGTGACCTGGCCGACCTTCTTGGTGTTGGGGTTACTGCTCCCCGTCTCCAGGCCGGCCGCCTTCTTCAGCAGCACGGCCGCTGGCGGCGTCTTGAGGACGAACGTGAAGGAGCGGTCGGCGTAGACCGTGATGACCACGGGGATGATCAGGCCCACCTGCTCCTTGGTGCGCTCGTTGAACTCCTTGGTGAAGGCCATGATGTTCACGCCCTGCGGACCCAGAGCGGTTCCGACGGGCGGCGCCGGCGTCGCCTTGCCGGCGGGGATCTGGAGTTTGATCAGGGCCTGAACCTTCTTGGCCATCGTTGCCTCCCGGGGTGTGCACGCCTCAGAGCTTGTCGATCTGGTCGAAGTCCAGTTCCAACGGCGTCTCGCGCCCGAACATGGACACCAGCACCCTGACTTTGCCCCGCGCGTCGTCGATCTCGTCGATCACGCCAATGAAGCCGTCGAAGGGCCCGCTGTGTACGCGGATGTTCTGTCCAACCGCCACATCCACGCGTGCCCGCGGCTTCTCCTCGGCGACGCCCATCTGCGCCAGGATCGCATCCACCTCGTCCTGTCCCAGGGGCGTCGGTTTGTTGCCGGAGGAGACGAACCCCGTGACGCCGGGCGTGTTGCGGACAACATACCAGGACGCCTCGTCGAAGATCATCTCCACGAGGACATATCCCGGGAAGATCTTGCGCTTGACGGTCTTGCGCTTGCCGTCCTTGGTGAGTTCGATTTCCTCTTCCTCGGGCACGAGGATGGTGAAGATCTGCTGCCCCATCGACATGGAGGTGACGCGCTTTTCAAGGTTGGCCTTGACCTTGTTCTCATACCCCGAATACGTGTGGATGACATACCACAGCCGCTGGGGGTCCTTCACCTCGGCCGTCTCACCGGAGTCCCCCGCCGCCGGGGCGGCTTCGGGCAGGCCCCCGTCCTCGGCGGTCACATCCGCCTGGGGCGATGCCTCTGCTTCCACGCTATCGCCGTCCATGCCGCATCCCTCCCGCGGAGCCGCGCTCAGGCGATGGCCGTAATGCCATGCGAAATCAGGTTGAGTATCCCGTCGACCCCATACATAAATCCAGCGATCACAGCCACGGTGACGATCACGACCACGGAATAGATCAGCGTCTGGCGACGGGTGAGCCACACGATCTTCCGGGCCTCGAACAGCACCTCGCGGATATAGCGCATGACCCGTTCCAGCACGTCGACCATCACCTCGGTTGCGCGGCCGACTCCGCGGACCCGATACCCGGACACGCGTGACCGGCGACCGCAATCCCGAGCGTGCGCTGCAGCCGCCGGGTCATCAGAACGATATTTGGCAGGCCCGGAGGGATTTGAACCCCCAACCTACGGATTTGGAGTCCGCCGCTCTACCGTTGGAGCTACGGGCCTGCATGCCCGAATCCGCTAGCGCGCCTCACGGTGCAGAGTGTGCGCGCGGCACCAGCGACAGTACTTCTTGAGCTCCAGACGGCCGGTGGTGTTCTTCTTGTTCTTCTGGGTATGGTAGTTGCGCCGCTTGCACTCCCCGCAAGCCAGCGTGACCAGCACCCGGTTCGCTGCCGCCGCCACCTGTCGCCCTCCTCATGCACCCGCAGTGCGATACTCTAACACCGCCGCAGACAGCGAGTCAACCCACGGCGGGGCCCGCGCGGCTCTCATGCCGCGCCGGCCCTGCCCCCTACTCGGCGATCTTGGTGACGACGCCGGCGCCGACCGTCCGCCCACCCTCGCGGATCGCGAACTTCAGCCCCTCCTCGATGGCGATCGTGTCGATCAACTCCAC
>JAJZWQ010000129.1 GCA_021846605.1 Bacillota bacterium | reverse complement strand
CCTGACACTGGAGCGCAAGGGTGCCGCCGGAGAGGGGCACACCTTCTCGAGTCCCGACGAGGCCATGATGGCCTACGAACTCGGACAGGTGGCCTTGCAGGCCAAGGTCAACGTGCGCATGGACGGCGAGCGCAGGGAGACGACGGTCGGGCGCATCATCTTTAACGACCGCCTACCCGAGCCGCTGCGCTTTGTGAACCACGTCGTGGACAAGAAGGGCCTGGGCCGGATCGTCGCCCGCTGCTACCACATGCTGGGGAGCGCGGAGACCGCGCACATCCTCGACTCCATCAAGGAGATGGGGTTCCGGTTTGCCACGCGCGCCGGCATGACGATCTCCTTGGCCGACCTGGAGGTGCCGATCCACAAGGCGGAACTCCTGGCCACCACCGAGCAGCGCGCCGCCCTCATCGACCAGCAGTACCGCAAGGGCCTGCTGACGCCCCAGGAACGCTACCAGGCGATCATCACGCTCTGGCAGCAGACCAACGACGAGATCGTGCGCCGCGTGACGACCTCGTTCGATACGTTCAACCCGGTGCACATGATGGTGCAGTCCGGGGCCCGCGGCCAGTTCAACCAGATCTCCCAACTGATCGGCATGCGCGGCCTGATGAGCGACCCGTCGGGCCGCACCATCGAGGTGCCCGTCAAGGCCAGTTTCCGCGAGGGACTCACCGTGCTGGAGTTCTTCACCTCGACGCACGGCACGCGCAAGGGCCTGGCCGACACCGCCCTGCGCACGGCCGACTCCGGCTACCTGACCCGTCGGCTGGTGGACGTCAGTCAGGACGTCATCATCCGCGAAGAGGATTGCGGCGGCGTGGTGGGGTTCGTGGTCACCGAGGTCAAGGACGGCAACCAGGACATCGAGCCGCTGGCCGAGCGCATCGCCGGGCGGGTGCTCGCGCGCGACGTGGTGCACCCCCAGACCGGAGAGGTGCTGGGCGAGGCGGGCCTGCTGGTGGACGACACCCTGGCCCGGGAGATGGTGGAGGCCGGGATCGAGGAGGCCGAGATCCGTTCGGTCTTCACCTGTCGGAGCCGTTACGGGGTCTGCGCCCGTTGCTACGGCCGCAATCTGGCGACCGGCCAGCTGGTGGACGTGGGCGAGGCGGTGGGCATCATCGCCGCCCAGTCGATCGGCGAGCCCGGCACGCAGTTGACGATGCGTACCTTCCACACGGGCGGCGTGGCCGGTGAAGACATCACGCTCGGTCTGCCGCGGGTCGAGGAGCTGTTCGAGGCCCGCAAGCCCAAGGGGCAGGCGGCGATCACCGAGATCGGTGGCACGGTGGAATTCACCGAGCGGGCCGGCCGCCGAGAGGCGCGCATCACGGCGCCGAACGGGGAGACCGAATCCTATCCCATCCCCTTCGGGGCGCGCCTGCGCGTGCGCGAAGGGGACACGGTCGAGACGGGCGACGAGCTCACCGAGGGCCCCATCAACCCGCATGACATCCTCAAGATCAAGGGTGTGCGCGGGGTGCAGGCCTACCTGCTCCAGGAGGTGCAGCGCGTCTACCGCAGCCAGGCCGTGGACATCAACGACAAACACGTGGAGATCATCATCCGGCAGATGCTGCGCAAGGTGAAGGTCGACGAGCCCGGGGACAGCGACCTGTTGCCCGGGGGGCAGGTCGACCTGTACGAACTGGAGGAGCACAACGCGCGGACCGAGGCGGCCGGCGGGCGGCCGGCGGTGGCCAAACCCGTGCTGCTGGGGATCACCAAGGCCTCCCTGGCGACGGACTCCTTCCTGTCGGCGGCGTCGTTCCAGGAGACGACCCGGGTGCTCACGGAGGCCTCCATCAAGGGCAAGAAGGACTACCTGGTCGGTCTCAAGGAGAACGTGATCATCGGCAAGCTGATCCCGGCCGGTACGGGCATGAGCCGCTATCGCAGCATCCGCGTCTGGGCGGAGGGCGACGAGGACGACGCCGTGGGTGCCGAGGTCGACGAATTGGGCGCGTACCCCCTGGACGAGGAGGGGGAGGACGGCATGCCGGCCGAAGACGGCGTCGCGGTGGATGCCGGCCTGGGAGAGGTCGCGGGCGAGCGCTAGAACCACACCGGGGGGCGGAGCCCGGCCCGGCGGCCGGGACCCGCCCCCCCCGGCGGGCAAGACTCCGTCCCCTGCCGCACCCCCGCGCGCAGTACCGTCACGCTCGCCGACCTCTTTGGCCCGCAGTCGCCTGCCGGAACGGCGCCACTGCGTGGCGTATGTCTGTCCCCCGGTCGGGGGATGCCGGTGGCGGCCTGAGCCAGATTGTCCGCAGTTGACGCACCACACGGGCCGGCGCGGCGCTGGTCCCTGGAGTTGCGCGCCGATCGTCACCCCGATTGGCGTGCCTTGTGCCCGAAGGCCCCCCAGGAGGCCATCCTGCCCGCGCGCGGCGGGAGGCAGGGGTGGGGGGGCCCGGATGGAAGCTGGTTCGTCCGGACCTCCGGCGGCCCCGTGGGCCTGATCCGGGCCCGGGGGCCGCCGGATCCGACCCCTCGCTGGGGGGCGGGCGCCGATGCGGATCTCCTGGATCGTGTCCCTGGTTGTCCTGGCTGTCGCCGCCGCCCTGTTCGCCAGCCGCCCGCTGGCCCTGCTCGTCTATGCCATGGTGGCGGTCTGGGTCGCGGCCCTCGTGCTCGTGCGCACGGCCGACCGCTCCCTCCTCTTCGGTCAGCGGCTGTCTGCCACGCACATCCCGCCCGGAGAGGCCGTGGAAGTCGAGATCACCGTCTTCAACCGGGGGCGCCTCCCCATCCCCTGGCTGTGGCTGCGCGCCCCGTTGCCCGTGCACCTGGAGGCCGGAGGGTCGCTCCAGGGCCGCGCGGCCATTGCCGCGGCGGGACGGGCCACCTTTCGCTACGCCTTCCGTCCCGGCCGCCGCGGGCGCTACCACATCGGCCGCCTCGAGTATGCGCTGGGCGACTGGTTCGGCCTGCGGACGGTATCGGGCCACGCGGACGTGTCCCTGTGGATCACCGTGTATCCCACCGTGTTCCCGCTACCTCCGTTTCCGGTCCCCCCTCTCCTGCCGGTGGGCCCGCGGCGCCACGCGGCCAGTCCCTTCCGCGAGGAGTTCGTGCTCGGCCTGCGCGACTACCGCCCGGGTGATCCGCTGCGCTGGATCGCCTGGAAGGCGACCGCCCGCCAGCAGACCCTCCAGGTCCGGGAGTTTCCGCGGGTGCGCGAACGCCTGCTCACCATCGTCCTGAACCTGGATACCGCCGCCTGGCAGGGGCACGCGCCCCGGCGGGGCGTCGAGCGGGCGCTGTGCGTCGCCGCCTCCTACGTCTGGGCGCCGCCCGACGGACCGCACCCCGTCGGCCTGCTCAGCTATGCGCGGTCCGTGCGGTACGTGACCGAGGGCAGCGAGCGGCGGGAGGATCCGGCGCGGCTGGTGCGGATCCCACCCCGAACGGGGTGGCGCCACCGGCGCGAGGTGCTTGAGGTGTTGGCCACCCTCCAGCCGGCGCCCGGCCCCGGGCTGGCCCACCTGCTCCTGGCGGACGCCCGCCTGGCGCTCGGGGAGGCCCTGGTCGTCCTGACCCCCGGCCACGACCCCGACGTGTGGGCGGCGGCCAGCGCGATCGCCGCGCGCGGCCACCCCGTCACCCTCATCGGCTTGGACCCGCGCGCCCTGCCGGCCTGTCCGGGGGCCCGCGTCCTCCCGGTCACCGCGGAGGGGGAGATCCGGTGGCAATAGAGCTGGCCGCGGGCGGCTCCCCGCGCGGGCGTGTGCCCGGCGTGGCCGCGCTGATCCTGGGGTTGGAGTGCGGAACGACCGCGGTGGCCTGCGCCGCCTGGGCCTGGCTTCCCGTACGCACCCTCGCCTGGCCCGCGCTGGCGGCGGGAATGGCCGTGGCCGTCCTGGTGCGCTGCCTGGTCGAGCGCCCGGGGGCGGCCACCCGAGTGGCATGGGTGGCGCCGCCGGCCGGGGTCGCCCTCGTCGCGGCCTGGAGCGCCACACATCCCTCGACGCTGCCGATCCTGCCACTTGCCGCCGCGGTCGTGCTGGGGATCTGGTGGCAGACGGGCCGGGTGTGGCAACCGCTGGTGGCGGCCACCCACCGCACGGGTCCCGGGGCGCCGCGCGTGCTGGAGGTGCGGCTGAACGCGGTGCAGGACCTGCGGGAGACCATCGCCGGCCAGTTCCTGGCGGTGGGGGCGCTGGCCGTTCTGGCCCGCGCCCTGCGCCCCTCCGCCAGCGCGGTGGCGCCCGGCCTGGCCCTGGCGGGCATGGGGATCCAGGTCCTGTGCGGCCTGCTGCTGCTGTCCAGCGGCCTGCGCCTGCTCCTGCTCGAGGGAGCCCCGCCCGGCGCGCGCGTCCGCCGGTTCGGTGCGTTGGTGGCCGCGGCCTGTGTCGTCCTGGCGGCGCTGCTGCCGGCCTATCCCGCGCTGTTCCCCCGGAGCGCGACGCCCTCAGCGGCCAGCAAGACCTCGGGCCGTCCCCAGACGTTGCCGTCGCCGCCTGTGGCGCACGGGCCCGGGTCCACCTCCGCCCCTCCCCCGGCCGGCCCGCTGACCCATCACCCGCCGTCGATCCTGTGGCATGTCCTGTGGGCCCTGCTCGCCGTCTTGCTGACCGCGGGGCTCCTGCGGCTGGCCTGGAGCGCGTGGCGATCACGCCGGCCGGGGACCTGGGGCGGGTGGTGGCGGGCGCTGCTGCTCCTCTTGACGGGTTGGTGGGAGGCGCTGCTCTCCCTTTTCGCGTTCTTCGCGCGGCTGCGTCCGGATTTCGGCGCCCGCCGCCCGCGCGCCCCCGGGCGCCGCGGGAGCCGTCCGCTGGCGGTGGAGGCGCCTCGCGCCGTGCGGCAGGCGCCGCGCTCTGGTGCGGGCGATCCCCGGAGGCGCGTCCGGCTGGCGTACCGCAGGCTGCTCGCGGCGGGCAGGCGGAAAGGGCACGTGCGCCCGCCGGGCTTCAGCCCCCGGCGGTATCGCACCGCCCTGGAGCCCAAGGTGGGGGGAGCGGCGCCGGAGTTGCGGAACCTCACCCGCCTCTATGAAGAGGCGCGTTACAGCGCCCACCCCGTGGACCGGGATGCGGCGGATACCGCCGCGGCGGACGCCACGGCAGCCATTCGCGGCCTGCGCGACGGGGGGGACACTGGGGCGCCGCCGGCGTAGCCCACCCGTCCGCCGCAGCCGCGCGCCGAACGCATTCCCGTGCGGCCGTGCAGCGCCGTGCGGCGAATTCGTTTGACGCCGGTCTATCCCGGTGCTAGAATACGCGGGCGTCTCGCCTGGAAGGTGCTTTGACCCATGCTTGAAGAGTTGCGCAAGGCACGGTGCCGGACCGTGGGGACGCGACAGACCCTGCGGGCGGTGGAGCGGGGCGAGGCCGTGGCGGTGTTCGTGGCCCTGGACGCAGAGCCGCACGTTGTGCGTCAACTCGTCGCCCAGTGTCAGCAGAAGGCGATCGGGGTCTACCCGGTCGAGACCATGCGAACCCTCGGCCAGATCTGCGGGGTGCAGGTGGGTGCCGCTTCAGCGGCGATCCTCGGCCCCCAGGCCGGCAGGGCATCCTGATCCCGAGGCGAGCAGCGGCGATCCTGTCACCGGAGAGGCGCAACAGCGGCTTCCCGGGACCCGCCGGGGGGCCGTCTACTTGTGCCGGTTCGCTGTCGCAGTGTCGCAGTGTCGCAGTGGAAGCATGCGGGGGTGGAGATGTGCCGACGATCAACCAGCTGATCCGTCAGGGGCGGCGCAGTGCGGTCAAAAAGTCCAAGGCGCCCGCGCTGCACGGCAATCCGCAGCGCCGCGGCGTCTGCCTGGTGGTGCGCACCACGTCGCCGAGGAAGCCCAACTCCGCGCTGCGCAAGATCGCCCGCGTGCGGTTGACCAACGGCACGGAGGTCACCACCTACATCCCGGGCGAGGGACACAACCTGCAGGAGCACTCGGTGGTGCTGGTGCGCGGGGGCCGCGTGCCGGATCTCCCAGGCGTGCGCTACCACATCATTCGCGGCACGCTGGACGCCAGTGGGGTGGACAAGCGGCGCCGCGGGCGTAGCAAGTACGGAGCCAAGCGGCCCAAGAAGTAACGAATGCCGCCGGTCGGGGCGCCCCAGGGGGGGCGCCCACCGGAGCACGGGAGGGACGTCGGGTGCCCAGGCGCGGAACGATCCAGAGGCGGGAGATTGCGGCCGACCCCGTGTATCACAGCGTGCTGGTCGCGCGTCTGGTCAACAAGATGATGCAGCACGGCAAGAAGGGGTTGGCGCAGCGCCTCGTCTACGAGGCGTTCGACGAGATTGCCGCCAAGAGCGAGCGCAACCCGCTCGAAGTCTTCGAGACCGCGATGCGCAATATTTCTCCCACGCTGGAAGTGCGGCCGCGCCGCGTGGGCGGCGCCACGCTCCAGGTGCCTTCCGAGGTCCGGCCGGAGCGGCGCACGAGCCTGGCCCTGCGCTGGCTGGTGCAGTTCACCCGTCGGCGCAACGAGCGCGCCAGTTCGGCCCGGTTGGCCGCAGAGATCCTGGATGCGTCCAACAACACCGGGGCCTCGGTGCGCCAGAAGGAAGATCTGCATCGGATGGCCGAGGCGAACCGGGCATTCGCACACTATCGCTGGTAACCCCAGCGTTATGGCGGGGAGGTGAGACGCGATGGCTGAGGATCGGATCTCTGAACTGAAGCACCTGCGCAATATCGGCATCTCCGCCCACATCGACGCGGGCAAGACGACGACCACCGAGCGCATCCTCTTCTACACTGGTCGGCTGCACCGCATGGGGGAGGTGCACGAGGGCGCGGCGACCATGGACTGGATGGTCCAGGAGCAGGAGCGCGGCATCACCATCACGTCCGCGGCGACGACGTGTTCCTGGAAGGGACACCGCATCAACATCATCGATACGCCCGGCCACGTGGACTTCACCGTTGAGGTGGAGCGCTCCCTGCGCGTTCTGGACGGCGTCATCGCCATCTTTGCCGCCAAAGAGGGCGTCGAGCCCCAGTCGGAGACCGTTTGGCGGCAGGCGGACCGCTACCGGGTGCCCCGCATCGCCTTCGTCAACAAGATGGACGTGATCGGCGCGGACTTCCCCTCGGTGCTGGACCAGATGCGGGAGCGCCTGGGGGCCCATCCCGTGGCCCTGCAACTGCCCATCGGAGCCGAGGACGACTTTCGCGGCATCGTCGACTTGGTCGCCCGCAAGGCTGTCCTCTTCACCGACGACCTGGGGACGCAGAGCGTGGAGGCCGAGGTCCCGGCGGAGATGGCCGATGTGGTCGATCACTACCGAGAGTTGTTGGTGGAGGCGGCCGCCGAGCACGACGACGAACTCATGGCCCTGTACCTGGACGGCGGCACGCCGTCTGAGGCGCAGTTGCGCACGGCCCTGCGCCGCGGGACCTGCGCCCTGAAGCTGGTGCCCGTGACCTGTGGGGCGAGCTACCGCAACAAGGGCGTCCAGCCTCTGCTCGACGCGGTCATCGAGTACCTGCCCTCGCCCCTGGACGTGCCCGCGGTGCACGGGATCGATCCGGATTCGGGCGAGGCCGCCGAGCGCGCGGCGGCCGACGAGGAGCCGCTCACCGCACTGGCCTTCAAGATTGCGACGGACCAATTCGTGGGGCGGATCACCTTCCTCCGCGTGTACGCGGGAACGCTCAAGGCCGGAAGCTACATCTACAACTCCAAGAAGCGCAGGCGCGAGCGCATCAGCCGACTCCTGCGCATGCACGCCAACCACCGCGAGGACGTCGACGTGGCACAGACGGGGGATATCGTGGCGGCGGTCGGGCTGCGGGACACGGGTACCGGTGACACCCTCTGCAGCGAGGACGCGCCGATCCAACTCGAGGCGATGCACTTCCAGGAGCCGGTCATCTCGATGGCGGTCGAGCCCAAGACACAGGCCGACCAGGACAAGATGAGCGAGGCCCTGGCCAAGCTGGCCGAGGAGGACCCGACGTTCCGGTTCTTCACCGACCAGGAGACCGGGCAGACGATCATCGCCGGGGTCGGGGAACTGCAGTTGGAGATCATGGTCGACCGGCTGCTCCGCGAGTTCAAGGTGGACGTCTCGGTCGGCAAGCCCCAGGTGGCATACAAGGAGACCTTCACGCGCGAGGCCGACGCGGTCGGCCGCTTCGTGCGCCAGTCCGGCGGGCGTGGCCAGTATGGGCACTGCGTGGTGCTCTACCAGCCCCTGGAGCGCGGCAAGGGGTATGAGTTCGTCAACAAGATCGTCGGCGGTGTCATCCCCAAGGAGTACGTCCCGGCCATCGACCAGGGGATCCGCGAGGCCATGGCGGGAGGCGTGCTGGCGGGCTTCCCGCTGGTCGACGTGCGGGCCACGGTCCACGATGGCTCCTACCACGAGGTGGACTCTTCCGAGATGGCCTTCAAGATCGCCGGCTCGCTCTCCCTCAAGGAGGGTGCGCAGCGCGCCGAGCCGTGTCTGCTGGAACCGGTGATGCGGGTCGAGGTGAGCGTTCCGCAGGAGTTCATGGGGGACATCATGGGCGACCTGAGCGCCCGGCGCGGGCACATCCAGGGGAGCGACCCGCGGGGCGGGTCCCTGGTCGTGCGGGCGCTGGTCCCGCTGGCCGAGATGTTCGGGTACGTGACCAACCTGCGGTCGCGCACCCAGGGGCGCGGCATCTTCAGCATGGTGCCGGACCACTACGAGGAGGTCCCCCGCCACGTGGCGGAGGCCGTGATCAAGGGGAAGGCCGGGCGGGGCTGACGCCCGGCCGGTGCATGCAGTCGAGGGGGGCGAGGGTGGATGGGGAAGCGGAAGTTCGAGCGGACGAAGCCGCACGCGAACGTGGGGACGATCGGGCACGTGGACCACGGCAAGACGTCGTTGACGGCGGCGATCACGCTGGCGCTGTCCAAGCAGGGGCGGGC
>JAJZWQ010000128.1 GCA_021846605.1 Bacillota bacterium | reverse complement strand
GACGCACACCACTTGGATCAGCGCCATCGCCCCCACCGTGTATTTCTGCGCCCCCGTCATCGTGGCCCTCCTAATCCCGGTCCTCACGCGGAACCCCCTACCCCTGGCGTTCATGGCGGACATGCTTGGCGGGGGCTTCATCCTCACGGCCGGCGGCTTCTTCCTCCTGCTGGCGGCCCTGGATGCAGGCAGCCCTTTCGCGACGCTGGGCGCCAGCCGCATCCGCCTGGTCGGCGTCTTCGTCGAGCCCCTCATCACCCTCATCCTCTTCGCCGCGGCGGCCGTGGGCGGCTCAACCATCCCGTTCGTCGTCAACGCGGCGCTGGGCAGCCGCCCCTGGCTCTGGTCCGCCGCCCACCTGATGCTTCTGGCCGCCTGGTTCCTCTTCTGGATCGCCGAAACCGGGCGCATCCCCGTGGACAACCCTTCTTCTTCACAGGAACTCTCACTGATCGACCCGGCCCGCACCTTCGAGGCGTCGGGCCCAGACCTGGCGCTGTACGAGTGGGGCGGGTGGATGAAGTTCACGGTCATCGGCATCATCGGCGTCAACGTTCTGGGGACCCCTTGGGGCCTGGCGGCGGCGCTGCGACCCCTAGCCCTGGCCGGAGCGATCCTCGCGACGGCCGCCAAGCTCGTGCTCGTCGGCACCCTGCTGGTGGCGCTGGAGGCCTCGTTCGCCAAGCTACGGTTGCTGCGCATCCCGGAGTTCTTGACGGTGGCAAGCCTGGTGGCGCTCGTCGCCGTCATTGCCGCGACCTGGCACCCGTGAAACGAGAGGGGGAACCGTCGTGATCGGAACGGTAGAGCAGTTGGCCGCTCTGGCCGTCCTGGTGTTCGCGGTCGCGCTCACGCTGTCCCGCAGCCCCGAGGCAGCCGTGACCATCCTGGCCTGGGCGGCCGTGCCGCAGGCGGTGCTGGCGGTGGTGCTGGCCGCATCGGGCGGGCTGCCGCTCCTCTACCCCGATGCGCTTGCCATCCTGGCGGTGAAGGGGCTGTGGGCGCCCCGACTCCTCCGCCGCGGTGTGCCCCTGCCGGAGAAGAGCTACGGCCAGCGGGCGTCGCTGTCGCCGACAGTGATCCTGATCGCCTCGGGTCTGGTTACCCTCATGTGCCTGCGCTTGGCGGCGGCGATCCTGCCGCACGAGGCCACGCCCTTAGGCGTGGCCCTGGCGGCGATGGCCGTCGGCTTCGGCGGGGTCGCCGTGCGCTCGGAGCTGTGGAGCCAGGCGGCCGGTATGCTCGCCGGCGAGGCGGGGCTCATGACCATGATCCTGGTCTTGGCCCGGGGCCTGCCGCCGGCGGGCGAGGCCCTGGCGCTGGCCGAGGTGGTGTTCCTGGCCGTGCTGCTGTCGGCGCTGACGCGCCTGGTGCAGGCCATCCACGGCGCCCCGGACAGCGCCCTCCTGCGGGGTTTGCGCGGATGAACCAACTCTGGGGCGCGCTCCCCCTCGCGGTTCCGGTTACCGGCGCCTGCGCCACCCTGATGGCCGGCAGTTGGCCGGCGATTCGGCGCATCGCCTGGGCCATGTGCGCCAGCCTCTGGCTGCTGGGCGTCCTGGCTGTGATGCTGCCGCTGCCGTGGGACCCCCTGGCCCGCTGGTACAACCTTCTGGTGTTGGCGCTGGGGGGCCTGAGCCTGGCAGTCTCCATCGCGTACGTCGGCAGCGAACACGCGCACGGCGAAGTCGGGGTGCCCGCCGCCCGCGGGTACTTCGCCCTGTTTGCGGCCTTTGTGGCCGCGCTTTTGGCCATCGGCTGCATGCGCAACTACTTGGGGATATGGGCCGCGGTCGAGGGGACGACGCTGACGAGCATCTTCCTGGTGGCCTTCCACCGGGCGCCCGGCCCGGTGGAGGCGGCATGGAAGTACCTGGTCGTCACGGGCATCGGGGGCCTGTGTGCCCTGGCCGGCACGGTGCTGGTCCTGCATGGCAGCGGCCTGGCGCTTGCCGCCTGGCGGCTGGGGCCGCCGGGCCCGCTTGCGGCAGGCGGTCGGACCGCGATCGAGGCGGGGCTGATCCTTGCGGTCGCCGGCTATGGCAGCAAGGCGGGCCTGGTGCCGTTCCATACCTGGTTGCCCGACGCGCATAGCGAGGCGCCGGCGCCGGTTTCGGCCGCGCTCTCCAGCGTCAAGCTGGTGGGAGGCCTCTACGCATTGCTGCGGCTGGACGCGCTGGCCACGGCGGCGATCGGTCCAGGCTGGCCACGCGCGCTCCTCTTGGTGGCCGGGCTTCTCTCTCTGGCCATCGCCGCAGCCGCAGTGCCCGGGCAGCGCGACCTCAAGCGCCTGTTCGCGTACTCCAGCATCGAGCACATGGGCGTGATCGCCCTTGGGGTGGCCTTCGGCGGCGTCGGGGTCCTGGGTGCCCTCCTGCACATGTGGACGCATGGCTTCAGCAAGAGCGCGCTCTTCTACGGCGCGGGCAACGTCCGCCTCCGGTACGGGTCTACCGGTGCCCCGGGGGTGCGGGGCGTCCTGGCCGCCATGCCGTTTTCGGGCTCCGGCCTGGTGCTGGGCGCGGTGGCGATCGTCGGCCTGCCCCCCTTCGGGCTCTTCTGGAGCGAGTGGCTGGTGCTGTTGGGCGGGGTGCGGGCCGGGCAACTGATCTGGGTGGGCGTGGCGCTTGCCTTCTTGGTCATCAACTTCCTCGGCTTCGGCCTGCGGCTGCCGGATCTGCTCCTGGGCGCCGCGCCTGCCCCCCAGGGGCGGCGGGAGACGGCCGCTTCCATCTGGCCCCTGGGAGTGGCGGTGGCCGGTGCCCTGGTCGTTGGGCTGGCCATTCCCGCAGCCTTCCACGGCACCTGGATGGCGGCGGCGCAGTTGCTGGGCGGGGGTGGCCTCAAGTGACTGGCGCGGTTGTGGTCAGCCCGATCGAGGAGACGGTGCCGGAGCGCTTCGGGGAGGTGCTGGCCGCACGGCTCGCGGCCCAACCGACCCGTCTGCTGCACCTGACCTGGATCCCCTCCCCTGCCGATGGCGGCAGCGTGCTGGCGGTCTACTGTGTGGCCGACGCCGTCCGCGGCCTGGCGGCCCCCGCGTCCCCCCCCAGCCGGCCGTCGCTGGCGGGTGTTGGGGCCGCCACCCTGGAGGAAGCGCGTCTGGCGGCTGAGGGGTTTACGTGGGCCCAGCCGGCTCCGGAGCGCGCGATCATCGGGCGCGGAATCTTCACCTTTCCGCTGGGACCGGTTCGGGCGGATGTGGCCGAGTCGCTGGGCTGGCGCTTTGCCGTCATGGGCGACGAGGTGCTGGGCCTGGACCTCCGCTCCGGATACAAGCCCCGCCAACTCGAGGCGCGCATGGGACCGGCCGGCCCCGAGGGCGGGCTGGCGCTGGCCGAGCGCGTCAGCGGCACCGCGCCCGTCGGCCACGCCCTGGCCTACTGCCTGGCCTGGGAGGCCGCGCTGGGCCGGGCGGTGCCAGCCGGACAGGAGCGCCAGCGCGCGATCATGGCCGAACTGGAGCGGTTGGCAAGCCACCTGGGGGATCTGGCGGCGCTGGCCAACGCCACCGGGCTGCCGGCCGCCGCGGCCGAACTCTTTGTCCTGAAGGAGCACGTCCTGCGCTACTGCCAGCGCTGGACCGGACACCGCTACCAGCGCGGGGTCCTGACCGTGGGCGGTGCCCGGGAACTGGCCGAGCCCGACCCCGACCAGACATTGGGGGATGTCGCTTCCCGGTTTGCGGCCATCATCGACCAGTTGGACCGCTCCGCCTCGTTCCTCGATCGTCTGCACACCGCTGGCCGCGTCTGTCCCGAGGTCGCCGTAGCGCTGCGGCCGGTCGGCCCGGCGGGGCGGGCTTGCGGCCTCCCCTACGACGTGCGCGCCGACGCGCCTTACGGGTGGTATGCGCGGGCCGGGGCGCCCGAGCGCTGCGTCGCCGAGGGCGGGGACGCGTTTGCGCGCTACCGTATCCGCGTCGGCGAGGTGGAGGCCAGCCTGACATGGCTTGCAGGGGGCCGCGGACCCGACGGCGCGGCCCCCCCGCCGGAGGGACCCCCTGCGGTGGGCACGGTTTGGTGCGCACGCGTCGAGGCGCCCCGCGGGGAACTGGTCTACCTGGTCTGCCCCGGCCCGGTGCCGTGGGTGCGGGTGCGGTCGGCTTCCGCCGTCAACTGGGCGGTGGTCCCGCCGGCCGCCGCCGCGGGCAACGTGCTGCAGGACTTGCCCATCATTGATGCCAGCTTTTCGCTGTCCGTGGCGGCGCTGGACCGTTAGGGGGGAGATCATGCTCTTTTCGCGTTGGCTCGGCGGGTGGTCGGCACCATGGACGACGCGCTTTCCCGCCGTCGCCGATGCCGCGGTGCTGCCGCCGGGGACCCCGCAGCCGCAACTGCTGCTCAAGCAGCCTGTCGTGGCCCTACGGGCCTCGCTGGCCATCCGCCACATCGATGTCGGCTCGTGCGGCGGGCCGGAGAGCGAGTTGCAACTCCTCACCGCCCCGCCTTACGACATCAGCCGCTTCGGCTTCGTGTTCACGCCCTCCCCGCGCCACGCCGATCTCCTGCTGATCACCGGTTCCCTGACCGAGCCCATGCGGGCCGTCCTCCAGGAAACCTACCGGGCGATGCCCGCTCCGAAGCGGGTGGTGGCGCTGGGCGCCTGCGCGCGGGCGGACTGCCCCTTGGCCAGGGCGCCGGAGTCCGTGGAGCGCCTGAGCGCGGTCATTCCGGTCGATGTCTTCGTCCCCGGTTGCCCACCGCCGCCCGCCGCCATCATCGCCGGCCTCTTCCTGGCGGTGGGCCGCCCGGTACCGGCTCTGGCGGGCGCGGCAGGGATGCCGCGATGACGGCCTGGCCGGCCGCGATGCTGCTGTGCGGGCTGGTCGCGACCGCGCTCGCGGCCCGGGGGGTCGGGCGACCTTCGACCGCCCGGGCGGTGGGGTTGCTTCTGGCCCTGTCCGGGGCATGTCTGGCCGCGTGGGCGATCACCTCCCTGGGGAGCGCGCCCCCGCACGTGAGCCTGCCGCTGCCGGCGCCCTTTCCCCCCGTGGTCCTCCGGCTTTCGGGCCTGGGGGCTGCGTGCGCGCTCTTGGGCGGGGCGCTGTTTGTCGCCACCGGCGGGCTGCGGGCAGCCGGTGGCGCGGCGGGCGGTGCGGGCACCGGACTGCTGCTGCACGCCCTGGTGCTCGGAGTGGCGTGGTTTCTGGCCGCCACCACGCCACTGCAGCTGCTGCTCGGTTGGGAGGCCATCACGGCCTGCGCGTACTTCCTGTTGATCCGTGATCGCTTCCGCGTCCGCCGGGCCGCTTGGGCGCTTTTGGGACTCTCGGAATTCGGCACCGGGCTGCTGCTCTTCGCCCTGCTGATCGTGGCGGCCGGCCCCGCGCCGCACCTTTCCGGCGCCGACGCGGCCTGGCTGGCCGTGGCCGCCCTTTTCGCCTTCGGGGCCAAGGCCGGGCTCTTCCCCCTGCAGGTCTGGGTACCGTTGGCCGAACCGGAGGCAGCCGGGGACGTGGCCGGGCTCTTCAGCGGCCTTTTGACCGCCGTGGCGGTCGTCGGCTTCCTGCGGGTCGTGCAGTGGCTGGCCCCGCCGGAGTTCACCCTGGGGGTCGTAACCGCGATCTTCGGCCTGGTCGGCGCCGCCTTCAGCGCCCTCTTCGGGCTGATCGAGCGCGACGCCAAACGCGTGCTGGCTTACGGCACGTTGGAAGCACTGGGCTTGGTGTTCACGGCGGTCGGCGTTGCGATGGTGCTGCAGGGGGTGAGCGCCGGCTCGGCAGGTGCGATGGCTGTCGCCGGCGCCATGACGCTCTTGGCGGCGCACGCCGGGGCGAAGTTCACGCTGTTCGCGACCGCTGGCTGGCTGGAGGAGCGCGGCGGTCTGCGCCTGCTGGACCGGATGGGCGGGGTCGTGCGGCGGATGCCCAGGGCGGCCGGCCCCCTGCTCGTCGCCGCGTCCACGCTGGCGGGGCTGCCGCCGACCGGCGGGTTCCTTGGCGAATGGCTCCTGATCGAGGCCTGCCTGGTGCCGACACCCGCCAACCCCCAACTGCACCTGGCCATGGCGGTGCTGGGGGCGCTGGTGGCCGTCGTCACCGCCACCGGCCTGACCCTGTATCTGCGCTGGGTCGGGATCGGCTGTCTGGGTCCGGCCCGCAGTGCGGCGGCCGCGCAGGCGCCAGATGTGCCGCGGT
This sequence comes from Bacillota bacterium, assembly GCA_021846605.1. The sequence goes on along the minus strand of JAJZWQ010000128.1, from coordinate 2,738 downwards.
TGGCGGCCCTGGGCCTGTGGCTGGGAACGGCCATCGGCGTGGGGTCTGGGGTCGCCGCCGGCTGGACCCTGCCGTGGTTGGCAGGCGCCGTCCACGCCGTCGCCCACGGCCAGCCCCTGATCGCCCCCACCTACCGCACGCCGGTGCCCTATGCCACCATCGTCCGTCTGGGTGCGGCGCTCTTCCGCGGGGTCGCCGGTTCCAGCGGCAACGTAATCTTCGCCGCCGGTGGCTTCGACGTGACGTCTCCCTGGGATCTGGCCCTGTTCGCGGTGGTGCTGGGGCTTGCGGTGTACTGGCTCTCCCGCCGCTTCCGGCGCGTGCGGACGGCCGGTACCTGGACGGGGGGGGAGCCCGAATCGCCAGAGCACTACTGGACGGCAGAGGGGCTCAACCATCCCCTGCGGCTGACGTTCGCAGGGGTTTTCGCGCTGCGGCGCGCCCGCGTACCCCACGCCAGACCCGGCGTTGGCGGCTTCCGCTACCGCACCCGGGTGGTGCTCCGCCTGGAGCACCACGTGTACCGGCCGCTGCTCCATGTGGCCGCCAGTTTGTCTGGGGCCGTACGGCATCGGGCGCAATCGGGTGATGTGATGCACTACGTCGGCTACCTCGTGGGGGCGGTGCTGGTGGGGCTGGCGGTCGTCGCCGCGCTGCACTGACCTGCCTTTGGGTCTGGCCGCCCCGGATGGCGCTGGCGCGGGTGGGGGATCTTGGGCGCGGGAGGAGTGCTCAAGTGCCCAAAGAGCGCCACGACCCCCGGCCCAAACCGCCCGTGCCGCCCAAGCCCGACCGCACACGCCCGCCGGTCAAGCCGAAGAGCAAGCGCGATGTCGAGCGGGACGCCCAGGATCTGATGCGCAACCTGACCTTCCCGTCCTGACGGTCGCCCGTCTCGGCGTGACGGGGGGGCCAAGCCCGGTTGCGCGGCAGGGAACTCTGGCCGCCGGCCGGACCAATTCCCCGCGCCCAAGGCGCCAGCCCCCCACGCCACCCCCCAGCTTCGCAGCCCCTCTTTTCCCCGGGAACGTACGCGCGGGGCCCTGCCCCGCCGCGGCGCCCGCGCTGGATGCCGCCGACGCCGAGATCGCGGGGGGCGGAACGGCCGCCCTTGCCCACGCACCTGCAGGCCATGCATCGCGCCCTGCGGGCGGGGGAGCATGCCGCTGCATGCCTGCCTGCATTGGGCGCGGGGCGAGATGCGGCCGCAGCAGCATACAACGGCGCCGAAGGGCCCGAGCCTGCCGGCGTTCAGATCGCGGGTAGGGAAAACTCATCTCCGGTCACCCGGATCCACTCCGCCAACCGGTCCTGGAGTTGGCGGCGCCTTTGGGCATAGTGCGTGTCGTGCGCGTGGTTGGCGAGTTCGTACGGATCCTCGTTCAGATCGAACAGCAGCCAGGGCTGGCCCTCCAGGCACACGTACTTCCAGCCGTCGCGGGTGACGATGCCCCGCCAGGGCCGGTCCACGCTGTTGGCGTGCCCGGTCGGCACGCACAGCTGCAGGTAGGCGGAGTCCGGTTCGGCGCCGGGCGCACGGCCGCGCACGAAGTGCGCCGAGTAATCCGTACCGCCCATCCACGCAGGCGCCTCCAGACCACAGAGGCCGAGCGTGGTCGGGGCGATGTCCACATGGTTCAGCGGGATCGGCACGCGCCCGGTTTTGGCACCGTAGAACGGGACGCCCCCGCCGATGATGAAGGGGACGCGGATCGCCTCCTCCCATGGCGCCGTCTTGCGGAATTGCCCGTGGGAGCCATGCATGTCACCGTGGTCGCTGAAGAAGACGATGAGGGTGTTGTCGGCGATGCCCACGTGGTCCAGCGCGGCGCGAATGCGGCCCAGGTTCCAGTCCAGGTTCTCGATCATGGCGTAGTAGCCCGCCAGCTCGCGCCGGGCCTGGTCCACGATCGAGGGGATCTGAGGGACGTTGGCCCGCAGCCGGACCTCGCCCGGGGTATGGCGCGCCATCCATTCCGCCGGCGCGATGTAGGGATCGTGTGGCGGATGGACGGAGAGCACGGCGAAGAACGGGGAGCCCGGACCCTCCCGCTGCTCCCGGGCGCGCGCCCCCACGTACTCCAGGAGCAAGTCGGTCAACGCGTCTGTCTCGTAACCGGGCAGGCGGTAGTGGGCGGCCGCCGCGCCGACGCCGCCATGCACCCAGCTATCCCACTGCGAGTCGTTGTTCTCGTACCCGAGCCAGTCGTCAAATCCGCCCCGGCGTTCCGGCGGCACAATGTGCATGGCCGCACGGCCGTTGCGTTCCTGGAAGCCGTCCATGTGCCATTTGCCGAAGTAGGCCGTTCGGTAGCCCGCCGCCCGGAAGGCCGTCGCGATCGTGGGCTGGTCGGGCGGCATCTGGGCTTCGTGCGCCGGCACAGCCTGGTGCGGGTAGCGCGAGGTGAGCAGCGACCCCCGGAAGGGACAACACAGCGGCGTGCCGGCGACGGCGGCCGTGAAGGTGACGCCGCTGGCCGCCAGGCGGTCGATGTGCGGCGTGTGTAGATTGGGATCTCCCGCACACCCCAGCGCCTGGGCACGGTGCTGATCTCCGAATACCCAGATCACATTGGGTCGGCTCTGCGCCGGTCGCGTCTCCACGCGCCATCCCTCCTGCTTCCACCGTCGGCCCCCGCGGCTTCTCGGGCGCGCCCCCCATGCCCTGTAGCGACATCGCGGAAGTGCGGGGCCGGCACCCGCCAGGCCCGGCGGCGTCCCGCCCCACAGGGTGCGGG
>JAJZWQ010000127.1 GCA_021846605.1 Bacillota bacterium | reverse complement strand
CCAAGCAGGATGGCCTGCCGCAAGTCTGCCGGCAATGCGACGTGCGCTTCATCTGCAATGGCGGCTGCCCGAAGGATCGGTTCATCCTGAGCGCCGATGGCGAGCCCGGCCTCAACTACCTCTGCGCGGGGTACCGGGACTTCTTCCACCACGCCGCGCCGCACCTGCGCCGCATGGCGACACTCTGGCTGCGGGGCAGCGCCCCCGCGGAAATCATGGCCGAATTGGAGCGCGCCGACGCCGCGCGCTGGCGCGTCGGGCGCAACGATCCCTGCCCGTGCGGCAGCGGCCGCAAGTATAAGCACTGTTGTCTTTCCGCAGCGGGCCGCTGACCCGGAAGGGGTCGCTCGGCCACCTGGACCCGGATCAGGGGCCGATTGCCCACGCCTCCCCGGCCGAGGGGCGATAGCCGGCGACTCCCCGCCGGCGGGATGCTGGAGCCGCAAGGTGTGGCAGGTCCGCTGCGGGCTGCGCGGCTGGGTCCGCAATCAACGCCACGGGTCCGGAGGGTCATCCTGCCGCACGTTCCGGACCGTGGCCGGGAGATGAATAGCACGATGCAGGCACGCGCACGGCTCCAGAATGTGCTGGCCGGAGAGCCGGTCGACCGGCCACCCCTCTGCCTGTGGCACCATTTCCGCCCGGTGGAGTCGCCCGCCGCCTTGGCGGAGGCGACCGTGGCTTTCTTCGGCGGCCTGGGGTTCGACATGTACAAGGTGATGCCAGATCTGCCCTACCCGACCCCACCCGCCCCGCTCGTTGCGGGCGCAGCGTGGGAGGCGTTGCCGCGGCTCGGCGCGGCCCCTGGCGGCGCGCTGGCCGGCATCCCCGCGGCCGTATCGTTGGTGCGGCAGCAGCGCCCCGGCGCCGTCATCCTCGCCACGGTCTTCTCTCCCCTGGCGCTTGCCTTACGCTGGGCCGGTGGTGCAGAGGCGTTGTTGCGGGTGGCCGCGGACGCACCGGATGCGGTGCGCCATGGGTTGGGCATCGTTGCCGACAACGTGGCGGAGGTGTCGGCCGCATGCCTGGCGGCGGGGGCGGACGGCATCTTTTTCGCCACTGCCGGCCTCGGAGACGGCCTCTTCAGCGATGACGCTTATCGGGCATTGGGCCGGCCGTTCGATCTCCATGCCCTGGAGGGCTGTGCGGCGGGTTGGTGCAACGTCCTGCACCTACACGCGGTGTGGGACCTGCGCTGGGAGCGCGTGGCCGACTACCCCGTGCCCGTGTTCTCCTGGAGCGACCGCAAGACCGGTGTTGCGCTCTCCGAACTCGCCCAAGCCCTTCCCGGCAAGACAGTCATGGGCGGCATCGACGAAACCGGCGCGGTCGTGCGCGGGGATGGAGCGGCTCTGGCCGCCGAGATCGGGGACGCCGTGCGCCAGACGGGGGGCCGCCGCCTCATCTTGGCAGGCGGCTGCTCGGTCCCCGATGAGATCCGGCCGGAATACCTCAGCGCGGCGGTGCAGATCGTCGGGCAGTTGGGGTGATGGCCGCAAGCGGAGCCGCGCGCCGGCGCCCGGAGACGGCGCTACCGCACGCTTCGGAAACCGGTGCCTGGTTTCTGGTCGGCGTCCCGTGGGTTGCCGCGATGGTGGCCGGCCGGGCACCGCTTGCCGGTTGGCTGCTCCTCCCGGTACTCGTGTTCGGCATCCTGGCGCGGGAGCCCATCATCTGGGGCCTGTGGGCGCACCGGCGGCGCCTGCCGCCCCCGCCGGCATGGCGGACCGGGACGCTGTACGGGTTGGTGGCCGTGGTCTGCGCCGTGCTGTGGGCAAGCAGCGGAGTCGGCGCGATGGCATTGGCCTGCGCCGCCGCGACCGCCACCTTGGGCGCGCTGGACGTCGTGGCGCGGGTCGTGTGGTCCAAGCCGACCGCCGTGGGCGGCATCGCCGGAGCCCTGGCCGGCGGCTTCATCGCCGTGGCGGTGCTTGCGGACGCGGCGCGACCCGGCGCGGCGCCCTGGGTCGTGGGCGCCTGCTTGGCCTACGCGCTCGGCGTCTCCGCCTGCGCCATGCATCTCTTCGTCCAACGCGTGCCGCGACGCGCACCCACCACGCCAGCGGTCGGCCTGCTCTGGGGTTGGACCCTGGGGGCAGGCGCCCTGGTCATGCTGCTGGGGCTGCATGCCGGGGGCGGACGTGCCGCGGCAGCGGCGGCGGCGCTGGGGCTGGTGCGCGCGGAGATGGCCCGCCGGCAGCCGCGCACCACCGCATTCCGCCGCCTCGGTTGGCGCGAGGGGCTGTGGCTGGCCACGGTCGGCGCCCTCGTGGTCGCGCTGGCGCCCTGACGCGACATCCGCCATGCCCCCAGGCCCCGGTCGGTGCCCTTCCCGGAGTAACCGGGTCCCTCGCGGTTGCGCGGCTCATCACGCCTGCGTTCTTCCGGGTAGCAGCGGGGCGCCGGCCATGGAACACCCAGTTGGCCCCGCACCGGCCCTCCGTCAGCCTCCCCCTTCGGGCGGAGCTTCGTTCTTGCGCACCAACTCCCGCGGGAGGACGGGCGCGGGGTACCGCTGCAGGCTCGAATCCGGGAACCCTGCCGGCCCCTGGACGCGCGCTCGGGCTGCCGCGGGGCCTCTGGAGTTGGGCCCGCCCTCCTGGCCCTGTATGCTATGGTCCGGTGGTTGACCTCGGCGGGGGTGCGCAACCTGCCCCTACGGAATCAGCGAAACCCGGCCCGGCAAGCCCGCGGGCGCGGAGGCGCACGCGGAGCCGGGGAACGCGCGCAGTCCTTGCCTGACCCGGTCGCCCCTGTCGGCAGGGAGTGGGCGCTGCCGCGCGCCGGCCTAGCCCTCATCAACCTAGCCTGGGCCGCCGGCTACCCCCTGACGGCGATCGCCCTCCGCGACTTCTCCCCAAGTCTGCTGACCGTGATCCGCCTTGGCATCTCCGCGCTGATCGCCCTGCCCCTCCTGCGGCGCCTGCCCGCCGGTACCGGCTGGGATCGCCGGGCCGTCGGCCTGGCCGCGGTGCTGGGCATCCTCGGCTTTGCCCTGCCGGTCTACCTGCAGACGGTGGGCCTGGGGCTATCCACGCCAGCGGTCACGGCCATCCTGGTATCGACCGAGCCACTGTTCACCGCGGTGATCGCCGCCGCCTTTCTGAAGGAGCGGCTCCCCTTGACGCGCGCCCTGGCTCTGGCCGTGGCGCTTGCCGGTGCCTGGACCATCGCCGGTGCCCCGCGCCCGGGGCATCTGGGGTACCTGTGGGGCGAAGCCGTGCTCCTGCTGTCCACGATCTGCTTTGGGGCATACAATGCCGTCTCGTCGCGCCTAACCGCGCGCGTTGGAGCGCCTGCGGCGACATCGGCCGTCCTGATCGCCGGCTTTGCCGGCTCGCTGCCACTCTGGGCGCTTTCCGGCCCGAACCTACCGGTGCACTTGCAGTTGGGGGCGGCGGCATCCGCCGCCTTCTTGGCCGTCGTCTGCACCGGCGCTGGCTATCTCATCTGGATGTATGCCATCGACCGCATGCCGGTGGCCCAGGTCGCCCTCTTTCTGTACCTGCAGCCCGTGTTTGGCTCGGCGCTGTCATTCTGGCTGGCCGGTCGGGCACCCCATGCCGCGTTCTACATGGGCGCCGGCTTGGTCCTGGGTGGTGTCTTCCTGGGGGAGCACGGCCCCGCGCTCAACCGCCCGAACGCCCCAGCGCCAGAGACCGCGTCCCGCGCTGCGCCATGAGAACTCCGGGACGGCCCGCGCCCCGTGCTTGAACTCGAGCGCCGGGGCGGCGCGGTGCCCTGCGGCGAAGTCAGCGTGTTCCGGCCCAGCCCCCGCAACGGGCACCAGTGCGCCTAGGGGCGGAGTCACCCAACCCGGGCGGCGCCCGAATGGCCGGGGTGCGGGCTCCCCCGCCCCGATGGTGTGCGCCGCCCACCCGGAGACGCAAGGCGCCTGGCAATCGCGATTAAAGGCGCACCCAGGCACGGTCCACCAGATCCCGCTCGCGGCCCGACGGCGGTTGGTGATCCCACTCCGTCTCGATCATCCAGTCCAGCAGGTGGTGGCGCATCTCGGCGATGACCGGGCCACAGGCGGGGTCCGGGGCGAGATTACGCAGCTCCCCGGGGTCGGCCCCAAGGTCGTACAGTTCCTCAAGCCCGAGGCCCCGGTGATACAGATACTTGTATCGGTCCGTCCGGACCGCCTTCACCTCGCGCGTTTCGCTGCACACGGCGGACCGCCAACCCACGGCACCGCCCGCGGGGTCCGGAAGCAGCGGGGCCAGGTCCCGCCCCTGGACAAAGGTCGGCACCGGGCTCCCCGCCCGCGCGGCGAAGGTTGGCAACAGGTCGACCAGCGAAACCAGGGCGTCCGATACGGCACCGTGTCCGCAGCCGGGCCCGGCCACAATCAGGGGCACCCGGGCGAGGGCCTCGTACGGCACGTTGGGGGATTTGAGGATGAGGCCGTAATCGCCCATGTAATCCCCGTGATCGCTGGTGAACACCACCAGGGTGTTCTCCAGCGCCCCCGTCTGCCGCAGCGCATCCAGGATGCGGCCGACGGGGTGGTCGATGTGGCTGATGCTGGCGTAGTAGAGGGCGGCCACACGCGCGAACGCCTCCTGCGATAGCTTGCGCAGATCGAAGTAGACGCGGCGTGGATCGTGCCGCCCCCCGCCCGTCATGAGGGGCTTGGCCAGGGCGTCGGCGGGGTCACCCAAGGGGCCAATCTTTGCCGGATCATACAACTTGTCCCACGGTGCGGGCGGGTCCAGGGGTTGGTGCGGCTTGATGAACGAGGTCCAGGCAAAGAACGGGCGACCGTCGGCCTGCCGCAGCCAGGCAATGGTCTCGTCGGCAATCCAGGTGGTGTGGTAGTGCTCCTCGGGCAGCCCCGACACGCGGGCGCCAAACGTCTCCCAGTACTCAGGCGGCGCCTGATCCCGGTACGGCTGCTGCTGGTCCCACAGGTCCCACTGATCCACCAGCCCGCGCTGGGCCAGGTAGTCGCTGTGGTAGTCATCCACCTTCCAGCCGGACCCGTTCTGTTCGGCCATGCGCATGTGCTCGAAGCCGACCTGGGCATAGGGCGGCCAAAAATGCATCTTGCCCAGCGCGGCCGTGCGGTAACCCCGCTCCCGCAGCAGGCTGGCGATGGTCGGCTGGCGCGGCGCGATCATGGCCCCGTTGCTCATGGCCCCGTGGGCGTGCGCGTACTGACCACACAGGATGGACATGCGGGCGGGGACGCAGACCGGGTAGGGCGTGTAGGCGCGGGTGAAGCGGACCCCCCTGGCGGCCAGCGCATCCAGATGCGGGGTGCGGACAACGGGATGCCCGGCGACCGACAGGCAATCGAACCGCATCTCGTCGGCCGTGATTAGGAGGACATTCGGACGCGCATCTGCCGCCGCCATGCTCCCGCTCCCCCCCGTCGGCGTCGGGCCGCGCCCGACGCATCCCGTTTGCGCACGCTGCCCCAGTTCCCGTGGTCCAGCGCGTCCGCCGTCTGCTTCCAGCGAGGGCCCCCTGCGTTTGGGACTGCGTTCGCCGCCGCGCTGCAGCGCAGGGTCGCCCCGGGCGCCGTTACCAGCCAGCATGGCCGGGCGCCGCGTCGGATCACGCCCCTCCCGGACGGAGTTGCTGTTTGGGCCGATCCCCGCGCCCAAAGGCCGCGATCGCCTCCGGGTACGCGTCCAGGTCGCGGGTCGGCGCCAGTAGCGGTTGGAGGGCGAGGGTCGGCGCCAGGCGCACCGCCGCGTCGAACGTCCCGTTGATGGCCATCGAACCGATGATCGTCATATCCCCGTAGTAGAGATCGTACGGCCGGACCGGCACCTCGGCCTCGGCGGGCGCCACGCCGAAGACGAGGAAGGTGCCGCCCCGCCGCACATGGCCCATCGCCCCCCGGATCACGGAGGGCCTGCCGGTGCAATCCGCCACGAGGTCGAAGCGGGCGTCCGCCGTACCGGCGGCCGCGGCGAGCGCCTCGACGTTATCCGGTACCACCGCCTGATCCAGCCCCACCTCCTGGGCAAGCTCGCGACGGCCCGCGTGGGGTTCGGCGATCACCACCCGTGCGGCACCCATCCGCCGCAGCACCTGGCCGAGCAGAAGCCCCATCGTCCCACCGCCGGTGATCAACACGCTGGCGCCCGGCGCCGGCTGTGCCCGCCGTGCACCCCAGATGGCGCAGGCCAGGGGTTCGATCAGGGCCGCCGCGCCCCACTCCAAGCCGGCGGGCACCGCGTAACAGTTGGCGGCAGGCACCGCCACCCGCTCGGCCAGGCCGCCGGCGACCGTATCACCGATGGCCCCCCACCGCTCGCAGAGGTTGGTGTGCCCCTGCCGGCAGGAGGTGCAGCGTCCGCAGGACAAGGTGGGGTCGACGGCGACACGGGTTCCGATGGCCGGCACATCGACCCCGTCGCCAATCGCCACCACCACTCCCGCGAACTCGTGCCCCGGGATGAGGGGGTAGGGGGCCGGCGGAAACTCGCCGTGGGCGATATGCACGTCGGTCCCGCAGAGACCGCAGGCCCGCACTTCGACCACGACCTCACCCGGACCGGGTACCGGAGCATCCACCTGTTCCACTCCGTACACCCCGGGTCGGGCGACCACGACAGCGCGCATCTCGCTCAAAGAGCCACCTCCGCCTCAGGGGACCGGCCCGTCCCCGCCCATCGTAACAGCCGCGGGTGCGGGGCGGGGCACCCGGGTTCGCGACTTGCGGCCGCGCCCGCGGGCCGCGCCCAGCGCCCTCCCGGATCCACGAGCGACAGGGCGATAAAGGGGGATGCGGAAAGTACGCTTGCCTGGGGAGTTGGACGCAACGGATCTTCCGTGTGGTCTGCCGACCTACCCCCTGCCCCGGGAAGGAGGCCCCGGCATGGTGATCCGTACCGTCGCCCGCGCCCTGATCGTGCACGAAGGCTGCGTGCTGGCCATCCGCTATCGCGACGCCGGGGGGATCTTGTACGCGCTCCCCGGGGGCAGTCAGGCGTGGGCGGAACCCCTGCCGGCCACCCTCGCGCGCGAGTGCCGCGAGGAACTTGGGCTGGAGGTGGCGGTGGGACATCTGGCCTTTGTCGCCGAGTGGGTCGATCCGGAACAGCAGGTGCATCAACTCGAGTGCATCTTCCAATGCGTCCCGCGTGCACCGGTCACGCTCGCCGGTGGCTCCAAGCCGGACTCGGGCGAACTCGGCGTGCACTGGCTCCCCCTCCGGAGCGTCGCCGACGTCCGACTGTACCCGCTGGCCATGCGCGCACACCTGGCCGACCTCGCCAGCGCCGACCTAGCGACTGGCCTCTACCTGGGCTCTGCGCCCTGAGCGGGGGCCACGTGCGGGAACCGCGCCGGGGCCGAGCGAGGGGCCGCAGCGGCGACCCGGGTGCGGGCCGCTGCCGCACGGCCGCGCTGGCGCCACCCCCCCGGCGGGCACCCGCAGACGGGGCACACTGGGCCCCAGACTGCGGGGGAGCTGCGGGGCCGTGGGCGTCGGGGGATGCGTGTGAGCCCGCTCCGCGCGGCCGTCCCCACTCCGCCCCATCCGGCCCACCTCTGCCGGCCCCCGCGGCCCAAGGGCGGAGCGCCGCTCCAGCCGGCCTGCAGGCCCCCCACCCGCCCTGGGGCGAATACCGCGCCTGACCGTTGCCGTCCGCCGTCCCGAGTGCGGAGGGAGGATACGCCCGTGCAGGCCATCCAGGTGACCGGGTTTGGTGGCCCCGAGGTTCTGCAACTGCGGGAGGTACCGGATCCCACAGCCGGGGCCGGGGAGGTGCTGGTCCGGCTGCGCGCGGCGGGCGTCAACCCCGTGGACGTCTACCGGCGTTCCGGCGCCTACGCCAACGTCCCCACGCCTCCGTACATCCCCGGCTCGGACGGTGCCGGCGAGGTCGTGGCCGTGGGGACGGACGTGCAAGGCCGCCAACCCGGGGACCGGGTCTACGTCGCGGGCGCGCCCAGCTACGCCCAATTCGTCGCAGCGCCGGCCGCCGCCGTCTGGCCCCTGCCCCCCGCTCTCACATTCTCCCAGGGAGCCGCAATCGGCGTTCCCTACCGCACCGCCTACCTGGCCCTCCACCTCGTCGCGCGCGCGCAGCCGGGCGAGCGGGTCCTTGTGCGCGGCGGCACCGGCGGGGTCGGGATCGCCGCGATCCAACTGGCGGCCTGCCACGGGTGCGACGTGGTGGCCACCTCCGGCACAGAGACCGGGCGGGTGCTGGTCGAGGGGGAAGGCGCCCGGGCGAGCTGTGGGCACGGGGATGTCCCGCGCCTGGCGGAACTGGCAGACGGGCACGGGTATGACGTGATCATCGAAATGCTGGCCAATGTCAACCTCGGCAGCGACCTGACCCTTTTGGCTCCCCGGGGAAGGGTCGCCGTGGTGGGTTCGCGCGGCGAGATCACCATCGACCCCCGCGACATCATGTCCCGATCGGCGGCCGTCCTCGGCGTCATGGGCATGACCCCGGAGGAGCGTCGCCGGATCCACCTCGGTCTGGATGCCTGTCTTCGCAATGGAGTCCTGCAACCGGTGGTGGGGGCCACCTTCCCCCTGCTCCAGGCGGCGGCCTCCCACCGCACGGTCATGTCTCCGGGCGCGCACGGCAAGGTCGTCCTGGAAATCCCGTAAGTCCAGCGGCTTCGGGGCAAACCCGGGGAGGGCGAGAATCGGTGGCGCCCAAGCCGCCTCCTCAGGGAACGATGGCCGCCTCTTGCCGCGCCTGGACGCTGTGGCCCTGGATCTGGACGGGACCCTGGTCGAGCCTGGCGGGCAGAGAAACCTTGAAGGTGCTCAGGCACCGGCCGAGCAGGGACGCGGGTAACGAGGGCCGAGACTGCCGGTTGTGCGTGCTTGGGCACCTGTGCGACCACGTTGCGGGTGTAGTGCACGGTGCAGCGCTGCCAGGTGGTTCCGACCAGCACGCTGCGGATCGCGCCCTTCAGGCCCT
>JAJZWQ010000004.1 GCA_021846605.1 Bacillota bacterium | reverse complement strand
GGCACGCCGCTGAGCGCCAACAACGTCGTCGAGCACTGCAACCGCGCGGCGCGCCACCGCTGGGACATCGAGGAGCACATCCTGGCCTGCAAGCACCACGGCTACCAGAGCACGCACGCCTTCTCGCGGAACTGGAACGCGCTGCGCGGCTGGCACTACCTGCTGCTGCTGGGCCGACTGCTCAACACCCTGGCCTGCTCCTGGCTTGTGGGACCTGGTCTGCGCCCGCGGCTTCCGCGGCACGCTGCTCTTCCTGCGCGAGACCTACCTCAACCCCTGGCTGAGCCCGGAGCGCCTGCGCACCCTCTGCGCCCGGAGGCCCCAACTGCGCCTGATGATCTGATCGCCCGCGTCCCCCCTGCCCAGCGGCACCGCATTCCACGGTGCCGGCATTGCCGCGCCCACGGCGGCCCCCACCGGGCATCCGGCCTGCCGCCAGGCGAGCACCGACCTGCCGAGCGCATCTTCACCCAGCCCAGCACCGCCCCGGCAGCCCCTGCCCACACTCCGGCAGGCCACCACCGTGCCTGCTCGGGCCACTCATGCTTCAGCGCTGAGCGCTGGCCGGCACCTTTGACACTTCCTACCGACCGCAATAGCATTGGGAGAGAGCACCTTCGGCGGCTGGGACGCGTGCTCTTGGGCGGGAGGAAGACCGGTATGGGGCAGACCGTCGGCAGCCCGCCTCCCCCACTTGGCACGTGGCAGCGGCTCCGCCTGTTCAGCCGCCGCTGGCCCGCGCAACTCCATCACGCGCACACGGCGGCCCTCTACCTCCTGCCGCTGGAACTCGTGACCGGTGTACTGCTCTATCTGCCCATCTTTCATTCCGCGCTGATCCGCTGGCTGCCGATCATCGAGGCCGTGCACATCTGGGGCGGCATCGTCTTCTGCGCGCTGCTGGCGCTACCGATCCTCTTTCCGCTGGGACGCCGCCTGCTGGCCGTCGCCGACTGGCGCGCCCTGTTCTGGCTGGGCGCTGGCCTGGCGGTGTCCGGGCTCGCCCTCTGGGCGCCGGGGATCGGGGTCCTGCTGCAGGGCGGCGCCTCCACCGTCCATGGTCTGCTGGCGCTGGCCATCGGGCTCTGGGCCATCTACCACGGGGTCGTGCGCCTCGAGACGGCCGCACGCGGCGGAGACCCCGGCCGCAAGCGGAACGAGCGGCGGCCGCTGTCTCGACGCAACCTGCTGGGGGAATTCTCGCGGGCCATCCTCTGGACCACACTGGGCACCGCCACCGTCGGCTGGCTGCAGGGCCTGCGCCGCACGTTGTGGGCGGACGCCGCCACCCCGGCGCCAACCGGCACCCCGCGGACCCCCCCGGACAGTCCCATCCCGGGCTTCGTGCTGTATACGGTGACGGGGGCCTATCCCCAATATTCGCCGACCGACTGGCACCTGGAGGTCAAGGGGCTGGTCCAGGTCCCCCTGAGCCTGACACTGGACGACATCCGGGCGTTGCCCCAGGTGACCGAGGTGCGCACCTTCCGATGCGTCACGGGGTGGTCCGTGCCCAACGTCACCTGGGAAGGGGTCCTCATCTCGGACCTGCTGGCGAAGGCCATCCCCCATCAGAGCGCCACCTGGATCACCTTCCGCTCGTTCGACGGCGTGTATACGGACTCCCTGAGCCTGTCCCAGGCGCAGACCACAGGCGTCATGCTGGCGCACCGGGCGGACGGGCGCCCCCTGGCCACACAGCAGGGGGCGCCCCTGCGCCTGCTCGTGCCCGACATGTTCGGCTACAAATCGGTGAAATGGCTGCAGTCCTTGAAACTCACCAACGAGGAACTCATGGGATACTGGGAGCTGCGGGGCTATGGCCCGAACGCCTACCTGAACACGGTGGACGGCTGGCCTCCCGGTGAGGGCGGCCTGGCAGGCCTCTGGCCATGACCCGCGGTGAACCACCCGGGGGGAACGGATTGGGCGGGCCGTCCTGGGACGAACAGCTCTTCAAGCACGTGGGCGAGGCCTACGATGCGGTCTTCGCACGCGAGGTGGCCTGCACCGAGGAGCAGGCGGCGTTTGCTGCGCGCGTGCTGAGCCTGCGCCCCGGCCACCGCCTTTTGGACATCTGCTGTGGCACGGGCCGCCACTCGCTCGCCCTGGCCCGGCTGAACGTCCTGCCGACCGGCGTGGACCGCGAGGCCTCCCTGCTGGCGGTCGCCCGCCAGCGCGCCAAGGCCGCGGGCCTCAACGTGCAGTGGGTGCAGGCCGATGTGCGGCGGCTGCCGCACATCGGGCACTTCCACGCCGCCATCTGCATGTTCGCCAGCTGGGGGTACGCCGTCGACCCCACCCACAACGCCCGCGTTCTCGGCGAGGTGGCGCGATGCCTGCTGCCGGGCGGGCACTTCCTGCTGGACCTCCCCAGCCTGGCCTGGCTGGAGGACCACCCCCGCGGCACGGACATGTCTGTGGGGGGCGGCACGGCCGTGCGCGAACGGCGCCGCTTCGACCCCCAGACGCGCGTCCTCCACGCCCGCTGGCGCCTGCTGCGTCCCGGCGCGCCGCCCTGGGAAGGCGATGCGCACTACCGCGTGTATGCCGTGGAAGAGGTGGAGGCCATGGCGGCGCCTTTCGGCCTCGCCCTGGAGGCGGCGTACGGGGCCTTCGACGGCTCCCCGCTCGCCGCCACACGGCCGCGCTCGCTCCTGGTGCTGCGCCGCCAACTGCCGCCTTTCGCCCCGCCCGCGGGGCTCTGATTCCCGCGAAAGAGCCGGGGCCACCGTGCCACGCCATGCCGGACCGGGGGCGGGCTCGGCTGGATCGGCACCGCCGGCCGTGGAGCGGACTTGGCGCGCCGTCTGCGCGGCGCCGGCCATACCGTGCGGACCGGGGGCGATGCCCGCGAAGACCGTGCAGGGCCGAGGTGGTCGGGCTCGGGCCACACATGGGCCTGGAAACGGCGCTCCCCAGGGCAGCGCGGGGGATCGCCGCCAGCGACGGCATGGTGGATCACGGCCCGACACCGTTCGCCTGGACGGGCCAGGCGGCCACCGCGCTCACCGCGTGGGGGGCGATCTGGGTGGACGCCCCTCTGCGCGCTGACGGACGGGAGCGGCTGCTGGGGGGCCCACCCGACGCCCTCGCCCGGCTGACCCCCTACCTGCGGGCGCTCGAATCGGGCCGGCGGCGCAGACACGGGCCCTGGAAGACGGGCCGGAGGACTCCGTATCTCTGCGCCGCATGTCCGAACGTCTGGAGAGCGGGCACGACACCGCCCAGGATTCTCCCTGGCCAACCGGCTCAGGGACACGGACCTCGCCATGGCGGCCGACTGCTGGGGCCAGCGTTCCGCCGTTGGGCGGCCTCGACCAGAGCATGGTCCCGCGGCGCGTCCGGCCAGACGGCACGCTGAAGGGCACGGGCCGCGCGACCGGGAGGGCGGTCGGCCGCGCCGCGACCTGGCCGGAGGACCGAGTTGCGCGGCAACCGGGAGAACGTCATCCTGGACGGGTGGATCCCCGCGGGCGCCGCCCTCGGGGGCACGGAACCCCGGCCGGTCCGTCCGCCGTCTGTGCGAAGGCGACAGGGACGGCCTTCGGCGTGTTTGGTCCGCCCCGGGAGCCGAGCCGCCCGCGGTCGGTGGGGCCGCGGATGCCTAGAGGATGCGAGGTGGTGGCTGCGAATGTCTTCGGGGACCTACCGGCCCGACATGCCGCTCATCGTCCAGAGCGATCACACGCTGCTGCTGGAGGTGGACAACCCCCACTACACAGAGGCGCGCGATGATCTGATGGCCTTTGCCGAGTTGGTGCGCAGCCCCGAACACGTGCACACCTACCGGCTCACCCCGCTCTCGCTTTGGAACGCGGCCGCCGCCGGGGTCGGGGCCGAGCAGGTGCTGGAGGCCATGGATCGCTGGGGAAAGTTCCCCACCCCGGACAACGTGCGCACCACTGTCCAGGACCAGGCCCGCCGCTTCGGGAAGATCGAGCTCATCGCCGACGGCGGAGAGCTGTACCTGACGAGCAAGGACCCCCTGCTGCTGCAGGAGGTCGCCCGCCTGAAGTCCATGCAAGCGCACATCGCGGCGACGGGGGGCCCGGGGCGGCTGCGACTGGCACCGTTTTCGCGCGGCTATGCCAAGCAGGCGCTGCTCAAGGCCGGCCACCCCGTCCTCGACCGCGCCGGTTACACCCCCGGCGCCCCCCTCCCCCTGGATTGGCGTATGCCCGCCCGCTCCGGGGCCGAGTGGAGTCTCCGGGACTACCAGCAGGAGGCCGTGCGCGCCTGGTGGCGGACCGGGGCGGCCGCCGGGGGCAGCGGGGTGATCGTGCTGCCCTGCGGCGCCGGCAAGACGTTGGTGGGCCTCGGGGCGATCCGCCGGGCCCAGGCCCAGACCCTGATCCTCTGCGCCAACGTCACCTCCGTGCACCAGTGGATGGCCGAGATCCTGGAGCGGACCACGCTGGGTCCGGATCAGGTCGGGGAATACAGCGGCGCGGTCAAAGAGATCTTCCCCGTCACCGTGGCCACCTACCAGATCCTCACCCACCGCGGCCGGCGCCGGAAGGACGCGGACGAGAACCCCGCGGCGGAGTTCCCGCACATGGAGCTGTTCGCCAGCCGCGACTGGGGACTGATCATCTACGACGAGGTGCACCTGCTGCCCGCCCCGGTGTTCCGCGTCACCGCGGACATCCAGGCGCGCCGCCGCCTGGGCCTGACGGCCACGCTCCTGCGGGAGGACGGTCGCGAGGACGACGTCTTCGCCCTGATCGGCCCCAAGCGCCACGAGGTACCGTGGCGGGTGCTGGAAACGCAGGGCTGGATCGCCACCGCTGTCTGCCATGAACTGCGCGTGGACCTCGACCCGGCCCTGCTCCCCGCCTACGCCGTGGGCGAGGGGGCGGCGCGCTTCCGTCTGGCGGCGGAGAACCCGGAGAAGGTGCCGCTGGTGGCCGACCTGTTGGAACGCCACCGGGACGAGCGTGTTCTGGTCATCGGGCACTACCTGCACCAATTGGAGACCCTGGCCAAGGTACTGGGTCTCCCCCTGATCACGGGGAGCACCCCCCAGGCCGAGCGCGAGGACCTCTTCGACCGCTTCCGCCGCGGGGAAGTGAAGGCCTGCATCGTGAGCCGGGTGGCCAACTTCGCCATCGACCTGCCTGAGGCCAGCGTGGCCATCGAGGTGTCTGGGCTGTACGGCTCTCGCCAGGAGGAGGCGCAGCGCCTGGGACGGATCCTGCGCCCCAAGGCCGACGGCCGGCCCGCCACCTTCTATGCCCTGGTGACCCGGGACACGGTCGAGCAGGACTTCGCGCATAAGCGGCAACTCTTCCTCACCGAGCAGGGGTACCGGTACATCATCCGCCACGCCCAGCGCGGCGCGGCGGCCTCTCCCCCGCCCGGGGCCATGCCGGACAACGTGGTGCCGCTGCGGAGGTCGGCCAAGTCGTGAAGCTGCGGGACGCGCTGCGCGGGATGCCCGAGCGCACTCTGCGGGCCTATCGGCAGATGGTGGGACTGGCCGCCGGCGCGGATGTGGCCCTTGCGGATCTGGCGCAGCGCCTGGCCGACCCGGCGCGGGTGCGCTCGGCCATCGCCCAGCTGGACCCGCCCGCGCTCAGCACCCTGCGCATCCTGTGGTACCAGGGGGAGCGGCTCACGAACTGGACGATGGCCGCCACGTTCCGGCACCTGCACCCAGGCGCGAGCGTGGAGCAGGCGCTGTCCACGCTCATCGAGCAAGGCCTGCTCCTGCCGGTGCTGTCCGCGGGCCGCCACCTGATCCCCGAAGAACTCCGGCCCGTCATCCAGGGCCTGGCCACGGCCGAGTGGCTGGAGGAGTGCGGCTTCCTGATCCCGGCCGGGCAGATCCCGACCGATCCCCGGACCGTGGACCCGGCGGTCGCGGTGGCCGACTTCGCACGCTTTCTGGGCGCGCTGCGGGCCGGCGTGCGCGTGCGGCAGCAGGACCCCGTCCCGTTCGTCGCCGATCAGCGGCGGTTGGCCGGCGCCATGGACACCGCCGGATACCCGCCGCTGCCCGCGCCCAGCCGCGCCTTCCCGATGTGGGGCGGATACCTGCCCGAGGTCGGCTTTTCCTTCGCCGCCGCGATGTCTTACGACCTCTTGGAGGCGCGGGGCAACCTCTGGGCCACCTCCCCCCGCGCGGAGCGGTGGATCCAGCGGCCGCCGGCGGCGCAGTGGGCCGGTCTGCTGCCGGTCTGGGTCCACCTGACCATGCCCACCAGGGGGACGCCGATGGCGTCCGCCCTCACCACGCTCGTGCCTGAGGGCGTCTGGTGCCGCCCCGAGCGGCTCTTGGGCTTCGCCGCACGTTATCAGACACACGCCCCAGACGCCGTGGTCGAACAGGTGCGCGACACGCTGATCCGCGTCGGCGGGCTGATCGGGGCCTTGGAACTCTCCCGCACGGACGGGGACACCCCCCAGGCTTGGGCCGTGCGCCTGCGGCCGGAGGCGGTGCGCGCCCTGGAGTGGATCGCCGCCCCCGAGCGCCCCCTGCCCCCCTTTCCCGAGTTCGACGAAGTCCCCTTGGTCCAGGGGACGTACGAGGTCCTGGCCGGCCCGCGCGTGCCGATCCAGACCATTTGGGCGCTGGAGTCCTGGGGTGAGCGCGTCGGGTTGGACCGGTTCGCCACGTACCGCCTCACCCAGCGCGCGGCCCTCGCGGCGGCGCGCCGGGGGGGCAGCGTCGAGGCGCTCCTCGCCCTGCTGGCGGATTCCCCGGGGGGCGTCCCGCAGAACGTCGCCTTCAGCCTGCGGGAGTGGTGCACCTCCATCGTCCACGTGGGCGTCGCGGTGGGCGTCGTGCTGCGCGCCCCGGACGCGGCCGTCGCGGAGCGCATCGCCCACCTGCTCGCGCGGTACGAGCGCCTGGGCCCGCTGGCCTGGCTGATCCCCGCCGACGGCGTGACCCATGTCTGGCGGCTGCTGACGGGCGCCGGGTGCGAGATCCCCGCGGATCCGGCCGCGATCCGCGAACAACTGCGCACCTCCGAGCGCCAACCCGCCGGGACCTTCGCCCCGCAGATGCCCTGGCCCGGCTTCCCGGAGGAATGTCCCCTGCCCGGCGACTGACCGAAATCGCAGCGCAAGCCCCCGCCTTTAGGCGTGGGGTGAGCCGTTCCCGTCCGGACGCTTTACCGTTGCGTTAGGCGGCCACACGGCGCATAATGCGAACACGAGTACGTCTCCGCGGTCGAACCACAACCTGGTGTTCTCCTGCAAGTCCCCATGCCAGCGCGGCCGGCGCAACGCCGTATGAAAAAGTGGTAGATTGGCGGCAGGCGCGCGGTGGCCGTAGCAGAGGTCGAGTACTGTCTGCAACTCCGAGTGCGTAGCGGAACACCCGTTTCGCGTACCAGACCGAAGATGGCATATCCCTGCTCGACGCGGGCCGGGCCGCGGAAGCCTGCCGGGTGCGGGACCGCTCCTGCGTGCGACCCGCGAGGGGGCCGGTTCCCCGGCCCCGCCCCGGACAGAGTGGCTCGCACGCGCCAGGTGCGGAGCCAAGGCTGAGGCCAGGGATGTTGTAGGGGCAGCATATACATCCACTGTCCCCGAGAGCCCTGGAAAGGCCGCGGTGCTCATGCCCCGACCCCCCGGCTCTAGCCGTGGGGAGGTTCAGCTATTCCTGCATGTGGCGGGCCAGAAACCCGGCCGCCGTCACCGTCAGCTTCTCCTCCAGCTCCCCGAAGGTCGCGCTGTCGCTGGCAGAGGCCAGGATGACGGCGCCGACCGGATCTCCGCCCACCACCACGGGGGCCACCACCTCCGCGCGGAAGGGGCAGGTGTCCCCGCCGGTGTCCACCGTCTGCCCCGGGTGGCTGTGGCCCCGCGGTCCGAAGCGCAGAGTCTCGCGGTTGTCCATGGCCTGGAGCACCGTGGGCCCCACGCGACGCCCGACATACTGGCGTTCGGTGGCGCCGGCCACCGCGACCACCATGTCGCGGTCGGTCAGGATGGCCATCTGCCCCGTCGTCTCGTGGAGCGAGTTGACCAAACCCTGGGCGAACGGGCCGAGGTCGCCGATGGCCGAGTACTTCTTGAGGATGACCTCCCCGTTCTTGTCCACGAAGATCTCCAGCGGGTCCCCGTCCCGGATGTGCATGTCCCGGCGGATCTCGATCGGGATCACGATGCGTCCCAGGTCGTCAATGCGGCGCACGATGCCCGTCGCCTTCAACCGCACCACCCCTTCGGCGTTTGCGGTCTCCAGCGCTCAGCATGACCAGGTTCGGCCCCAGCCTATACAGGCCGGGCCGTGCGCTCAGGAGGGACCGGATGTCGGCTCTTCGCCCGTGAGCGTGTGGATGTAGGCGCGGACGAGTTCGGCGATCACCTCGTCGCGCTCCAGGCGCGTCATCAGGGCGCGCGCGCCCTGATAGCCGGTGATGTAGGTCGGCTCGCCGGAGAGCAGGTAGTGCGCGATCTGGCCGATGGGGTCGTAGCCCTTCTCCTGCAGCGCGCGATACACGCGCAGCAGCACTTGGCGGCTGTCCACGGCCGCGGGATCCTCGGCCTCCACGCGCAGGATCCGCGTGAGGCCCGGATCCTCGGCCGGATCTTCGCGGTTCGGCATCGCGCTCGCCCCCTCGGAGGGCCGGTCGCCCAGGCCCTGCGCTCCAACCCGGCAACGTTCGGCCCGGCGCTGGCCAGATCCTGCCGGCGTCAGCCGACGGCCGTGGACGCCTCGGCCGCCAGCGCCGCCGCGACGATTTCCACCGCCTCGTCGATCTCCGCCGCCCCCACGTTGAGGGGCGGCATGATCCGCAACACGTTGTCCGCCGTGGCGTTGATCAGCAGGCCGCGCCACCGGCAGCCGTCGACGACGCGCGCGGCCAGCGGCGCCGGCGACGTCAACTCCACCCCGCACATCAGGCCCAACCCCCGCACCTCGCCCACGAGCGGCATGCCAGCCAACGCGGACTGCAGCCGCCGGCGCAGGTGGGCGCCCATCTCGCGGCTGCGGGCCGCCAACCCCTCCTCGCGCAGGACGCGCAACCCAGCGGCCGCCGCGGCGGCGACCACGGGGTTGCCGCCGAACGTGGTGGCATGGTCCGAGGGGCGCAGCGCCTCCCCCCAGGACCCGCGGGCCAGCACGGCCCCCATGGGCAGCCCGGCCCCCAGGGCCTTGCCCAGCGTGAGGACGTCGGGCTCCACCCCGAAGTGCTGGAAGGCGTAGTGCTCGCCGGCACGCCCCAGGCCGCACTGGATCTCGTCGAAGATCAGGCAGGCACCGTGGCGGTCGCAGGAGGCGCGCAGTTGGGCCAGGAACGCAGGGGAAGCCGGGCGCACCCCGCCCTCGCCCTGCACCGGTTCCACGATGACCCCGGCCACCCCGGGGCCGATGGCCGCGGCGGCCGCGGCGGCGTCGTCCCACGGGAGCTCGCGGAAGCCGGGTAGCATGGGGCCAAAGCCCTCCTGGTACCCGCGCGTGACCGCCAGCGCCCCGTAGGTGCGCCCGTGGAAGGAGTGGGAAAAGGACAGGATCTCCACGGGCGGCGGCGACCCGGACACCTGCGCGCGCCGCCAGGCGGCCTTGCGGCACAGCTTGATCGCCCCCTCGTTGGCCTCCGCCCCGCTGTTGGCGAAGAACACCCGCCCCGCAAAGCCCAGTTGGGCCAGTTCCTGGGCCACCTCCAACTGCGGGGTGGTGTAGTAGAGGTTGCTGGTGTGCGCCAGCCGCCCCATCTGCGCCAGGACGGCGGCGACCACCCGCGGGTGGCGGTGCCCCAGGTTGTTCACGCTGATGCCGCACAGGAAGTCCAGGTAGGGGCGCCCATCGACGTCCCACACCCGGGTCCCCGCCCCGCGCGCCAGCACGATCGGCGCCCGCGTGTACGTGGACATCAGGCGGTCGCCGTAAGCGGCGACGATGGCGGCGGCGGCCGACGGGGCGGGCGCGGGCGCGGCACCGCGGAAGGCGGTGCCGGCCCCCACGCGGCCGGCGGCGGCATCCGCCACGCGGCCGGCGCGCCGACCGTCGACGATCCAGGCCGTCCCCACGCCGCCGTCCACCGCGCGCAGGCAGGCCTCGACCTTGGGCCGCATCCCGCCGGAGATCGTCCCGTCCGCGATCAGGGCGCGCGCCGCGTCCGCGGCCAGCAGCGGCAGGGGCTCGCGTCCCCCGGCAGCCAGCACCCCGGGCACATCGCTGGCCAGCACCAGGACGTCGCAGCCCAGCGCCACGGCGATGTCCGCCGCGGCGTCGTCGGCGTTGACGTTATGGAGCAGCCCGTCGGACGCCGGCGCCACCGAGGCCAACACCGGCACCAGGCCACTGGCGTGCAGGGCGTCGAGGACCGCCGTCCGCACATCCGCGATGTCCCCCACCAGGCCCAGGTCCAGCGGCCGGCCCTCCGGCCCGGTGCGCGCGGCGGGGCGCGCCGTGAGCACCCCGCCGTCCCGGCCGCCCAGGCTGACGGCCGTGGCGCCGGCGGCCGTCAGCGCGGCGGCGATGGCCTTGCCCACCCGGGCCAGCGCCATCTCGGCCACGGCGACGGTGTCGGCGTCGCTGTAGCGCAGGCCGTGGACGAAGCGGGCCGCAAGCCCCATGCGCTCCGACCAGCGCGTGATCTCCGGCCCGCCGCCGTGCACCACCGTGACACGGTGCCCCGCGCGCGCCAGGGCGACCACGTCGTCCAGGGCAGGTGGCAACGCCTGCCCCGCCGCCACCGCCGCGCCGCCGACCTTGACCAGGATGTGCACCCGCGCTCACCCCTCCACTCAGGGTACCAGGCCGACCCGGGGCAGCCCCAGGGTCTCGTCGAGGCCGAACATGCGGTTCACGTTCTGGATGGCCTGGCCGGCGGCGCCCTTGCCCAGGTTGTCGATGGCGGCCATCGCCACCAGGTACCCGCTCCGGGCGTCGACGCGCACCGCCACGTGGACGCTGTTGGACCCCAGGGTGGCCCGCGTGGCGGGCAGCCCCCGCTCCAACAACTCCACGAAGGGCTCGTCGGCGTAGGCGCGCCGATAGGTCTCCTGCGCCTCGTCCTCCGACCAAGACCGCGTCAGGCGGCCGTAGCACGTCGCCAACAGGCCCCGAGACATCGGCACCTGATGGGGGGTGAACAGGACGCGGGCGGCGCCCCCGGCGGCCAGCCCCATCTCCTGCTCCATCTCCGGCGTGTGGCGGTGTGCCCCGGCCACCTTGTACGGCCAGACGTTGGCCTCCTGTTCGGCCAGCTGCCCGGAGGAGACCGGCTGCCGGCCGGCGCCGCTGGCGCCGGACTTGGCGTCCACCACCAGCGTCGCCGGATCCACCGTGCCGGCGCGCAGGGCCGGCCACAGCGCGAAGATCGCGGCCGTGGGATAGCAACCGGGGTTGGCCACCAGCGCGGCCCGGGCGATCTCTTCCCGGTGGAATTCGGTCAGCCCGTACGCCGCAGCCGCCGCCAGCTCCGGGGCGGTGTGCGCCCCGCCGTAGTACGCCGCGTAGGCCTCCAGGTCGCGCAGCCGGAAGTCCGCGCCGAAGTCCACGACGCGCACACCGGCCGCGACCAGGGTGGGCGCCAGCAGGAGCGCCTGCCGCGCCGGCAGCGAGAGCAGCGCCACATCCGCCGCCGCCGCGATGCGCGGCACGTCCACGGGCTCCAGCCGCATGGCGCCCGCCCGCCCCAGGTGCGGGTACGCGTCTCCGATCGGCACCCCGGGCTGGCTGTGGGAAGCGAGATAGGTCACCTGGGCCGAGGGGTGGCCGAGAAGCAGGCGAACGGCCTCGACCCCCGCGTAGCCGGTGGCCCCCACGATGGCAACACGCACCATACGCACGCCGCACCGGCGCCGCCGTCCGGTGACGGCGACGCGGCGGCTCCCTCCTCACGCTTCGGGGACTTGCGGAGTCCGGCCCGTGGGCGGGGACCCACGGGCCCCGGCCTTCAGGGCGCCGCCATCCGCAGCCCGGCGATGTGCTGCTCGGCGATCCCCTGGGGCATGCCGCGAAGGAATCGCCGGGTATAGCGGTCCTCGGCGTTCACGGCGCGCACCAAGTGTTCGCAGGCGCGTTCCGGGTCCACGCGGCTCCCGCAGGTGAAAATGTCAAAGGCCGCATACCCATGTTCGGGGAAGGTGTGCACCGAGATATGGGACTCGGCGAGCACCACCACACCGGACAGTCCCTGCACGGGAAAGCGGTGGAACGTGGTGTCGACAACCTTCGCACCCGCCACGGCGGCAGCTTCCAGCATCGCCTGCTGCATGCTCTCCAGGTTGTTGAGCGTATCGACGTCGACACCCCAGACATCCAGGAGAATGTGCCGACCATAGGGCAGATGCCATTCGGCCATAAAAAAATCCCCCTTACGATGTGCAATTCCGGCCCTTTCAGGCCGGACGGGACCATCGTTTTCGCCACGGGGGACGGAGCAAAGGGCGCATGCACGCCCTTACCCTTCTGGCGAAACTAGGTTCCTAGTTGTCGGGCCATATTCTATCGGGGTGTCGGCCAAAGGTCAAACACGGCCCGGCTGGCCAACTGGCCGGGCCGGACCGTGTCGAGCATGGGCGGTCCGCCCCGCGGATTTCGTGGAGCGGACCACGGGGTCGCTAGCCGCTCGCGCTGGAGGATGCCGACGTGACGCTTGCCGTCGTGGTCGCGGACGCCGTGCCGGCGTCGCTCGACGTGCTGGAGACGCCCGTCGGAGTCGGCGGAATCGTGCTCGGACCCAGGTACTCGTTGTCCACCCAGCCGGTCAGCGTGAGACCTGTCACGGGATTGGTGAACTTGATCTCCGACCAATTCCCCTGCACCGCCAGCACGTTCACGCGGGCGTTCTGCAGGAGCTGGCCTTGCACTGTCCCCGTGAGTTCCGGGTCGCTGCGCACGTTGAGCACGTCCGCCTCGACCGTCGCCACCGGCAGGTCGGACTGCACCACGCCGTTCTGCTCGGTCTGCTGCGCGGTCATTCCGCTCCCACTGCCCGCGCCGCTGGCCAGGGCCGCCTGCAGTTCGCCCACCTGGGCGTCCAGGCTGTCGACGCGGTTGGACAGTTCCGACAGCGTCACCGTCCCCTGCGACTGCGCGAACAGTTGCCCACACCCCGCCAAGGCCGCCACCGTCGCCACGGCGGCGAGCAACACCCCCACCCTGCGCCACCCGTGCATCGCCCCGTCCACCCCCCTCTGTCCGCGAAGGGTATGAGCCAGGCGTGGGGGGTATGCCAGGCCCCTGGCCTGTCACAGGGCGGGCGGCGCGCTCCGGGGTCGGCGCGGCAGCGTGAACCAGAAGCAGGCCCCGTCCCCGGGGCGGCTGTCGACGCCGATCTGGCCGCCATGGGCGCGCACGATCTCACGCGCGATGCTCAGCCCGAGCCCCGTCCCCGTCCCCGGACGGGACCGGGAGGGATCCACCGTGTGGAAGCGCTCAAAGATGCGCTCCGCCTCGCCCTCGGGGATGCCGGGCCCGGCGTCCCGCACCTCGAAGCGCACCCCGTCGCCCTCCGGCGCGGCGCGCAGGGTGACGGTGCCGTCCGGCGGGGAGTGGCGCAGCGCGTTCTGGACCA
The DNA here is from genome assembly GCA_021846605.1 of Bacillota bacterium. The sequence continues at coordinate 26,774 of JAJZWQ010000004.1, read as the reverse complement.
GGTTCCCCAGCACCTGGGCGACGCGGTCGGGGTCCACAGACAGGGATCCGGCCGGGGTCGCGGCCTCCACCACGACATGGGGACCGCCCGGACCGGCCAGGACCGTCCCCCGCTCGGCGGCGGCGCCGACCAGGTCCGCCGCCTGGACCTCCTGCAGGCGCAGGCGCGCCTGCCCGGCCTCCAGCTTGGACAGCTCGAAGAGGTCGTCGATCAGCCGGCGCAGCCGCGTGACCTCCGACTGCACGATGCCATACACATGGTCGCGCTCCTCGGGCGCCACCATCTGGTCGCGCAGCGCGGCGACGAAGCCCTCGATCGAGGTCAGGGGGGTGCGCAGTTCGTGCGAGATCGCGGCCACCAGTTCGCGGCGGGTGGCCAGCAGCGCGGCCAGGTGCTCGGCCATGCGGTTGAAGGCCTGCGCCAGGACCCCCACCTCGTCGTTGGACCGCACGGGCACGCGCTGGCCAAAGTCGCCGCGGCTGATGGCGCCCACGGCCAGCGCCATGCGCTGCAGCGGGCGCGTGATGCCGCCGGCCAGCACGACGCCCAGCAGCAGGGACAGCACGACGTCCACGATCGAGGCCCGCAGTAGCACCGCCTGGAGGAAGAGGTTGCGCTCCCGGGCGGCGCGCACGAAGCTGATGGCCAGGACCGCGCCGACCCGCGCGCCGCTACGCGTCACCGGCGCCCCGGCGACCATGAAGGCATTGCTGCCGCTGTGCAGGACCCCGGCCGACAGGGCCTTGCCGGCCAGGATCCGCGCCAGCAGCGTCTGCGGGGTCCCGGTGGGGAGTTGCTGTCGCGTGAACCCGCGGTAGACGGCCACCTCGACGCGGCCGTCGGCGGCGAGGACCGCCACCGTGGACTGGGAGGCGTCGGCCGCCACCTTCACGATCGTGCTGATGCTGGAACGCGCTGGACCGCTGGGCGGTTGGGACTCCGCCCGCACCACGACCGCACTGGTCGCCAGTTCCACCGCCAGCCCGTGCGCGGTCTCCAACAGCCGGCGGTGGGTCTCGGTGATGGTGGCCCGCGCCAGCATCCGGTAACCGATCCCCGCCGCGAGCACGGGCGCCACGATGGCCACGAGCGCGAAGGCGCCGAACACCTTCCAGCGCAGCGACCCGCGCCGGCGCGGCCTCATGTCCCGGCGCCGCGGGACTCGAACTTATAGCCCACGCCCCACACGGTCTTGAGGTACCGGGGCAGCGCGGGATCGGGCTCCACCTTCTCCCGCAGACGGTGGACGTGCACATCCACCGTCCGGGGCTCGATGTATTCGGTCCCCTCCCAGACCGCCTCCAGCAGTTGGTCGCGCGTGAACACGCGGCGGGGGCTGGACGCCAGAAGCCAGAGGAGGTCGAATTCCTTGGCCGGACACGGCACCGCGACGCCGCGCACGGTCAACTCGCGGCTGACGCGGTCCAGGGTGAAATCCGGAAAGACCAGTTGCTCTCCCGCCGACCCCTGGCCCTGGCTGCGGCGCAAGAGGGCCCGCACCCGGGCCACCAGTTCCCGGGGACCGAACGGCTTGGTCAGGTAATCGTCCGCACCGATCTCCAGGCCGGCAACCACGTCGTTCTCGTCCCCGCGCGCCGTCAACATGAGGATGGGCACCGAGCGCTGCGCCCGCAGGTCACGGCACACCGACCAGCCGTCCCGGCGCGGGAGCAGCAGGTCCAGCACGACCAGGTCCACCTGGGGATCCAGGGCCGCATGCAGCCCCGCCTCCCCGTCCTGGGCCTCGACCACGTCGTAGCCCTCACGGCCCAGATACAACTTGGCCAACTCGCGGATGTGCGCCTCGTCGTCGATCACCAGCACGCGGTTGGGCATGCGGGGGGGTTCCCTGCGCGGGGCCCAGCCCCTGCCGGCGCGCGCGGCCTGGGGCCCGGGCCTGGCCCGGCGGGGTCCCCCGGCGCATAATGGGGTGCAGTGCCGGTGGACGGGGGGGGCGTGCGTCATCGGGCGGGTGGCGTTCCAGGGCGAGCCAGGGGCCTTCAGTGAGGCGGCGGTGCGGCAGGCGTGCGGCGACGGCGTGGAGACCATGCCCTGCCGGACGCTGCGCGACGCGTTCGCGGCCGTCACCGGGGGAAGCGCGGAGTTGGCCGTGGTGCCGGTCGAGAACTCGCGGGCGGGCAGCATCCCCGAGACCTATGACCTGCTGCGAGAGCACCCGCTGGTGGTGCGGGGCGAGGTCGCCGTGCGGGTGGAGCAGTCCCTTTTGGCCCCACGCGGACTGCGGCTGGAGGACATCCGCCGCGTGTACTCGCACCCCCAGGCGCTGGCGCAATGCGAGTCCTATCTGCGGGGCCTGGGCGTCGAGACCATCGCCGTCTACGACACCGCCGGCAGCGCCCGGGCGCTCGCCGAACAGGCCGAGACCGGCGCCGCGGCGATCGCCTCGGCGCGGGCGGCGGAGATCTACGGACTGGAGGTCCTGGCGCGCGGGATCCAGGAGGATCCCCACAACACGACCCGCTTCTACGTCGTCGGGCCCCCCGGCCCGCCGCTTCCGGCCGGCGGGCCGGTCTGGCACACGGTGTTGGCCCTCCACCTGCCAGGCGACGACACCCCGGGCGCGCTGTACTGGACGCTGGGGACGCTGGCCTATTGGGGGATCAACCTACTGAAGATCGAGTCCCGCCCCAGCCGCTCGCGGCAGTGGCATCACGACTTCTACCTGGAGCTGGCCGCCCGGGGCGAGGATGCGGGGTGCCGCGCGGCGATCGCCGAGATGGAGGCGCGGGGGGCGCAGGTCCTGGTGCTGGGCTCCTATCCGGCGGCGTCGCTGGCCGGCTGAGCCGGGGCCTGCGGACGGTGGACACGCTCGGCCCGCAGCCCGCGCGGGCCCGCGGACACCGTGCACACCACCCGTTCACCGGGCAGCAGCGTGCGCCAGCCCTCGCCCTGGATGGCGCTGTAATGGACAAACACGGCCCGGCCGTCCCCCTCCAGAGACAGAAAGCCGTAGCCCTTTTCGGCGTTGAACCAGTCCACCGTCGCCGCCTGCGGCATGTCCGGCATGCACACCCTCCTCGACTCGGCGGCGCGACCGCACCGTTCACGCCACCCGGTTCTTACCTGTCGGGGCCTCGGCCCCTTCCGTCTTGGCAGGGGCCGCCCGGCCACCGCCCTTCTCCTGCAGGAAGATCAGCAGCTTGTCGCGCACGGCGCTGGGGTTGTCCCCCGCCTGGATGGAGAGCACCCCTTCCAGGGCGACCTCTGCCTCCAGCGCCTCCCGCCGTGAGTTCGCCTTCAGTTTGTTGGCCAGCGGAATCCACAGCACGTTGGCGCTGCTGACGCCGTAGAAGGTGGCCAGGAAGGCGGTGGCGATCGCCGGTCCGAGGGCGGAGGCGTTGGCCAGGTTCGCCAGCACATGGATCAGGCCCATGACCGTCCCGATGATGCCCATCGTCGGCGCAAAGCCCCCGGCCGTTTCGAAGACCGTGTGCTGCCGCGCCGCCTTCTCCTGTTGGAGCGCCATCTCGGTGCGGAGGATACCGCGGAGGGTGTCGGCGTCGGCGCCGTCGACCACCAGTTGCAGCCCGTGCGCCAACAGGGGCTGGTCCACCTCGGGGATCTCTTCTTCCAAGGAGAGCAGGCCGTCGCGCCGCGCGCGCAGGGCCAGACCGGTCAGGCGTTCGATCAGGACCTCCAGGGCCAGGCGCTTGGGGCGGAAGGCGCTCACCACGGCCTTGGGGGCTCCCGCCAGGTCCTCCATCCGCGAAGAGATCGCCGTGGCCCCCAGGGTCCCTCCCACGATGAGCAGCAGCGCGGCGGGGTTGATCAGGCCGCCGATGGTACCCCCGTTGATCAGGTCGGCGCCCAGGATCGCCGCGACGGCGAGGACCAGCCCACCAAGCACGGAGATGTCCACGACGTACCCCCTCGCAGCGGCCCCCGCCAGCCCTGAGCAGTCCAGGGTCGTGGTGCATGTATCGACATGCGGGGCCGAAACCTTAAGAGAACAGATGTTCCCCATCGTGCGGAGGGGGCGGGGGGCAGTCGGAGACGGTGGTCCCGGTGGCGCTCAGGGAGAGCGGGCGCACCTCTCCCCCACCCTGGGCCGTGGCGTAGCGCCGCAGAACATCGCGGACCCTGGGGGACTCCCGGCCAGCGGGCACCAGGGCCAGTACGGACGGCCCGGCACCGCTCAGGAAGGCCCCCAGGGCACCGGCGGCCAGCGCGTCGCGCAGGCAGACCTCCAGACCGGGCAGCAGGCGGGCGCGGTAGGGTTGGTGCAGGCGGTCGGCGGTGGCCGCCGCCAGCGCGTCCAGGCGCCCGGTGGCCAGCGCGGCCACCAGGAGGCTGGCACGCTGCACGTTGGCCACGGCATCGGCGAACGCCACGGTGCGCGGCAGGACATGGCGGGCCTCACGTGTGGGCAGGGGGCGGCGCGGGATGGCGACCATCGCCGCAAGACCCGGCGGCGGGGGCAGCGGCAGGGCGAACACGGCGCCTCCGGCACCCTGCGCGGAGGCGCAGACCCCGCCCAACAGCGCGGGCGCGAGGTTGTCCGGGTGGCCCTCGATCGCCGTGCCCAGCCGGAGGAGTTCTTCCATCCCCAGGGGATCGCCCAGGAGCGCGTTGGCTGCGGTCAGGCCGGCGGCGATGGCGGCGGCGCTGCTGCCCAGGCCGCGTCCCACCGGCAGGGTGTTGGCCAGGTGCAGGCGCAGTCCGGCGGCGGGGCGCCCGGCGGCCGCCAGCACTGCGCGGGCGGCCCGCGCCACGAGGTTGCTCCCGTCCCGAGGGAGGTCCTGGGCACCGGGCCCGTCCGCGCGCACGACGAGTCCTTCGGGCGCCAGGGCACAGCGCACCTCCGCGCGCCACTCCAACGCAAGGCCCAGCGCGTCAAAGCCTGGGCCCAGGTTCGCCGAAGTGGCCGGCGCCCGGGCCAGCACCCAACCCGCGGAACGCGTGCCCGCCACCGCCCGCCCTCCCCGGCGCCTCAGTCGCGCAACTCGCGCGGCAGGGCCGCGATGAGCGCATCGGGCGTGGCCTCCGCCTCCAGCGGCGCATCGGCCTCGGCCACGGCCCGGTCGGGATCCTTCAGTCCGGCCCCCGTCAGCACGCACACCACGCGCTGCCCGTCGCTGATCAGGCCCGCGGCCTGGGCCGCCCACAAGCCCGCCAGCGAAGCGGCCGACGCCGGTTCGCAGAAGATGCCCTCCTGCCGGGCCAGGAAACGGTAGGCCTCCAGGATGGCCGCGTCCTCCACGGCCAAAAAGCGGCCGTCGGCCTCGGCCACGGCCGCCCTGGCCAGATGGGCGCTGGCCGGCCGACCGATGCGGATGGCCGACGCCACGGTCTGCGGGTCGTCCATCATCCGACCGCAGACCATCGGCGCCGCACCTGCGGCCTGCGCCCCGATCAGACGGGGCAGGCCGCGACTGCGGCCGCTGCGCTGGTACTCGCAAAAGCCCCGCCAGTACGCGCTGATGTTCCCGGCGTTCCCCACCGGGATGCACAGCCAGTCGGGGGCGTCGCCCAACTGCTCCACCAGTTCGAAGGCGCCGGTCTTCTGCCCCTCCAGGCGGAGCGGGTTCACCGAGTTGACCAGCGCCGCGTCGGGGCGCATCGCCGCCAACGCGCGCACGGCCGCCAGCGCCTGGTCGAAGTTGCCGTGCACCAGCACCAGGCGGGCCCCGTGGCCGAGGGCCTGCGCCAGCTTGCCCTTGGCGACCGCGCCCTGTCCAGCGGGCACCGCCAGGAGCGCGGGCAGGCCGGCGCGGGCGGCGTAGGCGGCCGCAGACGCCGAGGTGTTGCCCGTAGAGGCGCACACCAGGAAGCGCGCCCCGTCCGCCACGGCCCCGCTGACCGCCACCGCCATGCCGCGGTCCTTGAACGAGCCGGTCGGGTTCTGCCCCTCGACCTTGAAATAGAGGTCGGCGCCCCGCCCGGCGCGCGAGGCCGGCACCAGGGGGGTGTCGCCCTCGCGCAGGCTGATGGCCGGCGCGGACGCCGGCAACGACAACTGGGTCCGATACTCTTCCACGACGCCGCGCCAGGCGGAACGGCCACTGGTCAGCTTGGTCCCATTTCCTGCCACCATCAGGCCCCGGCTTCCACTTCGATATTCTTCTGCGCTTTCACCGCGGCCGGGTCGTAATACACCATCTTCTCCAGGAAGACCTCCAGTTGGGAGTGTTCCTCCTCCTGCTGGAGGTGCTCTGGAAAGAAGACCAGACGGGGATTGAAGGTGGTGATGATGTGGCCGTGCCGGAAAAGACCGGCCACCGGCCAGCGGGTGAACGAGAAGCTGTCCACCGCGCGCCGGCCGTCCTGCCAGTGTCGCAGGCGCTCGAGCACGTCCTGGGCCGACACCGCGGCGACGCGAACCCGGTCCCCGTGGTCCTCGGCCGCCCGCGCGAGCACCCGCCCCAGGCGCCGGTCCTCGGGGCGACCGCGATCAAAGAGCACGAGCGTCCAGGACGCCTCCGCGGCGCCCTCGAGCGGCGCCTCGCGCAGGAAGCGCCGCTCGAACTCGGCCGCGTCCAACCGCTCCAACCCCGGATCTCGCTTCGCCACCGCACCCACCCCCGGATCACCGCCCGCGCGTTAGCCGGCGGCCTTCGGTCTTGGTTTCGGCGACGCGGCGACCGCGGTACGGATGCCGCGGCGTTCGATGCGCACCGCAGCGCCGTCCGCGAAACGCGCCGCCACCCAGAGCCTGCGCCCGTCCGCCGGCCCGTGCGCCAGGGAGGCAAAGCCACTCCCCACCAGCGTCAGGTGCTCGGCATCCACCACCAGCGTGCTCGCCGGCCCGTCGGCCCCGCCGACCTCCAGCACGCCGCCGCCCCACCGCAGCCAACCCGCGTCCGCTATCGAGAGTACCCCGCGGGCGCGCAACCCCGCCAGAGGCTCTGCGGGTCGCATGGCCAGCCCCCCTTGTCTCCCAAGGAGCGGTGCCTTCGACAACGCTCGACAGCCTCCTGTCGGCCCGGCAGTCTCCGAGCCTCGCCGTAGTATAGCGCGCCAGCGGCGCTGCGGCGCCCTGGCAGACATCCGAACGGGCCGGTTCGGGCCGACGGTGGTATGATAGTGGCGGCGGCGGCGGGGGGAAGCGGCTTGCCCGGTCAAGTCACGGCGGAGAACTTTGAGCGGCGCGTCCTGGGGGCACCCGGGCGAATCGTGTTGGCGTGCACCGCCCCATGGTGTCCGGCGTGCCGGCGGCTTGCCCCGGTGGTGGAAAAGGTGGCGGATGACCTCCAAGGCCGCGTGGCCTTCTATCGCCTCGACACGGACACGGACCCCGAACTCGCCGCGCGCTATCAGATCCGGGCCGTCCCAGCCCTGTTGCGCTTTCGGGACGGCGAGCAGCGGGGGGCGCTGGTCGGGTTCCGGCCGCAGTCCGAGGTCCTGGCCTTCGCGCTGGGCGGCTAGCGCGTGTACCGGGTGTCGCGGGACACTCGGACGAGGGCCGAAAATCCTGAGAGAATCTTCACACTGTCGGTTTAGGCTTCCGGTAGCGGATCCTCATGTATGGAGGTGAGCGGAGATGCGGTTGCAGCGGCGGGTGCGCCTGCCCGCCAAATGGCGAGCCGAGCGGGCGGCCGCGACACCGGCGGCGTCGGTGGCCGCCTCCGGTGCGGGACATGCACGTCCCCGGGCTTGGCGGACAGCCGCGATGGTGCTGGCCGGGGCGGTGGCGGGTGGGGTGATCGCCGTCGCCGCGGTGCCGGCTTACCGCGCGGTCGCGCAGAACTACGCCAGCATCAGCACGGTGAGCGTCACCGCGGCCCAGCAGGCGGTGAACGGCCCCGCGGTGGCGATATTTAAAAAGCTCAGCCCGTCGATCGTGCTGGTCACCAACAGGCAGACCGTCAACGGCACGCTGACTGCGGCCGCGTGGGGTAGCGGCGTCATTTTCAACTCCGCCGGCTACATCGTGACCAACGACCACGTCGTCAACGGTGCCTCAGCGCTCTCCGTCACGCTGGCCGACGGCACGGTCTACACGGCACACCTGGTCGGCGGTGACCCATCGACCGACCTGGCGGTCCTCAAGATCAGCGCCCCGAACGCCCTGCCGGCGGCCACCTTCGCGAACTCGAACAACGTGGTGCCCGGAGAGTTCGCCGTCGCGATCGGCAACCCCTTGGGTCCGCAGTTCGCGCAGTCGGTGACCCAGGGCATCGTGGGCGCCGTGCGGCCGATGCTCTACGGGTTGAACACGGCCGCCATGCGCGTGACCAAGATGATCCAGACCGACGCCCCGATCAACCCCGGGAACTCGGGGGGCGCCCTGGCCAACGCGCAGGGTGATGTCATCGGGATCACCAGCATGAAGGTCGCCAACAGTGGCGGCACGGAGAACCTCACGACTATCGGGCTGGGCTTTGCGATCCCCTCCAACACCGTGGAGAAGATCGTCAACCAGCTGGTGCGGTACGGGTACGTCAAGCGGGCCTGGTTGGGCGTGTATCTCCGGGAGACCCCGTCTACCAACACCCTGCCCACCCAGAAGCAGACGATCACGATCACCCAGGTACAGGGGTACGGCTCCCATGCCTCCCCGGCCGCCGGCAAGTTGCAGACCGGGGATGTGATCACGGCCTGGAACGGCCAGGCCGTGTTGAACGGCTACGACCTGGTCGAGGACATCAACGCCGCGCAGCCTGGTCAGACGGTGCAGATCACCGTCCTGCGCAGCGGCCAGTCTGTGACGGTTCCGGTCACACTGGGGCAGGAGCCCCGGTCGCTGGAGGATCAGGTCACCAGCACAGTGTCCTCCTCGTCGAGTCCGGGGTCCGGCACCTCGCCGAATGGCAGCGGCCCGGGCAACGGATCCGGATCCTGCTTCCCCTACCCGTTCTGCAGCCCTTACGGGGGGTCGCCGTACTTCCCGTAGTCCGGATGGACGGAGCGGCAGCGGCGAGAGGGGCCCGGCGGAGGATGCCGGGCTCCTCCCATTATTAACCCGCGCGGAGGAGGCGGCCGTCCCGCCGCGAACCATCACGCCACGTATCCGCTCCGCGGAGGAACGACCGTCATGGGGTCCACGTTCATCGGCCGGGGTAGGGCGCAGATCCGCCTCACCGCCCAGGACGCGCCTCTGACCAATCGCCCGGCCGTGGACGCCTACATGGACGGCGACGGCGCGGACCAGGGTTTTGCCCTGATGTCCGACGCCGGCACCCTGCAAGCCTTTGTCGATTTCGCCCGCGTCGCGCCGGGGATGGCCGTCGTCGAGGTGGGGGCCGGCACCGGCCGCCTGACCTTCGAGGGAGGGCTGGCCGACCGCGTCGGCGGCGCGGGTGTACTGCTGGCGACGGATCCCGCTCCGGCGCTGCTGGCCGTGGTGGACCGCAAGCGGCGCGCGCGGCGCGCCGCTCACGTGTACACGCGGCGGGCGGAGGCCGAGCATCTGCCGGTGGACCCGGCCCAAGCCGAGGTCGTGCTGGGGAGCAAGTTCCTGCACCACTGCGACCGGGAGGCCGCCCTGCGGGAGATGCGGCGCGTCTGCCGACCCGGGGGCACGGTCGCCGTGCTGGCGGCCGTGGCCGGAGGGCAGGTGCCCCCCCTCCTGGGACGCGCCATCGCTCCCCTGCTTGCCGCGCTGGCCGCCGCCGGCGCCAGCGCTCCCGACCCCTACCGCATGTTTCACCGGGCGGGGGAGGTATCGGCGCTGTTCGTGGCCGCCGGCCTGGAGGACGTGCGCAGCGAGCCGCACAGCGAGCAGGCCGAACTGGCCGACCCGGACGCCACGATGCGCTTCTGCAGCCAGGTGTCGCTGCTGGAAGGGCTGGTCGAACCGCTGCCCCCGCTCACGCAACAGATCCTGCTGGAGCGCGCCTATAGCGACCTGTGGACGGAACTGGAGCGCGCCCCGCGCTCGGACCGCGCGGGCAGCTATTGTTGGGAATTCGTGCGCGGGCGCTGTCCGTTGACACCGCCACCCGCTTGAACGCACCATGGGCATAGCCCGGAACGGGTTGTCCGCCGGGCGCGGAGGTGGCCTGTTGACAACGCGCGTCCAGGAGATCCTGAGTTGGTACTCCAGTGACAACCCCGGCACCAAGACCAACCTGGCCCGGATGTTGAACCACGGGAAGCTGGGCGGGACGGGACGCATGATCATCCTCCCGGTGGACCAGGGCTTCGAGCACGGACCCGCCCGCAGCTTTCAGCCCAACCCCCCCGGATACAACCCCCGCTATCACATCGAGTTGGCGATCAAGGCGGGCCTCAACGCGTACGCGGCACCGCTCGGCTTCCTGGAGGCCGTCGCCAGCGACTATGCCGGCGAGATCCCCCTCATCCTCAAGACCAATAACCACGAGTTGCTGGTGGGCGAAGAGCCGGACCCCGTGTCCGCGGTGACCTCCTCGGTCCAGGACGCCCTCCGCCTGGGATGCGCGGCGGTGGGCTTCACCATCTACCCTGGGTCGACATCCGCGCGCACGATGTATGAGCAGGCGCGGGCCCTGATCGCCGAGGCCAAGGCCGCTGGCCTGGCCACGGTCGTCTGGTCCTACCCGCGCGGCAGCCAGTTGAGCAAGGCCGGAGAGACCGCGTTGGACGTGGTCGCCTACGCGGCGCAAATCGCCGCCCAGCTGGGCGCGCACATCATCAAGGTCAAGCTCCCCACCGCGCACCTGGAGCAGGAGGCGGCCGCCAAGGTATACACCTCCGCCGGGGTGCCCAAGGATACCGTGGCCGAGCGTGTCGCCCATGTGGTGCAGAGCGCGTTCGCCGGCCGCCGCATCGTGATCTTCTCCGGCGGGGCCCGCTCGGACGACGCCACCATCCTCGACGAGGTGCGCGGTATCCGCGCCGGGGGCGGTTGCGGCTCGATCATCGGCCGCAACTCGTTCCAGCGCCGGGAGCCGGACGCGCTGAAGCTCCTGGGCGAGATGGCCCGCATTTACGGCGAGTGAGTTGGGCCCGGTACACGGGAAGGGCCGGGCCGCCCGCAGCGGTCCGGCCCTTCCCATGTACCGGGAGGAGTCAGCGGGTCCGGGGCGGTACCAGCTTGTCCACCTCGGCCCGGCTGCCGACCACCAGCGGGACCCGCTGGTGGATCTTGCTCGGGACGATGTCCAGGATGTCCATGGTCTCGCTGGTCCCGCGCCCCCCGGCGATCTTGGCGATAAAGGCCAGCGGGGCCGCCTCATACAGCAAGCGCAGTTTGCCGTCGGGATGCTTGGCGTCCGCCGGATAGAGGTAGACGCCGCCCTGCAGCAGGATGCGGTGAAAATCGCCCACCAAGGCCCCCGAGTAGCGGGTGGAGTGCCCCCCCTCCCCGCGCAGCCAGCGCACGTAATCCCGCAACGCGGGCGACCAGCTGCTCTCGTTGCCCTCGTTGCAGCCGTACGTGCCGCCCTGCTCGGGCATGAGCAGCGGCCCGCGGGTGAACAGGAACTCACCGATGCTGGGATCGAGCACGAAGCAGTTCACACCGTACTTGGGCATGGCCAGCACGCAGATGCAGGACGGGCCGTAGAGCACGTAGCCCGCGGCGATCTGGCTGTGGCCGGCGGCCAGCACGTCCGCGGAGCGCCGTACAGAGAAGATCGAGCCGACGGCCATGTCCACGTCCAGGTTGCTGCTGCCGTCGATGGGGTCGAACAGGAGGGCGTAGTCGCCGCGGTTGTGGTGCGCCAAGTGCATCCCCTCGGACATCTCCTCGGACACCAGATCGCTGATGGAGGGGCTGCGCAGCAGGTTGGTGACGAAGGTCATGTTGGCATACTCGTCCAGCCGCTGGACCTTCTCGCCCTGGACGTTGGTGCCCCCCGTGGCCCCCAGCATCCCGTCCAGGCCCGCCGTCCGCAACTCGGCCGCCACCCGTTTGGCCGCGTACGTCACCTGGCGGATCAGGGCACGGAACTCGACCGGCTCCCCCTTGAGTGCGAGATACTCCGGGATCGTGGTCTCCTCCAGCCGCTGTGCTGCATCCGTGGTCGAAATGGCCGGACCCTCCCCGCGGCACGAGGCGCCGCGCCGATGTGGACCGCCCTCAGGCACCGGAGGGGCGAGGGACGGGTTATACGTAGTGTACAGCATCCCGGCCTGGTCACACCCTTTCAGACTTCGCACAACACACATTTTGCATATCCCATTCCAGCGACCTCGGGCACGCCCACGAGGTGAACCCGGCCGGTCCCGCGAAGCCCGACCTCGGATATATCGGGCGCACACGTGTGGGGGTCGAGTTGTTCGCCGCCGACCCCGATGCCGTCATACGGTGACCAGGTTGGAAGAAGGGGTCTGGGTCCATGCCCGCCGGGCCGACTGAGAGTCCACCGCGCCGAAACGGGGGATGGGCACAGGATCCAGTTCCCCTCTACAGAACACGGTCGATCCGTGGGCTCCGGAAGGTCCCGTTCCGTCGCCTGGCGGCCGGCAGTAGAAGCTGAGACGCGCTCAAGGGCCCCAGACACCGGACGGGCTGCGGTGAGGAGGCTTCGGCTTCCCGTGTCTAGCATGCGGACACACGACATTCAGATCCCGCACGGCGACCTCGTGCTGCGGCCGATGACGGAAGACGACTGGCCGCTGGTCGAGGCTTGCAACGCCGACCCGGAGGTCCTCTACTTCGCCGAGAGTGACGAGGTCGAGCGGCGGCTACCTGACGACGTGCGAGCGATCTACAGGCACATCTCCCGCACTGCGCTCATGTTCATCATCGAGGTCGGCGGGCGAGGCGTCGGCGAGCCGCTGAGCCGCTACATATTGCGCGCGCCGAGAGCGGCACCTACTACGCTAGACGCCGCCTGACCCGGGTGCCGCTGCGGCGCCTTGCATCAGTCATCGGCGGCCGTCCCCTCGGCCATGGGGACTTACCAAGACACCCCTGCCAGGCACTGACCACGGACAGCGAGCGCGGGACTTGGCTGTACGGCCGGCTGTTGGGCGTGGCTCACACCCACAGGGGGGCCACGTCCGGGAGTGCATGTCCGGGCTGGGCCGGGCCCACGGGGTCTTCATCCCCGGAGCGAACACCATCGGGTTGGAGCCGGGACTCTCCACCGACCAGGCGGCCAAGACCCCCTGCCACGCGGTGGCACACGCCCTGCTGCACGGTCGCGGGGACGGGCCGCACGCGAGGAGCAGGATGCAGAGGCGGAAGGCACCGCCTACGTCGTGGCGGCCTGGGCGGACTTGGACACCTCCGGCTACTCCTTCGCCTACGTCGCCGACTGGGCGCACCGGGACGATGCGGCAGCCCTGGTCCGGCGCGTCGGTGCCACCGCCAAGAAGACCGCGTCGTGCAGGGCACGTGCGCCCAAAGGCCGCAAGGTTTCGCGTTCACGATCCAAGCGCACCGTCGTCCGCTACGACGCCGACCAAGATCCGCCTTGCTGAAGGCCATGCCAGCTTGCCGACAGTCTGCGGCCGCCAGCGGGTATCGCGGTCCATCCCGCCCTGCCACGTTGAGCGCGCGGATTTCCCTGTTCCGTCGGCCTCCAGGCCATGGAGGGGCCTCCTGCCACCCCGAACCGTGCCCGCCACAGGCGTTTTTCGTCTCCGGGGGACTTCCGGCGACAAGCGACGCGAGGTTCCAGGGCGCGTCCAGATCCCGGGCGGTCTCTGTCCCACACGCCCCGCACCGGAAGACCCGTTCACCAAGCGGTGTCTCGGTCTTGAAGTGCGCCAGCCCGTGCCCACGGTGGCGGACACCACCCACGCCGCCGCGGCGCGTCGCTACGGTTCAGATCCGTGGCGTGCACCCGTACCAACCCATCCTCCGGCCCGGGTACCGGGTCGGGAACCGGGGCCAGCCGCAGCACACCAGGCCCCCCCATACTCGGTCGGCACGAACGCGCGCAACGGCATCCCCCTTGTGTCCGACACCACCCCACGGCATGCGCGGGCGCAAGACGCCGCAGGCGTGACAACAAGAGGGCTCCCGAACGGGGTGTCCGCCGGGAGCCCTCTGCATGAAGCTATCCGTACCAGCCTACGGCCGAGGCGCGCCCCTGCGCGTACGCCGCAACTGCCAGGCACCGATGCCCATGAGCACCAGGCCGGCGACGAACTCCAGCGGACTGGTCCCCGTCTTGGGGAGCGAGCCAGATGTCGTGGTGGTCGTGCTTGAACTGGTGCTGGACGCGCTCGACGAAGGGGTACTTGATGTCGTACTCGAAGCGGCGCTCGAAGTCGTGCTCGAAGTCGTGCTCGATGCAGCGGAGGTGCTGCCGGACCCGCTGGTGGCCGCGGTCCCGACCGTGAAGTCTTTGAAGCCAAAGTACGTCGGGGCGGCGCTGCCGCCGCCCTCGTTGGCGTTGAGGCCGATGTCCGCCGGCTGCAGCGAGGACAGCGTTGCCGACCCGGCGGAGACCCAGGTCTTCCCGTCGGTGCTGTAGTAGCCGGTATACACGTTTCCGTTCTTCTGCAGCCGCAGCCACAGCGGATCCGCGCTGTTGTTGCAGACGGTCGCCGCGGCCTGGGACGAGGTGGTGCCCGGAGTGAAGGTGCCATTGATCAGGGACCCGATGGTGAGCATGCAGTCCGACGGCTCGCGCAGCATGCGCACCCAGTCCTGGGCGTTCTGCCAAGCGTAGACCGCCCCACCTTGGTAGTTGGGCAGGGTGCCGGACGGCCCGAACTTGATGCCGAACAGGGTGGTCTCCACACTCACCGTCCAGTTGGCGCTTGGGGAAACCGGCTGCAACACCATGTTGTGCAGCGTGGTGGCATACGACCTCACCGGCGCGGGCTCCGTCGAAATCGTCAGCCATCCCGGGGGCTTGATCATGGACAGGCCCGAATTCTGCCCGATGACCTGCGTCCAGATAGCGGTGTTCAGCTTGTCATTCGCCAGCGTGCTGGACTGGGGCCCCGAGGCGGCGAGGACCTGCCCCGCGGCCATCAGCACACCGACGGTCAGTCCGATCGCGCCCAAACCTAAGCGATACCGTCCTTGCACGAGAGCACTCCCTTCAGCTTGCGACATCCTCCGGAGGACTGCCCTGTCCCCCACGGGGGCATACCCGCGAAACCTCTCACACGTCCACAATACCTTCGCCTGTCGTCCTATACCACGTCCAGGTGGGCCTTTACTGCCCCATCCGAGGCACCACCCTTGGCAAGGCAGGTACCGTGACCTCGGCGGACGAACCGCAGTACCGCAACCGGGGAGGTGCCTCGTGTCTGAGTCATCCGGTGCCGTTCGCCTCAGCCGGCGCGCGCTGTTGCGTGGCACGGTCGCCGTGGGCGCCGCCGCGACCCTGGGGGTCCAGAGCGGCTGTGGCTCTACCGCTGCGCCACCAATCACGCTGGTGCGCGGCGGCCAGCCGAACGCTGTCATCGTATGGTGGACCCTCACGCAGTCGGCCGTGCCGCGGTTTGCGGCAAGTGAACTGGCGCGCTATGTGGCACAGATGTCGGGGGCGACCCTGGCGGTGCGCCAGGGTCAACTGGCATCCGGTGGCGCGGCAAGAAGCGGCCTGCTAGTGGCCACGGGCGCCCTTGCTCAGAGCATGGAGCATTCCCCGACCGTGCCGGCCGGTTGGGTGGCGCCGCTATGGGCCAAGCTGTCCGCCGCCCAAAACGATGCGTTCGCCATCTCCACCGTGAACGGTGATACGCTGGCGCTGATCGGCTCGGTCGAACGCGGGACGCTGTATGCCGTGTACGAGTTGCTCGGCCAGTTGGGCGTGCGTTTCTTCGCCCCCACCTTCAACTACTACCAGGGCCGATCAGAGCTGGTGCCACACTTGCGCACCGTGTCCACCGCTCCCATCAACGACCTGCAGGAGGCGTCCTTACAGTATCGGCGGCTGTATGTGGAAGAGGGGTGGAGCCACAACGCGACCAACCTCCCGCAACTGGTCGACTGGATGGCCAAAGCCAAGCTGAACATCCTGGTCTACCCATACAACTATGGCGGTTTCAACGTGACCGAGTATGATACGTTCCGCGGAGTGGTGGCCCCGGCGCTGGCCAGTCGCGGTATGATCGCCGAAGTTGGCGGGCACGGCTTTCAGAGCTGGCTCCCCCAGAGCCAGTACCCGCAGTATTACGAGGGCAACTACAACGTCTTCGACACCGGCAACCAGACGGCGGTACAGCAGTATATCAGCGGCGTCACCACCTACCTGCGGCAGCATCCGGAGATCAGGATCTTCGACGCCTGGCCGCCCGACGGCGCGACCTGGCCGCCCAACGCCGTCGCACCTTACGGCAACGTGCCCAATGCAGAGGATGTCGTGATCCGTCAGTTGACGCGTGCGGTCAGCACGCAGTTACCTGGGGTCATGGTCGAGGAGATCGCCTACGGACCGGCCACCACGCCACCGTCCCCGGAGTACATGTATAGCGGAACCAACAACATCATTGACATCTCGGACTCCGGACGCAGCTACCAGGTCCCCATCTACGACCCCGGGTCCAACCAGAACGCCTACTACGTCCGCCTCGTCAAGCAGTGGCGTCAGCTCTTCTCGGGCCCGATCGGCATGTATACATACTACGTCAAGTATTGCTGGCACTCGCTGCCGTGCAATCTGCTGAAGTTGGTCGCCCTGGACATGCCCTACTACCACTCCATCGGCACCAATGGGCTTGGCACATACTGCGAGCCGGCCAACTGGCTCTGCTACGAGCCGGTGCACGCCGAGATCGCCGCGCTGTCCTGGAACATCAGGCTGGACTCCACCACGTGGCGGCAGAGCTTCCTCAGCGACCGCTACGGTCCGGCGGCCGGGGTGATCGGCACCTACCTGACCCAGGTGGAACAAGCCGGCCGCACACTCTTTGCCTCCTCCTGCGGGCAGTATGGCAGCCTCCAGGCCGTCACGCAGGCGCTCAGTGACTTCCAGGCGGCGCAGCAGGCCCTGACCCTGGCCAGTAAGGCGGCGCCAGCGGGGAGCGATGCGGCCTTCATGGTGCAGCGCCTCACCTGGAGCATCGCCTTCGCCATCGCCGACACCCAGATCAGCTACTACCACGACAGGGGCGACCTCGGGCAGGAGGCGGCGGCCAAGGCGCAGACGGCGCAACTCGTCACCCAATACCGCTTCACCGGGGTCGTGCTCGAGAACAGCTACCTCACAAGCCGCTACGGCCCGGGGGTGACCCGGCCCGCCATGGCGGCCATGTATCGCAGTCCGGCGTGCGGGTTCATCCAGTCGAACCCCCAGGTGGTGCTGGCGCCGGGCGGCAAGGCCTCCGTGACCATCGCCGCGCAGAGTGTCGACTACCTGGCGCACACGGTCCACTGGAGCGTCGCGGCGCCCGCCGGCATCTCTGTCTCACCGCCAAGTGGCAGCCTGGCCGTCACAGGGGCCGGTATCGCCACCCAGACAGTCACCCTGACACTGGCTGCGGGCATGGCCGGAGGTGACTACCAGACACCCGTCTCCTTCGTCACAGACCACGGAGCCGCGCTGCCGCAGGCAACCGTTTCCGTGTCCGTTCCCGCCCAACCGGGCAAGGCTGGGCCGCTTCCGGCGTACTACGACAACGTCGGCATCACCGATAACGGTAGTCCCAAGCTGGGCAACTTCGACGGTTACGGCAACAGCTACTCCGCACAAGCATTGGCCGTGGCTGGGATCACCCCGGGCGGGCAGGTCACCCACGGGGGAGTGACGTTCACGTGGCCCAACCTGCCGGCCGGTACCGCCGACAACGTCGTGGCCAATGGCCAGACCATCGAGATCAAGGGCTCCGGCGCCACCTTGGGCTTTTTGGGGGCGAGCAGCGACGCGGTGATGACCAGCGGCGCGGGCAGCATCAGCTATACGGACGGCACGACGCAGGCCTTCACCCTGACCTTGACAGGCTGGGACCAGACCACGACCGACGGCGGCAACGCGGTCATCGCCACGACCAAGTATCGCAACCGGACCAGGCCGGGCAACACCGCGGGGGTCAGCGTCTTTTACGCGGGGATCCCGCTTTCAGCTGGCAAGACCGTACAGTCCGTCACCCTCCCGGTGATCAATTCGAGCGCATCTCCACCGGCTCAGATGCACATCTTCGGCGTCGGCATCGGGTAGGTCGTCGGTCGGCCGTCATGGGCCTCGCGCAGGGTGCGCCGTAGTCTTGGGGGATCAGCCGGCGCTTGCTGGCGCTTCCTTCCCGAGGGTGTGCCCAGGAGGACGCCGACGGCAGGGGCGGGTGGCGAAGAACTCAGACCGGCGTGCAGCGGCGAGCCCCCCGCCCAGACCGCCGCGAGGCGATAGCAGAACGCTGGGGCGTGGAGCGCGGGCCAAGCACCACCCGGTCTTGCGGGGGCCGGCGGCCCGGCCCCGTCCGCGCCAGGGTCAGAGGGGCGGCGGGTTCGGTCAGCAGTACCGCGTTCAGGCAGAGGATCAGCGCGGCCCAGGCGATGGCGCCGCTCGGTGCATGGCAGACGGTCGGCCATGGAGACGGGCCGCCTCAGGGGACCGCCGGCAGGGCGGCGAGCACCGCGGCGCAGGCCTCGATATCCCGGGGAAGGCAGACCTCGGCCGGCGAACCCGCATGGCGCAGGGGGAAGCCGATGGCGCCGGCCGGCGCCCCGCCACCCGCGCGCAGGGCCGGGCCCGCCGCGGTGGTCCCGGGATCGGCCACGGCCACCTGCGGGCGGACCCCCGCGCGGTCGGCCGCCGCGGCCAGCGCGTCCAGCGCGGCGAGCGACGCCACAAGCCCCCGATCAGACACCACCAGCACCGCGCCGCCGCCCAGCCGCACGTCAGCCCCGGTGGCGCCGGGGGTATCGGTGGCGGCGACGCCGGAAACGGAGACCACCATCTCAGGGTCCGCCCGCCGGACCAGGCTGGGGACGGTGCGATGGTCCAGCAGGGCACAGGAGACGAAGGCCGCGTGCAGATCGGCTCCGGGGTGGGCGTGCTCCAAGGCCGCAAGCAGGGCCGCGCAGGCCCCGCGCGCGCCAAGCGCCTTTCCTGCCAGGGCACCGCCGGGGAGGATCTCGGCGTTCAGGTCCGCCACGGCCATGGCGCCCACGGCCGTGGGCGGCGCGGCTCCCCCCGCGTCCAGGTACCAGCGCCCGTGTCCCTCGCCGGGGGGTCGCCGCGCCAGAACCGCCCGCGTCCCATCGGCAAAGCGCACCCGCCGTCCCAACCTCTCCAGGTCCGGCGTGCCGGCGGGCCCCACCCACACCCAGCCGTCCGGGTCGACGTGCGTGACCACCAGGGCGGGCTCGTCCATCGCGGCCAAGAGCAGCAGCCGCCGCCCGGGGCCGGGCCGGTGGAGGAGCAGGTTGCCCAGGGCGTCAACCTCCATCTCCACCGGCGTGCCCAGCACAGCCGCCACCGCGCCCAGGTGGCTCCGCACGGCGTCCTCCCGCCCCGGGGCGCCGGGAAGGTTGCTCAGATCCGCCACAAGGCGTGCAATGTCGGTCACCGCGCGATCCCCTCCTCGGCCAACCGCCGCAACCACGTCGCCAGCAAGTCTGCCACGGCGTCGGCGTCCGCCGGGTCCATGACGCCGCAGGGCGTGTGCAGGTAGCGGCACGGAACGGAGACGGTGACCACCCGCAGTCCGGCCTGCTGGAAGCGCCGCCCGTCGGTCCCCCCGCTGCCGGACTCCTTCCACTGGAAGGGGATGCCCGCCCGCCGCGCGGTCTCCGCCAGGTGTTCGGTGAGCGGGCCGTCGGCGATCATCCCACCGTCCAGGCGCGTGAGCGCGGGCCCCCCACCCAGCACGGTCGCGCGGCGCTCCGAGCCGATCTCCGGAAGGTCGGCGGCGCTGGTCGTCTCCACCACCACGACCAGGGCCGGGTCCAGGACGGCGGCGACCGCCTCCGCGCCCCGGGTGCCGATCTCCTCCTGGGCCGTGGCCGCCACCGTCCATCCCAACCCCAGGTCGGGACCGACCGCCTCCAGCGCGGCCACCACGGCCGCCAGGCCCGCACGGTCGTCCAGGGCCTTGGCGCGGAACAGCCGTCCGAGGGGGCCTACCGGGCCCGCGAACACGGCGACATCCCCGATGCGCACCGCAGCCTCGGCCTGCCGCCGGTCCGACGCACCGATGTCCAGACGGAGGTCGCGCAGGTCCGGGGCACGCCGGCGCCGGTCGGCGGGGACGAGGTGGATCGGCGGCATGGCCACCCCGCCGGGAATCCTCTGCGGACCCACACGCACGGCCGCACCGGGGAGGATCCGGGGGTCGATGCCCCCGACCGCGTCGATGCGGAGCAACCCCGCGTCGTCGTGTCCGGTCACCAGGAGGCCCACCTCGTCGCAGTGGGCCGCCAGCAACACCTGCGGGACGTCCTCGCGGCCGCCGTGCACCACGAGCGAGCCGAGTGGGTCCACCCAGCCCCGCCTCCCCAGCGGGCGCAGGCGCGCCGCGACGGCGTCGCGCACCCGCTGCTCGCTCCCGCTCACCCCCGGCAGGGAACAGAGTTCAGAGAGCCAACCCCGATCCACCCTCACCACGGGCCATCGCCGTCCGTCCAGAGCGGACCCGACAGGCGCGCCGCCCACTGCCGGTCGGTGCGCTGCGCCACCGCCGCCAGCAGCCGCCCGGCCGCCTCCACGTCCCGGTACTGCACGCACTCCGCCGGCGTGTGCATGGAACGCAGCGGGATGGACAGCAGACCCACCGGAATCCCCCCGGCCGCCACGGCCAGCGGCCAGGCGTCTGTTCCCGACGGCCCGGCGATGGCCTCGCGCTGCAGGGGGATGCGGGCGCGCGCCGCCGCAGCCTCCACGAGCGCGCCCACGGCGGGATGCAGCGCGGGCCCAACGGCCAGCACCGGCCCCCCTCCCGCCGCCCGCGCGTCCTCGTCTGGCACGCCAGCCTGCCGCGCGAATCCCGTGTCCACCACGACCGCCGCGGTGGGCCGCAGCCGCCGGGCGGCCGGGCCGATCCCGCGCAGCCCGACCTCCTCCTGCACGTTGGCAAGCACCCAGAGGTCGCAGGGCAACTCGGCGCCCGCCACGGCCAGCAGGGCCTCGTGCAGGCAGGCCACCCCCGCGCGGTTATCCAATCCGGGGCCCATCACCGCGCCGCCCAGAAGTTCAGCCGGCCCGCCCGCCAGGAAGGCGCGATCCCCGGGGCGCACCAGCCGCTCCAACTCGGCGTCGGCATGGCCGGTGTCCAGCACGAGGTCCTCGATGCGGGGCAGGCGTCGGCGCTCTGCGGGGGAGGTCAGGTGGGGCGGCAGGGTGGCGACGGCGGCGGCGATCTCGCGGCGGCCGGCGATCCGCACCTCCCGCCCCGGAAGCGCGCGCACGTCCACACCTCCGATCGCGGAGAACCGCAGGAAGCCGCCGGGGAGGAGGCGGGTCACCACCAGGCCGATCGTATCCAGATGCGCAGACAGCAGGAGCGCCGGGCGGGCTGCGCCGCTCCCGCGGCGCAGCGCCCAGGTGTTGCCCAGGGGGTCCCCGCCAACCGCGTCGGCCAACGGACGCCAGGCGGCGCGCAGGCGGTCCGCCGTGCCCCCCTCCAGTCCGGCCGGGGCGCCCTGGGCGAGCAGTTCCAGCAGGAGAGCCTTGCCGCGCAGACACCCGTCCCCCTTCAGGCGGTGCCCGGCGGCAACCGCTCAGCCACGGCGCTCCCTGCGCACGAAGAGGCGCACGACCCGCCCCAGTGCGGCCGGCAGGCGGATAACGCGAATCATCAGCACGGTCAAGCCCTCCCCACCGCGGCCGTCGAGCCGTGGCGGGGTAGGGTATGCAGGCGACTGCGGCGCTGGAGCCCGTCCATCAGCCTTCCCCGGCGACGGCGCACCGGATCGCCGCCGCGGCGGCGACCGGATCCGGCCGACCGAAGATCGCCGACCCCGCCACCAGCATATCCGCCCCGGCGGCCACCACATCCGGCGCCGTGCGCGGGTCGATCCCCCCATCCACCTCCAGGCGTCCGGCCCAACCCCGCCGCTCCGCCTCGTCGCGCAGCCGCCGGATCTTGCCCACCACCTGGGGCAGGAAGGCCTGTCCGGAAAAGCCCGGATTCACCGTCATCAACAGGATGAGGCCCGCCACCTCCCAGACGTACTCCACCGCCTCCGGCCCGGTCGCGGGGTTGAGGGCGACGCCAGCCCGCGCGCCGCTGGCCGCGATCGCGGACAGCGTGCGTTCCAGGTGCACCGCCGCCTCGGCATGCACCGTGATGCCGTCCGCGCCAGCCGCGCGAAAGGCGGGCACCAGGGTGTCCGGTTCGACGATCATCAGGTGGACGTCCAGGAAGAGCTTGGTGCAGCGACGCACGGCTTCGACCACCAGCGGCCCGAACGTGAGGTTGGGCACGAAGCGCCCGTCCATCACATCCAGGTGCAGCGCGTCGGCCCCCGCCGCCTCGGCGAGGCGGCAGGCAGAGCGGATGTCCGTGAAATCGGCCGAGAGCAGGGAAGGCGCCAGCCAAACCGGATGCCGCGGACCCGCCGCGGCGGGCACATCGGGAACCACGCGCCCATGCCCCCTTTTCCGCCCACGCCCATTCCGGGCCCGCGCGCCCGTTCCTGTCCTGCTCCTGTCCTAATACGCGGGGCGGCGACTCTCGAGTTCCGACAGAAGTTGGAGGTAGCGGGCGTACCGCTCGGCGTCCAACTCGCCCGCCTCGGCGGCGGCGCGCACCGCGCAGTCCGGCTCGCTGGCATGCCGGCACCCGCGGAAACGGCAGGCATCGGCATGGGTCGCGAACTCCGGATAGAACCCCGCCAACTCCTCGGGGGCGACCCGCTCCAACGAGAGCCGGCTGAAGCCGGGGGTGTCCGCGACCCACCCCCCGCCGGACAGGGGCAACAGGTCCACCGCGCGGGTCGTGTGCCGGCCCCGGCGGCTGCGAGCAGACAGTTCCCCCGACCGGCGCGGGCGTTCGGGAACGAGCGCCTGGAGCAGACGCGATTTCCCGGCCCCGCTGGGACCGGCCAGCACCGTCAGCCTGCCCGTCAGGGCGGCGGACACCGCGTCCAAGCCCTCGCCCGTCACGGCCGAGGTGATCAGCACGGTGAACCCGGCCCGCCTCCAGGCCGCCAGGGCGGCCTCGGCCGCACCCCGCGCACCGTCGACCAGCATGTCCGCCTTGTTCAGGCCAATGGTGGCGGCGCAACCATGCGCGGCCGCATCGACCAGAACACGGTCCACGAAGGCGGGAGACAACGGCGGCGCATCCCAACTCACCACCAGCAGGACGTGGTCGCAGTTGGCGACCGGCGGACGCTCCAGCACCCGGTCGCGGGGAAGCACCGCCTCGATCCGGCCCCGCCCCTCCCCCAGGGCGCGGCACTCCACGCGGTCGCCCGCCAGCGGTTCCGGACCGGCGTCGGCGACGCTGCCCCGCGAACCGCGAACGCGCGTCGGGGCGTCGGGCAGGGCCGGGGTGGCCTCCTCGTCGTCGGGATCCGCGTCCAGGGAACCGCTCGCGCGCTCCAGATCGCGGATGTCGCGCCAGCGCTCCGGCCCCCGGGGCAACAGACGTCCACGCAACCGGCACAGCAGGTTGCCCTCTGCGGTGGCCACCCACCACAGCCCGTTCTGGCCACCCACCACAACCCCGGCCAGCGGGGCCCCACCCTGCGCCGCCCGGCCCCCACCAGCGCTCAGGGGCTCTTCCCCGTCGTCCCGCTCTGGCTCGCACTCGACGTCGAAGACGTCCCGCTCGGAGCCCCGGAGGTCCCGGACACGGTCCCCGCCGTCGCGGTCGTGCCACCGCCCGAACTGCTCGCGGAACTGCTGGTGGAACTGCCCGAACTCGTCTTACCACCGGTCCCACTCTTGGAGGAACTGGTCGACGTCGAGGCACCGGAGCCCACCACACCGCTGCCGCTGAGCACCCCATTCTGCAACCAGGTCCAGGTGGCTCCCTGCGCCGACGACCAGCAGATGTCCACGGTGAAGGTCTTCCCGGCCGACACCTTGGAGTTGAACAGTTCCCGCTGCACCGACGAGGACCCGGTGTCGACGACAAAGATCTGTTCCCGCAGTTGGCCCGACGTCCCGGAGGCCGTGGACGACGACCCTCCCGTGGATGTGCTGGACGTCGTGGACGTGCTGGACGAGCCCGAGGTCGTGGACGTGCTGGACGAGCCTGAGGTCGTAGACGAGCCGGACGTCGTGGACGAGGTTCCGCTGGTCGGCCCGGGGGAGCCCGCCGAGGCGTCGGACACGTTCCCGCCATCGGGAGCCCCACCCACCAGCCCCAGGACGCTGCCCAACACCCCGCCCGAGTTCCCGGCCACCGGCGTGGCGCCGGATCCCCCGGTCTGGACGGCGCCAGCCACGAACGTCTCGGGCTGCGAGAAGACGCAGCCGCTGGACACCGTGAGCGCCACCGTGTCCTTGGGCAGCATGGGCGTCCCGGCCGTCGGGCTGGTCGCGGTGACGATCCCCTTGGGCCATCCGCTCTTGGCCGTGGTCACCTTCCCCAGCGCCAACTGGCGCTTGGCCAGGCTCGCCTCGACCTTGGAATTCGCTTCACCGACGTAATTCGGCAGGCTGCCCGAGTTCTGCGGTCCCGCGCTCAGCGTCAGGGTGACCGTGTTGCCTGAGATGACGGTCTGGTTGGCCGGCGGGCTGCTGGAGAGCACATAGCCCTGGGGCACCTGCGTGCTGAAACTCGGCTGCGGGGCGACCTGCACCTTCAGGCCCAGGCCCTGCAACTCGCTCTCCGCCGTGGCCACGGTCAGATCGCCCACGTCCGGCATCGGCATGGACTGCGGCCCCCCGGACTGCCAAAGCGTGACCGGCTGCCCTTTGCGCAGCGTCGTCCCCGCGGTGGGATCCGTCTTGACAATCGTGCCGATGGGCTGGGCGGCGGTTTGCAGCCGCACCGTCGGGACCAGGCCCGCCTTGTTCATGGCGGCCTCCGCCGCGGTCAGGTCCTGGCCCACGACGGCGGGAACCGCCACGGTGGGCACCACGAGCACGCGCCGGATGGCGGCGCGCACGCCCGCGGCGGCGCCGCCCGCACACAGCAGGATGACCAGCGCCCACACCAAGCCGCGTGCCCCGCGCCCCCAACCGCGCCGCCGGGCCGGAGGGGCCGGGGGGAGCGCAGCGCCTCCTGCTGCGGCCAGCGGATCCTCCACCTCCTTGGGGACTGGCACCGTGGCGTACTTGGGCTTCTTCCCCGCCAAGAGCGCCTCGATGTCGGCCATGAAGTCCAGGGTGGAAGCGTATCGGTCGTTCGGCGCCTTCTGCATGGCGTGCTGGACCACCGCGCCGACCTCCGGCGGCAGTTCCGGCCGCAGCGCCAGGGGGTCGGGCACCGGATCCTCGACGTGTTGGAGCGCGACGGCCAAGGGGTTGTCGCCGTCGTACGGCACCTGTCCGGTGAGCAACTCGTACAGCATGACACCCGTGGAATACAGGTCGCAGCGCTCGTCGGTGGCCCGCCCGCGCACCTGTTCGGGCGCCGCGTAATGCGCGGTGCCCACGATCGTGCCGCTGTGGGCGGTGTTGCCCGTCTCGGCCTGGGCGATCCCGAAGTCGGTCACCTTGACGCGCCCGTCCTTGGTCAGCAGGACGTTCTGCGGCTTCACGTCGCGGTGGATGACCCCGAACGAGTGGGCCTGTCCCAGGGCGCGCAGCACCTGCTGTGTGATCTCCAACGCCTCGACCACCGGCAGCGGGCCCTCGTCGCGGATGCGATCCTTGAGCGTCCGCCCCTCAATGAACTCCTGCACGATGTAGTGGCAATCGTCCCCGTCCTGGCCCACATCGAAGACGGCGACAATGTTCGGGTGCGACAGGCTCGCCGCCGCCCGCGCCTCTCGGCGGAAGCGATTGATGAAATCCGTATCCCCCGCGAACTGGGCGCGCAGGACTTTGAGCGCCACCTGCCGTCGCAGCGACGCATCCGTACCCCGATAAACGGTGGCCATCCCGCCCCCGCCGACACGGCTCTCGACGATGTAGCGGCCACCGAGCATGCGACCGATCACTGTGCCCGGGCCTCCCTCGCCTTCAACCTAATGCCGCCAACACGGTGATGTTATCTGGACCACCGCGCGCGTTCGCCAAAGCCACAAGACGTTCTACAAGGGCCAAAGGTTCCCCGGCCTCCCGCGCCAGGGCCACGATCTCCCGGTCCTCGACCACGGCCGTGAGGCCGTCGCTGGTAACCAATAGCCAGTCCCCGGACTCCAACGGCGCCGATCCCGTCTCCACCTCGACGGTCCCCGAAAAACCGAGGGCCTGCGTGAGCACGTTGCGCTGCGGGTGCTGGCGCGCGGCCTCCGGATCGATGAACCCCTCGTCCACCAGGCGGCCGGCCACCGAATGATCGCGCGTCAGCGTCCGGAGCCCCTCGGCGCCCAATATGTAGGCCCTGCTGTCACCAACATGGCCCCAGTGTGCCACATGTCCTTCGAGCACCACCGCGGTCAGCGTCGTACCCATGCCGCTCAGTTCCCCACCGCGAGCCGCCCGTTCCAGGATGCGCGCGTGCGCCGCCATCACGGCCCCGGACAGGATCGCCGCCCACTGCCCGCCGCGCCCGGCGGCCAGACTGGCCCGCAGCGCGTGGATGGCGATGTCGCTGGCCACCTCTCCGGCGTTGCAGCCCCCCAGCCCGTCCGCCACCGCCAGCAGCCACAGTTCCCGGCCGTCGTCGAGCGCTTCGAGGCAATAGCTGTCCTCGTTGGTCTCTCGCACCCGGCCGATGTCTGTGATGCCGGCGAACCGCACCGCGCGCCCCCCCTGCCACCGCAGACCATGCCGAAAACAGTCCTTCCCTGTAGTTCGGGCACCGCATCGCGCTCCCTGCCACTGCCTGCAGTCCCCAGTGGCGCCCCGCTCCCGCCCGGGGGCTAGCCGCAATACCGTTCAGATAAGGCGCCACGGCGGTCTCCGGCGGCGCGGTGGAAGGTCGCCATCACCGGTCCAAAGGCCTTGCCGCTGAACCCGTCGGCAGCCCTCCCACCG
>JAJZWQ010000126.1 GCA_021846605.1 Bacillota bacterium | reverse complement strand
GACCAGGACCGCGTCGACGTCCGCCGCGGTGACGACGGCGCGCCAGTCCGTCTCCCATGCGGGGATCCCGTGCGCCCGGGCAAACGCCTCCGCCCGCCCGGCATCCCGCGCGGCCACCCGCGTCACCGTTGCCCCGGCCACCTCGCGCAGGGCCTCCGCATGCACCCCGGCGACAAAGCCCGCGCCAACCAGACCCAACCGCACCGCCATTTCGCGGCCCCTCCTTAGAGCGGGAAAATCCGCGCCGCCGCGCCCCCTCCAGGATCGCCTGCACCGGCGGCGGCAACTTGCGGGCGCGGCTCGTCGCCGCCCACGATCAGGCCGTTCCTCTCCGCATCGCCTTTTGCTCCCAGCAGGGCCCCCTTAAGGCGAACCCCTCCGCAGCGGCTCAATCCGCGCCAGGGGCCTCCGGCACCAGTTTCAGCTGGGCCGCCGCCACGGAAGGGGCCAGGCATTTGGGGCCCCCGTCGTTGCCGAAGCCCAAGGCCGCGCCAGCACGGGGCCCCACCCACGCCAAAAGCGGACAGCGCCCGGACCAGGCGCAGGACACCCCCGCAGGCGGCGCGCGCAACCCGCTTCCGTCCGCGCTTGCGCGCGTCCGGATCCTCCAACAGTTCCGCAGGCATGGTCGGGACCGCGTCACCGGCGGCCTGCGCCGGATCGGGGAGGTCCTCCAGCCCGTTGGGCGGCAGGCGCCGATGATCCACCGCCAGAGAGCCGGCTGATCCCCCGAGGGCAGCTTCGCCCACGTGGCCGTAGCCCCCTGCCGCCCCGCCGGCAGGACGCCCGCCAGGCGGTGTGGAAGCGGCGCGGGCGTCCACCCGCGGCGGAGCGGGCAACCTACCGCGCCAGAAGGAGGCGAGGCACGCACATGCTGTATCTGATCCGGCACGCCGAGGCCGAGGGAAACGCTGAGGGTCGGATCATGGGCCAGCAGGACCTGCCCCTGACCGCCCGCGGCCGCGAGCAGGCCCGGGCGCTGGGCGCGTGGTGCGTCAGCCAGGGCCTCGTGTTTGGGACCATCTTCGCCAGCGACCTCGCCCGCGCCTGGGATACGGCGACGATCCTGGCCGCGGCGACCGGGTCGCCCGCGCCGCTCTCCCGGCCCGGACTCCGGGAGCTTGGCCGCGGCGAACTGGAGGGCCGGACGTACGCCGAGGCGCGGTCACTGCGCGCGGTGGCGCGGGGGCTGGAGCCACTGCCCGCCGTGACCCAGCGGATCGCCGAAAGCGGCCGCGAACTGCGCGCGGCCGCCCTGGAGCACCAGGTGGCCGCGGTGGCGCACGGCGGCTTTCTCGCCCGCCTCCTGCGGTTCTATCTGGGGTTACCCCCCGAGCCTCGACCGGGGGAGATGAGCTTCTCCCTGGACAACTCGGGCTTCAGCATCGTGGACTTCCGCCCCCCGCGTCCGGGCCTGTTGGCGGTCAACGCGCTGCCACACCTGGCAGACTGGCGGCCACCGAGTCGGCGCTGAATCTCGTAACGGAGCGGGGGGAATGGCGGTGCCGTCGGGCGACGAGGCGGGCAGGGGCGCACGGTTCGGCCGGAGGGAGTACCGGGGAAGCCCCCTGCCGGAGTGGGTGCGCCTGCACCTGGAGTTGCCTCGCCCGGATTGGCCGCAGGCCCCCGCCTTCGTGGACACCTACTGGCTGGTCTGGGAGATGGCCGCCTCCCACCTGCGCCGCCCGGCCGCTGGCCAGGCGCTGATCAGCAACTACCTGGACGCGGGCTTGGGCGGCCCGCTGCGCCTGGCCGACACCGCCTGGATGACCATGTTCGCCACATTGGGACACGGACTCTTGCCCGGGGCCGAGATGCTGGACAATTTCTACCACGCCCAGCATCCAGACGGCGAGATCTGCCAGGAGCTGGCAGCGGACGGCCAGGGTCAGCCGGCCTGGGTGAACCGCCAGGGAGTTCCGCTCTTCACACGCCGCTCGGGGCGCCCGGTGGTGCTGGACCGCGCCGCCCCCACGCCGGACCTGACGCAGGACGGCCTCAACCAACCCCTCGCCGCTTGGGCAGAACTCTGCCACTGGCGCCAGGCCGGGGATAGCGACCGCCTGCGCGCGGTGTGGGAACCGCTTTTGGCCTACCACCGGGCATTGGAGACCCACCTGCGGCACGCCAATGGCCTCTACGTCACCGACTGGGCAAGCATGGCAAACTCGCCGCGAAACGCCGGCCTGCTGTGCGGCCTGGACATCTCCGCCCAGATGGTGCTCTCCGCGCGTTCGCTGGCGGAGTTGGCCACCGCGACGGCCGACGCCCACATCCGCGCCGGCGACGCCCGCGCGGGGCTCGCCGTGCGGCGGGACGGGGCGCGGCTGGCCGCCGAAGCCGACGCGTTGGCGGCCCGCATCCGCGACACGATGTGGGATGCGGAAACCGGCTTCTTCTATGATCTCCGCTCGGACGGCTTTCGGCACACCGTCCCGACCATCGCGGCCTACTGGACCCTGGTAGCCGGCGTGGCCACGCCGGAGCAGGCCGGGCGCCTGGCGGCCTGGCTGCAGGATCCCCACGGCTTTTCCGCCCCCGCCGGCCCCCCGACGCTGGCCGTTGGCCAAGGGTCCTTCGACCCCCGCGGCGGCTACTTCCGGGGCGCGGTCTGGCCGGCCCTGGTCCTGATGGTGGCCCGGGGGCTGCGCCGCTACGGTTTCGGGCATCTGGCCCACCAATTGGCCTGCCGCCATCTGGAGGTCGTCGCCCGCGTCGCCGGCGAGACCGGCACGATCTGGGAGAACTACGCCCCCGACGGGACGGGCCAGGGACGGCCTGCCCGGGCCGACTTTGTGGGACAGAGCGGCACGGTCCTCAACCTGCTCCTGGAGTTCGTCCTTGGCCTTCGGGCCAACGCCCCCCTGCGACAGCTGACCTGGCACGTGCACACGCTGGCCTACTCCGCCTGTCGCCAGTACCGGGTGGGCGGCACGCGGGTCGATCTGCAGGCCCCGGCGCGCGCAGAGCCGACCGACCCGCTCTTCGTGCTCGTGGAGAGCGACCAGCCGCTGGAGCTGGTGGTGCGGGTGGCCGACCGGCAGGCGCGGGAACGCATCACGGCCCCGACGGAGCTGAGGCTGTGACAGACGCGCCGCGGTTGATCGAGGCAGCCTTCCCGGTCGCCGCCGTGGGCCGGCACGCGCGGCGGGAGAAGTCCCTGCGGCATGGGCATCCGGCCACGCTCCACACCTGGTGGTCGCGCAAACCGCTGGGCGCCAGCCGGGCGACTGTGCTTGCCGCGCTTTGGCCCGACCCGGCCAGCCCCGCCTGCCCCCCGGCCTTCCGGGCGGCGCTCGCCTCGGCCCTGGGCGGCAGAGCCGACGACGGGCGGGACCTCCAGGGGCGGGCGTGCGCCTTCCTGGCGGACTTCGCGCGCTGGGAGCATTCGGCCTCGGCCTGGCACCTGGACACGGCGCGGGCCCTGGTCGCGGCGGCCCATGCCGCCGAGGGCGGAGCCGGCCGGCCGCTTGTGGTCGACCCGTTTGCCGGCGGCGGTTCGATCCCGCTCGAGGCCCTGCGGGTGGGCGCGGACACCGTCGCCTCGGATCTCAACCCGGTGGCCACGCTGCTCTGCCGCACCCTGTTGGAGGAAGTCCCGGGCGCGGGCCCGCAGTTGGCCGACGGGGTCCGGCGGGCGGGCGCCGCCCTTTTGGAGCGCGCGGCCGCCTCCCTGGCGCCCTTGTATCCGCCGGCCGACGCCGGCGACCACCCCCTGGTCTACCTCTGGTGCCGCACGGCGCGCTGCACGGGCTGCGGCGTCGAGATCCCGCTTTTGTCCAAGCGGCTTTTGGAAGACACCCAGCGGCGCCGCGTGGGGGTGCGGCTGGAGACGACCCCCGGGGGTATCGGGGTCCGGCTGGTGTCACCGGAAGAAATGGACGCCGGGGGCGGCACCGTGCGCAACGGGAACGCCACCTGCCCCTGCTGCGGCACGGTCCTGCCCCCCTCCGAACTCCGGCGCCAACTCTCCGCGCGTGGGGGTGGCACCGCCGACGCGCGGCTTTTAGCCGTCGTCACGCAGACCAGCGACGGACGCCGCTACCGCCTCCCCCACCCCCAGGACGCGGCCGGGATTGCCCGCGCCCGCGCCGCGCTGGCGGCGCGCTTGGCCGAGGATCCCGCCGCCGTACCGACCGAACCCCTCCCGCCGGCTGGGACGCTGGGGTTCTCGGTGCGCCCGTATGGCTTTTCCACGTGGGGCGACCTGTTCGCGCCGCGGCAGGCGCTGGCCCTGGCCACGTTCAGCCGGCTGGTCCGGGAACTGCCGCACGCAACCCAGGCTGAGCGTGCCGTCGCGACCTGCCTGGCCTTGGCCGTCGACCGCCAGGCGGACTATCTCAGCGCGCTCTGCCGCTGGCACACCACGCGGGCGCTGGTGAACAACACCTTCGGCCGGCAGGCGATCTCGATGGTCTGGGACTTCGCCGAGTGCCAGCCGCTGGCCGACGGGCCCGGCGGCTTCGCCGGCGCGGTCGCCTGGGTGGCCAAGGTCTGCGAGGGCCTGGCCGCGGCGCATCTGGGGACGGGACGCGCGGTCTCCGCCTCGGCCGAGCGCCTGCCCCTGCCGGCGGGCGTGGGCCAGGCCGTCGTCACCGACCCGCCACACTGGGACGCGGTGCCCTACGCGGACATCTCTGAATTCTTCTACGTCTGGCTGCGCCGTTCGGCGAGAGATCTCCACCCCGACCTCCTGGCGGCCAATTCCGTACCGCGGGGAGCGGAGTGCGTCAACTCAAGGGTCGGAGGCAAGGACGACGCCCATTACGAGCGGACCCTCACGGCCGCCCTGACCGAGGCGCGAAGGGTGCTGGCGCCCCCGGGCGTCGCGGTCGTGATCTTCGCCCAGCGGGCGCGGCAGGGGTGGGCCGCCTTCGGCCGGGCGCTGGCGGCCGCCGGTTGGCAGGTCACCGCTTCCTGGACGGTCGCCACCGAGATGGGCGCCCGGCTGCGGGCCAAGGACTCAGCCGTGCTGGGCACGACCGTGCAACTCGTCCTGCGCCCCGGCCGGGGCACGGCCGCGGCCGAACCGGCCCTGGCACGCGCCGAGATCTCCCGCGGCGTGGAGGCGCGCTTGCCCGACCTCGAGGCGGCGGGGCTTTCCGGCTTGGACGCGATCGCCAGCGCGAACGCGGTGGCGCTGCAGGTCTGGGGGCGGTACGCGCCCTCGCCGGCATGGACGGTGGAGGAGGCGCTGGAGACGGCGGCGGGTGTCTCCGCCGCGCTGGCCATCGACCAACTGCTGGCCGGCGCCCCGGATCCCGCCGCCCACCTGGCGGCCCGGTGGGCCCTGGGCGCCGGCTGGGCCCCCGTGCCCCCGGCGCGGGCACGGGAGTTCGCGGCGGCAGCCGGCACCGATCTCGACCAGCTGGTCGGATCCGGGCAGCCCTGGGAGCGGCTTGCCAATGGGCGGCTGGCGCCGGTGGCTGCCCTGACCCACGGCGCGGCCCTGGGCACCCGTCCGGCGACGTCCGCCCTGGGGCGGCTGCACCAGGCGATGGCCCGCCTGGCCGCCGACGGCAGCGGCGGCCTGGCGGGCTTTCTGGGCGAGATTTCGGCCGGCGACGCGCTCTGGGGCCTGGGTCAGGCCCTTCTGGCCCTGCGCTGCGGCTCGCCGGAGGAGCTACGCCTGCTGGCCGCGGTCCTGGCCCGGCGGGGCGGCGGGGCCTGACCGCCCGCCATCTGGGTGCGGCCACCAGCGGATGCGGTCGCCTACCCGCGTCCCCGCGGCCGCCCCCGCCGGCAACTCGACCACCACCCGCACGCCGCGCCGGATCGGACCCAGGCGCCAGGGGACGAGGGCGCCCACGACCTCCAGGCACCGTCCCTCCCCGTCCAGATGCAGGGCGTCGATGGCAAAGCGCATCCCGAAGGTGTGGATGCTGCCGCAGGGCTCCAGGATGAGCCCCTCCCCCGCCTCCAGCCGCGAGCGGCCCAACAGCCCGACGCCCCGCCGCCAGAACCCCCCGGCCACAACGGCGCGGTCGGCCAGCACGACCCGCTGGTCCAGGTTCTCGATCCGCCAGAGACCGGAATCCGCCACCGGGGGCACCCCCTGTCCCGGGTCGGGCTCAGAGGCCGTCCAGGAGGTCCAGCCCTCCCGGGACAGCCACCGCGTGCTCGGCGGGGGCCCGGTAGGTGAACCGGATGCCGGCGACCTGAAAGGCCGTCGCGTCGTACACGTCCAGCGTGCGTTGCGGCACCTGCCCCGGGTAGAGGTGGTGCGGCCAGGCGGCCCGGGCGCGCAGTACCGACCGCGGCGGATGGCGCCAGGCGCGCAGGCCGGCCAGCCAGGCGCCACCTGTGCCGGCCTCCAGTTCGCTGTGCACCTCAAAGAGGGTCTCGCCTCCCGGCACCGCGGCGACGGCCAGGACGGGCGGGCGGGCGTCCGCGCCACCCACCCGCAGGCGGGTGCGGGCCGGCAGGGCCACCTCCCCCAGGGCCTCCCCCGTCGGACCGGTCAGTTCAAACCGGCCGGCCAACCGCAGGCGCGGCCGGACGCGCAGGAGCCACCCCAGGTAGCCGGCCGCCAGCGCTAGGAGGCTGGCCACCAGCACGCCACCGGCCAGGGACCGGCGGTGCGCCGCCAGAGCCGCCCGCCAGGCCGGTTCCACCTGCCAGCGCCAGCCGAGCGTGGGGGTCTGGAGCGCGACCCCCGCTGGCGCACGCACGCGCAGCCCCAAGGTGGCCGGCGCTGGACCGCGGAGCGGAACCCCCACCGCCAGGTGCACCTGGCTGCGCCCGGGTGGCACGGTCACTTCCCGCGGGATGCGGGCGCCCGCCCCCCGGGTCAACTGCAGGGCCAGCCGCACCGGCGACTGCCCCGTGTTGCGGGCGGCCAGGGAGAGCGTTACGGTCTGGCCCGGCCGCACGCGCCCAGGGACCCGGCCCAGCGTGAGGGAGACGCGGGCGGGCGCCGGCGGGGGTGGGGGGGGCGGTGCCGGCGGCGGCAGCCCGAGGGTGGCCAGACCCGCCACCAGGGCGCTGGCCGCGGCGGCGTGCAGGTACGTGCCGCCGCCGTCCTGGGCGAGTTGGGCCAAAAGCGCCCCGTTGACGCTATCCCCCAGGCCAAGGGTATCCAGGGTCCAGCCGCGGCTGGCCATCCCCGAGGCGGCGGCCAGCATCTCGGAGCGGTACTGGGGGGTGCTGGAGCCCGAAACGTCCGGCACGCCATCGGTCAGGAGAACCACCACGACGTGCGCGGGCAGCTGGGGGGCGGCGGTAAGGAGGGTGGTGGCCGCCTGGAGGGCCCCCAGGAGGTTCGTGCCCCCGTACGCCCCGATGCCGGCCAACGCGTGTTGGAGCTGGCCCGAGGCGCGGGCGGCGCCCACCGGGCCGAGCGGCAGCACGACCTTGGCCTGCGCGGAAAACGTGATGATCCCCAAAAGGTCACTCTGTGGCAGGGCCTGGGCCAGGTTGGCGCTGGCCGCCGCGCGCTCGCCGTTGGGGTCGCTGGTCACCATGCTGCCCGAGGTGTCCAGGAGCAGGACGACCGCAGCCGGTGGGATGGACGCCTGCGCGCGCGCCCAAGGGGCGGAGGATGACAGTAGGAACACCAGACAGGCCGCGACCGCCGCCCCCAGACCAAGGGCTCGCACCGGCCCCCGCACACGTCGGTTGGGCATCCTGCCCCCCCCTGTCCTCCCCAGCGCAAAAATCGTTGCACAATTTCGTGGAGGGCACAAGGAATCCCCCAAAGGGTGGCGAAGTAATAGTCGGCGGAAAACCGAAAAGGCAAACCCGTCGTGAGGCGGGGACGCAAAGCCACAGGCCCGAGGGATCCCGCAAGGGACCCGACGGCGGCTGGGTTGCCGAAGTGTTCCGGGAGCTGTAGGCATTGCCATTTCCTACACCCGTGGCCTTCGGCCACGGGTTTCGCGTTTTTCTGGGGGGTGAGACGGTTAGTGGGCGGACCAGGCTCCAGTGCAGCACCCATGCAAGGAGGTCGGGTGGAAGTGGGCACGGTTCTGTTGCGCGCGTATACCTGGTTGGCGGCACGCTTGGCTTCTGCGCGGGACGATCAGGGCCAGGGCCTGACCGAGTACGCGCTGATCATCGCCCTGATCGCGGTGGCGGTCATCGCGGCGATCGTGTTCCTCGGGGGCCAAATCTCGCACATCTTCAACCATGTTGGGAACTGTCTGGGCAACACCACAGCGAGCTGCTCGTAGCCGTCGGGGGGAGGGCGGGCAGGCCCTGGTGGAGTTCGCCCTCCTCCTGCCGCTCCTGCTGCTCCTGCTTGTGGGCACCGTGGAGTTCGGCCGGGTCTTCTTCGCGTACCTGGAGGTCCTGGAAACCGCCCACGACGCGGCGCGGGTCGCGTCGTTGGGGGCATCTGAGGCAGCGGCCACAAACGCCGGCACGGAGGCGGCGACGGCGGCGGGCCTCAACGGGCAGGATCTGGCCATCAGTATCACCGGGACCCCCGCACAGGATGGCGGCTGGGTGCCCAATACGTCCGTCACAGCCAACGTGCAGTACACGGTGGGCATCGGAATTCCCATGCTCTGGCCCCTGGTTGGTCATGCCCTGACCCTGACGGCGGCGGTGACCATGGTCGAGGAAGGCGGGTGAGGTGGGGATGCGGATACGCGAGGACAGCGGCCAGGCAACCGTCCTGGTGGCTGTCGGTCTGGCGGTGCTGCTGGGTGCGCTCTCGCTCAGTGTGGATGTCGGCCGCTCGCTGGTAGCCCAGTTCCGGATGCAGAACGCCACGGACGCGGCGGCCTTGGCCGGGGCCCAATCCCTCCCCAGTGGTCCGGCCAGCGCGCAGGCGGCCGCCCAGTCCTATGCGGCGGCCAACGGCGTGCCCAACGTCAGCGTCACCTTCTCCAACAACAACCAGGACATCTCGGTCAACGCCAGCGCCAATGTACCGACCCTGGTCGCGCGCGTCCTGGGGGTCTTCGGTGTCCCGGTCGCGGTCGCTTCCCACGCCCGCCCGGCCACCTATCCCACCTGCTGGGGCGAGGACTGCAACCCCAGCTACGACGTACCGAGCGGCAGCACCGGTTCGGGCAACTCGGACGCATCCGGCACCGGCTCCGGGACATCCGGGGGTTCGGGCGGCTCGGATACCAGCTCCGGCGGTCCGGGCA
>JAJZWQ010000125.1 GCA_021846605.1 Bacillota bacterium | reverse complement strand
GTATTTCATACCACGTGGTGCCCGCTCCGCGCGGACATGGGGGACTCTCCCCGGATCGGAGACCCTCGTGCGCCTGCGCGTCCCCCTCAGATCAGCTCCGACCCTCTGCGCCACGGCACCAATCCAGCAAGAAAGGCGCGCACTCAACCCGCCACCCCCCAGGCCCACCTCGCCCGCGGCACACGGAGCCGCACCCGATAGATTCCAGGAGTCCACGTGGCTCCGGGCACCATCTGGAGCGTCGGAGACCTTCGCACGTCGGCTGGCAATCGGCAGACGCCCCGCTGACGCGCACCCGTGCCGTCGGCGTCCATTGGACCGACAACGTCTTCAGATGAACCCCTGCGCCGGTCGCGCCCAGGCATGGGCGATCTCACGGTCCGGGAACGCGGGGCCCGCCGAGACGGACCGTCCACCGCCGGACACCTGGCGTATGAATCGTGCGCTACAATGCAGTGGCGTACGAATCACCGGAGGAGGCACAAGTGCGCGCCATCCAATGGGTTGCCCCGCTGAGTATCGTGTCCCTGGTGATCTCAATGTCAGCATGCAGCCGCGGAGGTCAAC
This sequence comes from Bacillota bacterium, assembly GCA_021846605.1. The sequence continues at coordinate 8,599 of JAJZWQ010000125.1, read as the reverse complement.
AGGTGGCCCATCCTCCTTCGTCACCTCTGGCGCACGCCTCCTCCAACATGTTTCCGTATCAGGACGGGTGGCTGGGCGCCGACGACGCCTACTCGGTGTCCATGGGGAACGACAAGAGCCTGTGGTTCTTCGGCGACACGTTTATCGGACCGCCGGGGGCGACGAGTCGTACCCAGGTGACAGGATTCATCCATAACTCGGTCGGCATTTCGACGTGCGCCGTGCAAGGTTGCACCTTCAGCTATTTCTGGAACGGCATGGGCGGCTCCCATCCAGGGCCGGTGTTCGCCGCGCCGGGTGCTGACTGGTTCTGGCCGCTGGATGCGTTCATCTATCACGGAACGCTGTATGTGGCGCTCACGCGGATGTATGCCGCCGGCAGGGGAACCTTCGGCTTTGCCACCGCCGCGTCCGAGCTCGCCAGCGTCACCAACTACACCCAGCCTCCGACCCAGTGGAACATCCAGTACCAGACCCTCAACACCGGGGGCGGGGTGGTGCCCGGGGTCTCCATTGTCGTGGGGCAGGGGCCCGGGGGCAATCCGGACCCAGAAACCCCCCACGGCGCGAACTACGCGTATTTCTTCACCAACACGGCCAACTCGTCGTATGTGACGCTGCTGCGCGTTCCGTTGACGGACCTGAACCACCTGGCGCGCCCGGGAAGCACGCCATGGGAGTACCTGACCGCGGGTGGCGCTTGGGCCAACTGGCCGGATACGGCCACGACGCTGCCAAGCGACGCCGCGCTGATCATCCGTCCCGGGGCGACGGAAATGACGGTGCGATACCACAGTTCGACACGGCAGTGGATTGCGGTGTATCCGGTCGGCCTCTCCAATTCGGCGTACTACAGCCTGTCCTCTTCCCTGACGGGTGGCTGGGGCCCATCACAGGTACTGTATAAATACCCCGAGATGCAGGCATCCAATCCGAACTACACTCCCCACGTGTTCTGTTACGCTGCCAAGGAACACGTAGAGTTCGAGGCACCGGGCGAATTGGCCTTCACCTATGTATGCAACTCCACATTCTCCGGTGACGTGACGCGCAACATGAATCTCTATCACCCCATCATGGTGATAGAGAAGCTACCGAAATAAGAGGTCGGCGTTGTCCCTGGGGCGCGCCCCTCACGGCCCAATCGACGTGCTCCCTGGCGGCGGCCGCGGCGCACCATGGCCAAGACCGACGACGCGGCATTCCGCCTGCCTGGGTGGCGCAGGGAGGTCGGGGCGGGCCGCGGCGCCGCAACGGTCGGCGCCCACGCCGCCCAGCGCTGGCCGGGTGACGACTTTCCCCTTTCACGGCCACCCCTGGCGTTGGGTGGCGGAGGCGCCGGCCGGCATCATCGTCGCCTGCCGCTGCACGCGGCGTGGATCACGGGGTCCGCACCACTCCCGCGGTCTCTCCGTAGTGCTGGCGCGGCGGGCGCCCGCGGGATCTCCCCAAAGACCGCTCGGGGAGGAGGCCAGCAGGGGCAGCAGCGCGGACAGACCCAGGTGTTGGAATGCGTAGGCGCCGAACAGCACGTCGCAGGGGTGGTCCCGTGGGCGGTGGGGGGGGTGGGGGCGTCTCGGCGCTGGCCGCGAGGAAGCGCAGCCGGTCGCTGATGTGGCCAGGCGCTCGGCGCTGATGTCCAGGACCACGACCCGGCGCGCGCCCCCCAGGGCAAGCCCGAGGGTCCCCGCCGCGACGCCCGCGATTTCGTCCAGCATCACGCCAAAGGGGGACCCGTCACCCGGTCGCTGGACCTCCGGCAGGCCCACGCAACGCGCGTCCTCCGCCCAGAACGCGGCCTCCCGCGCGGGGCGGCCCTGCCCCCCATCTCCATCTCGACCACTTCCTCGCGCGCCCCGCTGGCGCGGCTTCACGGTGGAACTCGCCCAGCCCGCGCGCAGTCCTCCTCCCCGTCTCACGCACACCGCCGTCGCCGGTATCGCCGACGCTGCCGTTCGCGACACGACGACACCGCTGTCGGGGGATGCCGAACGGGCGCTACGCCGCGCGAAGGCAGGGAGGTCGTCAGCCGTGCGCCACCGGGCGGCCTCGGCGCCCCGCACTCGACAGGACCGCCCCGGCCGCGCCGTGGGGCCCGCCCCAGCGTGAAGTGCCCGCCGTCCGCCGCCGCCCGCGTTTGGCGGTAGGCGGCGGGCCCCGTCGACTACCGGCCGAGTCGAAAACGCGGTCACCTGGCCTGTCCGAAATCGACACAATTCGTGCTGGCCTCGGGGCTAGGGTCGGAGGGTAACGGGAACGCGCCGTTCAGCGATTCGTCGGCATTCGTGTTGCCGGCCGGGGGGGGTGCCGCCTTTGGCGGCGGGGTTGGAGACGGTCCCGGGGCCGGTGGCGAACGGGGTCACCCGTGCCGCCGAGCACGGGTCACTGCTCGTCGGCACGGTGATGCCCCTGGCCGCAGGGCGCGGAGGGGCAGAGCAGATGTTCCTGGACCTCTGCCGCCACCGCGCGCACACGCGGGCGGCCTGGCGCGTGGCCTTCCTGGATGACGGGGACTTGGTGGAAGCGGTCCGGGACCTCGGCGTGCCCACCCGGGTCATCCCCCGGGGGCATCTGCGGCAGCCCCACCGCTACGCCGCCACGGTGGCGGCCCTGGCCGGCTGGATTCGGGCCGAACGCCTGGACGCGGTGGTGTCCTGGATGCCGTTGGCCCACCTCTATACCGGACCGGCGGCGCTGGCCACGCTGGGGCCGGGCCGGGCCGTCTGGTTCCAGCACGGGCTGGTCCGGTTGCCCGCCCCCACACTCCTGGATCGGGTGGCCGCGGCCCTCCCGGCCCGGGAGGTCTGGTGCCCGTCCCGGCACACGGCAGCCGCGCAGCGCCGGGCGGCCCCGCATCGGCAGGTCCGCGTGGTGTACCCCTCTGTGGACCTGGCGCGCTTCGACCCCGGCCGGCTACCCCGCCCGGCCGGGGCGCGCCGCGTGCTGGGGCTGCCCGTCGACGGCCCCCTGGTGGGGATGGTCACGCGGCTGGCACCCTGGAAGGGCTGCGACACGTTTGTCGCCGCGACCCCGCGCATCCTGGGGAGGATACCGTCGGCCCGCTTCGTCGTGGTCGGGGGCACACACGTCTCCGCGCCGGAATACCCCGCGGCGCTCCGGGCCCAGGCCGAGGCCCTCGGCGTGGGGGAGCGCCTCGTCCTAGCCGGACACCAGACCAACGTCCCCCTGTGGATGCAGGCGATGGACGTGGTCGTGCACGCCTCCCGCGGCGAGCCCTTCGGCATGACCGTCGTCGAGGGCATGGCTCTCGGCAAGCCCGTGGTGGCCGCCGCCAGCGGCGGCCCGCTGGAGAGCGTGCGCGACGGGATCGACGGGCGCCTGGTCCCGCCGGGGAACCCCGAGGGACTGGCCGAGGCCGTGTGCGCCTATCTGGCGCGACCGGACGAGGCGGCCGCCTTCGGCCGCCTCGCGCGCCAGCGGGCCCGGGCGTTCTCCGCGGGGGCGATGGCCACCGTCGTGGGCGATTCCCTGCGCTCCCTGTTCTGAGCCCGCGGGACGCAAATTTAGCGGCCGCCGCTGCGGCCACACAAGGTGGGGAAGCGTGTGCAGACGTACGACGCGCCAACGAGTGTCGGATCGGCCGTGGCCGACGCCGAGTCCGACCTGCTGTTCGGCCGCGACCAGGAGATCGCGGCACTCCGTCAGCTGGTGGGGGCCAGCCGGGAGCGGCCGGTCGTCGTCTACGTCCACGGACCCGCCGGTAGCGGTAAGTCCTCCTCGCTGCGCGCCGTGCAGCGCCTGGCCGCGGGGGACGCCAGACGCACCGTCCTGGTCGACGGCCACGTCGCCGGGCACAACGCCGACGCCCTGCTCCGCTGGCTGCAGCGGGCACTGCTCACCACCCCGCCCCCGGGCGGGCCGCGCGGCGCGGACGCCGTGGTCGAGGCCATCAACGCCTGCGGTCTGGAGGGCGGCCTCTTGCTGGCGGTCGACCATTACGAGGAACTGGTGGCGGCCGACGGCTGGCTGCGGCACGAAATCCTCTATCGCTGCGGCGTCGGGGTGTGTGTCATGCTGGCCGGCCGGCGCAGCCCCGATGAAGCCTGGCCCGGAGACCGCGCCTGGCGGGCCGTCGTCCACCCCGTGCCCCTGCTGCCGTTCGGTGAGGGACAGGCCATGGCGTTCCTGGAACACTGCGGGGTCCACAACGAGGCGGCACGGCGCGAGGCGATGCGCCTGGCGGGGACAAGCCCCGCCCTGCTCTCCGTCGTGGCCGACGCCCTGACCCGCCTGCCTTCGCCGGCGGCCGGCACCGCGGAGACCGCCCCCGACGAGGTCACCCGGTGGTCGGCCCTGATCGAGCAGTTGCTCCATCCGGGATCGCGCCGGCGGGCCTGGCGCGCCGGCCTGGGGGGATCGGAGGTGGATCGGCTCCTGGCCGCCGCCTCCCTCTTGCCCAGCTTTGATCGCGAGATCCTGGCCGCCATGGTGGGCCAGGCCAACGTCGACGCGGGATGGCCCCAGGTGATGGGGTTGCGGCTGTTGTACCCGTGGCAGGGGCGCTACCGCATCCACGACACCGTGCGCGATGCCATCCTCGCCGTGGTGCTGCGCCAGCGGCCGTGGGCCCAGGGGCGCTGGCGGCAGCGGGCCCTCACCCACGCCCTGGGCCGAAGCTACACCCCGGGCGGGTACGAACAGGAGCAGGCTCTCCTGCTGGCTCTGCATGGCTCACCGCTGGGCACGCGGCTGGACGGCACGGGGGCCCGCCTCTGCGCCCGGGCGGCCAGCGCCGGCGACTGCAACGAGATCGCGGCCGCCTGGCGGGACGGGTTGGCGGCGGAGGCCCCAGAGAGGACCCGCTCCCAGGCCGCCCTGGTGCTGGGACTGTTGGGGGCCCACCCCGAGGCCTTCCGGGTCGTCCGGGACGGCGCGGGGCGGCTTTCCGGGTACAGCGCCAGCCTGCCGCCCTCCCACAGCCTGGCCGCCCTGCTCGGCCCGCGCGCCGAGCAGTTGCCGCGGCAGGGCGAGGTCGCCAACCGCCTGGTCCTCTGCGTACTGCACGTCTGCCGCAGCCGCCCCGGGGTGCGTGAGGCGCTCTTGCGCGATCTCCTGCTGGCGTTCTCGCGCTTTGACCAGGTACTGTCGCTGCTCGAAGACCCGGAGGTGCGCACCGTCCTGACCGTGCTGGGCTTCCGGGACCAGGGCGGAGCGGCGGTGAGCGAGGCGCAGCAGTTCTTGGACTTCGCGGCCTTCGGGGGGTGGCCGGCCTGGCTCCGCCAGTTGGGACGCCCCCAGGCCGAGGAGGCCATACCTCCCTTCCGGCGCCGCGACGCGGCCCGGGACGCGCTGACCGCCCTGCATGACGACGACCGCCTCAGCCTGACCGCCGCCGCGCGGCATTACGCCGCCCAGTACGGGCAGGCGCCGGTTCCGGACCGCGTCCGGGCCTGGATCCTGGACGCCCTGGCCTCGGCCGACCTGGGCGGCCCGTCGATCCCGGGACGCGACGTGCTCCACCACTACTACGTGCAGCGGAGCGGATCCCACGAGGCCGTGGCCGAAGAACTGGGGGCGTCGCGCGCCACCTACTTCCGCTGGCACCGGCTGGCCCTGGACCGGTTCGGTGAGAGCCTGTTCTCCTGAGGCCGCACCACGGGTCGGCGGGGGACGGCAGGGCCGGCGGCGGTCGGCAAGAATGGCCAGGCATAGAGCCGGCGGATGGCCCTCCCGCCCATCGGCGCCGTGGAGGAGGCTTTCCGATGCCCACCGCTCCTGCCAAGGCTTTTCGCGACCACTGGAGGTTGCACGGCCGTGCCCTGGAGAGGTTGGCCGAGCGCCTGCCAGCCTCCGCCGCCGACTTCCGGCCGTGGGATGGTGCCGCCAGGACGACCGCCCGCCTGCTGAACCACATCCGCGGCCGCGGCACCCGCTTCGCCCGGGCGATCCAGGCTGGCTCCTTCGTCGAGCTGCCGCACCGATCAGCGGGCCGGTGGCCATGGCGGACGCCGTGGGGCGGCTGAAGGCCTCCACCATGAGATCCATCACAAGGGGCAGTGGTTCACCTACGCTCGCATATGCGGGGTAGAGCCTCCCGGCTTCGGCCCGGCGGAGGCCCCCTCCTGGGCCAGGGCCCGTGCCGGCATGGACAACAAGGGGAGGGGAGGGGAGGGGACCCTGGCGCACCCTTCGCCCTCGCGGGCCCCGCGGCCGGGGGCACGCCGCCCCTTGAGCATCGGCTTTCCGCGATGGTAGCCTCAGGGGACGCGACGGACACGGAGGTGCGACGGCATCAAAGCTGGATGGTGGAACTGGCGCTGGGTGATCGTCCTGCTGCTGGTGGTGGTGGCCTTCCTCCCATCGCGGCTCGTGCCCCCGATGCTGGCGGGGACGCTCCCCTATGTGCGCTATGTGCGCGCGGCACTGGCGCTGGCGGCGGGGATCCTCATGACGTCCACCCTGGAAGGGCACCTGCGGCACGAACCCGCCGGGCGCGCGGATCTCCGCCGGGCGGGACTGGTGCGCCTGCTCGTCCGGCTGGTGATGTATGCGCTCACCGCCGCGGCGGTGCTGGCCGCCCTCGGAGTGTCGTTCAAAAACATCACCTTTGGCGGCGCCGCACTGACGGTCGTCATCGGCCTAGCTGGCCAGACCCTCTTCGGCAACGTGCTCGCGGGCATGGTCCTGGTCATCTGGCGCCCGTTCGAGATCGGTGACGAGGTGACCGTGGTCAGTTGGCGTCTTCCGTTTCTGGCCCCCTCCTACCCGCACGAGGCCATCCTGGCGGGCCAGCGCGGCCGGGTGCGGGACGTCAACCTGCTGCACACCATCTGCACTGCGGCCGACGGCCAGGTCATGCTGATCCCGAACGCCGTGCTGCTCCATTCCACCGTGCGCAACCACTCGCACTCCCACGGCTGCAAGGTGCGCGTGCGCTCCGAGGCGGAGGCCGCCATCCCGCCAGCCCTGCTGTGGGAACGGCTGCAGGCCATGGCGACCAAACTGGAGCACGACGATCCCCTGATGCGCGGCGCCCTCACCGTGCGCTTGGTGGACCTGACGACCGTGCTCACCTCGTTCGCGGTCGAGGCCTGGGTGGAATCCGTGCACGAGCAGGACGACGCGGCCTCGCACATCCTGCTGGCCGTGGCGGCCACGCTGGAGCACATCCGCGACGAACAGCGCCAGAAGACCCCGCCCGCCGCCTCCCCGTCGCCGGAACCGGGGAGATAGGAGGGGAGACCCCGATCCCCCTCCCCGGCGTTCCGCCACCGCGCCTATTCGGCGAAGGCCTTGAGATGCGCGCGCTTCTTCGAATAGTCCTCGGCATAGGCCAGCACCTCGGGATCCGGCGCCTCTCCTCAGCGGGCGCACGCCTCGCGGTAGACCTCGGGCCACCAGTTGCGGTGGGCGGTCAGGCCCTGGCGGCGCCAGTCCTCCCAGCCGTCCATGACCTTGGACCAGCAGGCGTCCCCCCAGGCGATGGCCTCCTTGGAATCGGCGAACGTCGACACATAGAGGTCCCGTCCGATCCTGGCGTGCAGGACCTCGTCTGCCCAGTCGTAGTCCTGGAAGAGCGTGGAGAGGGGATCCCCGGAGGCCTGGGCCACCTCCCACTCGAAGCGCTTGCCCGTCCGCGGCATCAGGCCCTGCTCGATGAAATACAGGACGCCGTGCCGCTCTCGGGGCGTCAGCTGCGTGTTCAATCCCAGGCACCAGGTGAAGTTGACCATCACCTGGCGCCAGTCGACCCCCAACCGCGCGAAGCCCACCAGCCCCATCAGCGAGTGCCGTCCCTCGTCCCAGAGCTGACGGGACATGTCTTCGGTAGTAGTCGCACCGTGCAGTCCACCCGCGGCGGCCAGGGCGCCGCGGAGCAGGCCCGCCCACCCGGCAAGACCAACGGCGGCGGCACCGCCGGCCAGGCGGTCCACCGCCGTTGCCCCGAAGCGCTCGATGTCGGCCAACTCCAGGAGCGCCATCTGGCACAGCCAGGCGGAGGGGTAGTCGGCCAGGGGGTTGGTGTCGGCGAGGTGGCGTTCGATTCGCGGGCGCCACGCAGGGCGGGAACGGCCTCCGCGTACAGGCCACGCACCAGGGCGGCGGCGCTGGGGGCGGCCAGGATCCCGTCGAAGAAGATCTGCAGGGTGGGGTCGGGGACGTCTTCCATGCCCAGCGGCGGCTCGCGCATCTCGCCCACGCGGGCCCGCAGCGCCGCCACGTGCTCCGCGCAGATGTGGGCGTGGATGCTGAAGGCCGTTTTGAGTTCATAGAGCGGCTCGGCAGGGAGGCGCGCCGTGAAGATCCCGTGCAGGCGACGGAAGGCATAGTGGTAGCGCTTGAGGTGGCGCACACACTCCTCGACGGAGAGGCCGGGGCGCATGGCTTCCTCCATGCTGGCGCAGCCACCGAACGGCGAGAGGCCCAAACCCACCGGATCGTCGCTGACGTTCACCGTCGTGCCCCCCTTTGGCCGCCGCACGCGGTCCGCTTCGGGCGGCAGGCAGAACTGCACAGGGTGCCGGCTGTTGGCCAGTTGTATCTACGTCCAGCAATAGGTGTGGTATACTGAATGCATGAAGTTGAGCGTGTGGGCGAAGGAGCAAGGCATCAGCTACCAAGCGGCGTGGCGAATGTA
>JAJZWQ010000124.1 GCA_021846605.1 Bacillota bacterium | reverse complement strand
GTGGACTGCGGCTTCGGTGGGCCAGCAGACCACATCGCGGCGATCAACATCGGTCGCCGGGGCGCCGTCATGCGCCCGCACGCCACGCCCGCGCAAGCGGGGTGATTGGCAAGCCGTCGTCTTATAGGCGACGGTCATGACAGCGGAGGTGGCGGCCCTACCGGCATGAGGTCCACCCGCTGTCCGAGGCCCTGGAGGGCGAGCGGCTGGAGGTCCGGAACACATCCTGCGAGGACGCGCCGTCGGTAGACGAGTCGGGCGCGACGTACACCGAGCGCAGGCGCTGCCAGGCGAGCCTTCGGGGTTCGGTGCGGGTTTGCCGGGGCGGGGGCGGTTCCGGGTACCATTGGGGTTGTCGGTGATACCGCAGGCGCCGGGGATGCCGGCGCGGGAGGCACGAGAGGAGCGCGCGTCATGGGGAAGGCGATCGTGGCCGTCAGCATTACGCCGGTGGGGTCCGATTCACCCAGCGTCAGCCGCTATGTGGCGGCCGCCGAGGCGGTGCTGCGTCGGGCCGGGGACGTCGGCTACGAGTTGGGGCCGATGTTCACCAGCATCGAGGGGGACCTGGGGCGGATCTTCGGGCTCATTGCCGAGATGCAGGAGGCCGTGTTCGCGGCGGGGGCCCAGCGGGTGTCCACCGTGATCAAGGTGGATGAGCGCCGGGACAAGGAGACGAGCATGCGGCACAAGGTGGAGGCGGTGCGTGCCCTCGGCGCTGATTGAGGCCCCGTGCTGGCCTGGCGGCGACACCGGGCATGAAACGCGGGCGCAGCGGAGACATCCCGGCTCGCGCATCGCCGATCACGGGATCTCGGTGGTCGCAAAAGCCCTCTGTCGGGGCCGTGTGTATCCCCCCACCCCACAGGACCATCCGGCCCGGCCGTGGCTGCCCCCTCGCTCGCTGTCTCTGGGCACCAGGAATCGAACCAAGCGGCGTCCAAGGGGCCGGACCGACATTCGCCGTCGCACCAACCAGAGTTTTGGGGAGGACGCCATGGCCCGTGATGACGACGCCGCCAGTCCCTTCTTCAGCCAGCACGCCCACGCCTATGCCACATCCCCGACCCACGCCGCCGGCCCCGACCTGGCCCTGCTGGTGGAGTGGGTGGCGCCGGCGGACGGGCAGCGCGCCCTGGACGTCGGCACGGGCACCGGGCACACGGCGGTCGCGCTGGCCCGCCGGGGCGCCCGCACCACCGGGATTGACCCCACGCCCGCGATGCTGACGGAGGCCAAGGCCCTGGCGGCGGCGCAGGGGGTGGCGGACCTGACAGATTTCGTGCTGGGCGTTGCCGAGGCGCTGCCCTTTGGGGACGGCAGCGCGGACATCGTGACCTGCCGCCGCGCGGCGCACCACTTCCGCGACATCCGCACCGCCGTGGCCGAGATGGCCCGGGTGCTGCGGCCCGGGGGGCGGCTGGGGATCAGCGACCTCAGCCCCAGGGCCGAGGTGGGCGCCGAAGCCGACCGCTTCGAACAACTGCGCGACCCCACGCACGTGCACATGCTGTCCGAGGAGGAGTGGCGCGCGCTCCTGGAGGCCGCCGGACTGCGCCTGGTGCGCGTCGAAGCGACCGACGCCCTCGTGTCGTTTGGCGAATGGCTGCGACCGGTGGCCCCGGACGGCCCGGAGGGGCGCGTCATCCGGGAGGCGTTGGCGGCCCTGGCCCCTGGAACCCTGCAGGCCCTGGCCGGCGGCACCGGCACGTGGCGGAAGCGCCACGCGGTACTCCTGGCGCACCGCTGACGGCCATCCGCCTTTCCTCGACAGCGGTTGCCCTGGGGTCCCGCCCGTGCTACCATCCCGGAAATGCCGCGTTTCACAAGCACCCCCGGTGGTTGGGGCGCGGCGGCTTCCGCAGGAGGGCCTTTTTCACGGAAAGGGCAACGCCACCCGCCCCATTTGACGGGGCGCACGGGGCTCCGTCCGGTTCGGCGGCAACCGGCGCCGATTTTGAACGGGTCACCGTCGACTTCCTGGTCGTCGGCGGCGGGCTGGCAGGGCTCTACACAGCCCTGAAGTTGGCCCCCCATGGCCGGTGTCTCCTGCTCTCCAAGGTCGCCCTGGATGAGAGCAACTCGGCATGGGCGCAGGGCGGCATCGCCGCGGCCCTGGACGCCGAGGACGACCCCGCCCTCCATGTGACCGACACGCTGCAGGCCGGGCGCGGACTCTGCAAGCCCAGCGCCGTCGAGGTGCTGGCCGGGGAGGGACCGGCGCGCATCGCCGAGATGCTGGCGCTGGGCGTCCCCTTCGATCTTGAGGCGGACGGCCGGCCGGCGCTCGGGCTGGAGGCCGGGCACCAGCGGCGCCGCATCGTGCACGCCAACGGTGGAGCCACGGGCCAGGCGGTGGTGCAGGCCCTGACCCCGCAAGTGCTCGCCCAGCCGGGCCTGATGGCCTGGGACGACGCGCGCCTGATCGGGTTGGACGGCGTGGGCGGGCAATGTGCTGGAGCGCTCGTGCTCCGCCGCGGCCGCGCCTGTCTGGTGCAGGCCCGCGCCACCATCCTGGCCACCGGGGGCGCGTGCGGCCTGTATGCGCGCACCACGAATCCCCAGACGACCGCCGGCGACGGCATCGCGCTGGCCTACCTGGCCGGCGCGGCCGTGGCCGACCTGGAGTTCGTCCAGTTCCACCCCACGGCCTTCGCGCTGGGACGGCCGGCCTTCCTGCTGAGCGAGGCCCTGCGCGGCGAGGGTGCCCAACTCTGGAACCTCCACGGGGAGCGCTTCATGCGGCGCTACGACCCGGCGGGCGAGCTGGCCCCGCGCGACGTGGTGGCCCGTGCCATCACCTCCGAGATGGCGGCCACCGGCGCCGACCATGTGGAACTGCGCATCGAGGCCATGGGAGGCGCCCGCGAGCACTTCTCCCGCCTGTTCGAGGGGTTGCGGGCGCGTGGCTTCGACCCGCTCGCCGCGCCGATCCCTGTGGCGCCGGCTGCCCACTACCTGATGGGCGGGGTGGTGGTGGACCTGTTCGGCCGCACCCGGCTGCCGCGGCTGTACGCCGTGGGGGAGGCCGCCTGCACAGGGGTGCACGGCGCCAACCGGCTGGCGTCCAACTCGCTGTTGGAATGCCTCGTCTTTGGCAGCCGGGCGGCGGAGGCCGCCCTGGCCGAGACGGCGCCGAGCATGCCCCCCATCCCCCCAGAGCTCACCGGCCTGCCGCCGGCGCTCCGGCAGGAACTGGGCGCGTGGATGTTCGCCGACGCGGGCATCGTGCGCGACGCGGCGGGGCTGGACCGCCTCGCCCAGCGGCTAAGCGGGCTGCCGCCGTCCACCGAGCCGGTCGTCGCCGGACTCATCGCGGCCGGCGCGCAGGCGCGGCGGGAAAGCCGCGGCGCGCACTTCCGGCAGGACTATCCAGAGGAGGACCCCGCCCTGGCCTGCCATTTCGTCACAACGGCGGGGCAGCCGCCCCGAGGTGAGGTGTGGGAATGAACGGGACGCCGGCTGAGATCGCGGATGCGCACCGCTGGCCGGAGGGCTGGCCGGCGGCGGCGCTGGACGGCCTGCTGCGGACGGCCCTGGCCGAGGACATTGGCAACGGGGATGTCACGACTGCGGCCTGCGTGCCGCCCGGACTCCGGGTACGCGCCGTGATGCTGGCCAAGCAGGCGGGGGTGGTGGCCGGCCTGCCGGTGGCGGCGCGCGTCTTCGGACTGCTGTCCCCGGATGTGCAGTGGCGCACGCTGGCTGCTGACGGCACCGTGGTCAGCGACCCGCCGGTGCGCTTGGCCGAGGTGGCGGGTCCGGCGGCGGCGCTGCTGAGCGGTGAGCGGGTGGCGCTCAACCTGCTGCAGCGCCTGGCGGGGGTGGCGACCGTCACCCGCAGCGCCGCGCAACTGGCCGCCGGGCGCGCCGAGATCCTGGACACGCGCAAGACCACGCCGGGGCTGCGCTGGCTGCAGCGGTACGCGGTGCGCGTGGGGGGTGGGCGTAACCACCGCTTCGGGTTGTCCGACGGGGTGCTGATCAAGGACAACCACGCGGCAGCGGCGGGCGGCGTCGCCGCCGCCGTGCGGGCCGCCCGGGCGCGCGCACCCTTCGGCCAGCGCATCGAGGCCGAGTGCCGCACGCGCGAGGAGGTGGCCGAGGCGCTCTCGGCGGGGGCGGACATCATCCTTCTGGATAATATGGCGCCCCCCGAGATGCGGGCCGCCGTGACGCTGATCGCCGGGCGCGCGCGGACCGAGGCCTCGGGCGGGGTGACGCTGGCGAATCTGGCCGAGGTGGTCGCCACGGGCGTGGACTTCATCTCGCTGGGGATGCTGACGCATTCGGCCCCTGCCCTGGACATCAGCATGAAGATCGAATGGACGGGCAGTTCCCCCTGAATTCCGCCGCTGGTGCTATGCTCAGTTGAATATTCTGCCGGACCGGGGGGTCCCGCGTCCGGCCTCGGGGGCGTGAAGGACCGTGGCACTTTCGACGCAACCGGCGGCGCTCTCCGAGCGTGACGCCGCGCTGGTGGAGGAGATCCGGGACTGGAAGCGGCGGCGGAACGCCGTCATCCTGGCGCACAACTACCAGATCGGTCCGATCCAGGACATCGCCGACTACGCCGGGGACTCGCTGGGGCTGTCCCGGCAGGCGGCGCAGACGGACGCGGACGTGATCGTCTTCTGCGGAGTGCACTTCATGGCGGAGACGGCGTCCATCCTGGCCCCGGAGAAGACGGTGCTGATCCCCGACCTCAAGGCGGGCTGCAGCCTGGCCGACTCGCTGGACGCCGAGCAACTGCGCCGCTGGAAGGCCGAACACCCGGGTGCGGTGATCGTGTCCTACGTGAACACCAGCGCAGAGGTCAAGGCGGAGAGCGACTACTGCTGCACGTCGGGCAACGCCCTGCATGTGGTCGAGGCCATCCCGGCCGACCGCGAGATCCTCTTCTGCCCCGATTTCTTCCTGGGGAGTTGGATCCAGAAGGTGACCGGCCGTCGCCTGCACATCTGGATGGGGGAGTGCCACGTGCACGCGGGCATCCTCCCCGAGGACGTGGTGCAGGCCCGGCGGGCCCACCCCGACGCCGAACTGCTGGTGCATCCGGAATGCGGGTGCACATCGTCGGTCCTGTATTACCTGAGCGACGGCACCATCCCCGCCGAGCGCAGCGCGGTGCTGTCGACCGAGGGCATGATCCGCCACGCCGAAAAATCGAAGGCGCCGGAGTTCCTGGTCGCCACCGAGACCGGCGTGCTGCACCGCATGCAGCAGCTCAACCCCGACAAGCGCTTCCTGCCCGTCAACGCCGAGGCGGTGTGCAGCTACATGAAGCGCATCACCCTGGAGAACACGCGCGACGCCCTACGCGACATGCAGTATGAGGTGCGGGTATCCAGGGACGTCGCTGACCGGGCGCGCCTGGCGATCGAGCGGATGGTGGCGATCGCCTGAAGCGCGGCGCCCGCGTGATACGATAGGCCCATGGCGAACGAACTGGGCATGCGCCGGGTGCGCCTGCAACCGCCGCCTTTGCTGGCGGACGGTCGCACCCTGCGCATCCTCGACTTTCCCGCGGTGTTGGAAGCGTTGGCGGCGCGTTGCGCCAGCGACCTGGGTCGGGAGCGGGCGCTGGGCCTTGTGCCGCACGCCCGCGCCCGCGAGGTCCTGGCCGCGCAGGCCGAGACGGCCGAGGCGCGCCTCCTGACCGAGGTGGGCACCCCCCTGCCGCTGGGCGGGCTGGGCGATGTCCGGGCGGAGGTCGGGCGGTGCGGCCGCGGCGGGGTGCTGGGCGCGCCCGAGGTGCGACGCGTGGGCCTGGCCGCGGCCGCGCTGTCCGTGGTGTCCGGGTTCACGCGCGCCCACGCGGGGGACGCGCCGCACCTGGCCGACTGGGGCGAACTGATCGCCGACTTCTCGCCGTTGGCCACCGAGATCGAGCGCTGCGTCTCCGCCGACGGGGAACTGGCCGACCGCGCAAGTCCAGAGTTGGCCGCATCCCGCCGCCAGGCCCGGCTGGCCGAGGCCGCCCTGCGCGACCGCCTGGAGGCGCTGGTGCACTCGGCCGGCCTGGATGGCGCGCTCCAGGAGCCCCTGGTCACCCAGCGGCGCGACCGCTTCGTCCTGCCGGTCCGCAGTGACGCCCGCTCGCTCGTGCCCGGGTTGATCCACGACCAATCGGCGTCGGGAGCCACGGTGTTCATCGAGCCGCTGGTCGTGGTCGAGTTGGGCAACCGTCTGCGCGCCGCCCAGGCGGCGGTGGCCAACGAGGTCGCCCGCATCCTGGCCGCGCTCTCGGCGCAGATCGGCCAGCGGGCGGGCGATCTGGCCCGCGGGCTGGACGCCGCGGCGGCGCTTGATCTGGCGGCCGCCCGCGGCCGGCTGGCGCTGGATTGGCACGCGGTCCCCGCAGACATCCTGCCCGAGCCCTGCCTGGATCTGCGTGCCGCCCGCCATCCCCTGCTGCGGCAGCCGGTCCCGGTGGACCTCCGGCTCGGACTGGACTTCGACGCCCTGGTGCTGACCGGCCCCAACACCGGCGGCAAGACGGTCTGCCTGAAGATCGCGGGGTTGTTCGTCTGCATGCTGCAGGCGGGGCTGCAGTTGCCGGCGGCCTCCGCGGCCATGGGTATCTTCCCGCTGGTGTGTGGCGACGCCGGCGACGACCAGGGGGTGGCGCAGAACCTGTCGACGTTCTCCTCGCACATGCAGGCCGTCGTCGCGGCCGAGCGGGCGGTGGTCCCCGGCGCCCTGGTGCTGCTGGACGAACTGGGCGCCGGCACGGACCCCGGCGAGGGGGCGGTCCTGGCCATGGCCCTGTTGGAGCACCTGCTGGCCCGGGGCGCCCGCGTGCTGGTCACCACCCACGCCAGCGAGCTCAAGGCCTTCGCCCACCGCACGCTCCGCGTGGAGAACGGCTCGGTGGCCTTCGACCCCGAGACGCTGGCGCCGACCTACCGCCTGGTGATCGGCGTGCCCGGGCCCAGCCAGGCCCTGGCCATCGCCGAGCGGCTCGGGCTGCCCGGGGCCGTGGTGGCCCGGGCACGCGAACTGCAGGGGCCGGGCGCGCGGGCGGTGGAGCAGTTGATCGCGGGCCTGGCCAGCAACGAACGGCGGCTGCAGGAGGAGGCGGCGCGGGCCGAGGAAGCGGCGCGACAGGCGACGGACCTGCGCGAGGCCCTGGAGGCGGAGCGCGCCGAACTGGAGGGGCGGCGCTCCGAACTCCTGGAGGCCGCCCGGCGCGAGGCGGTGGACCTGGTGGCCGACGCGCGCCGCCAGGCGGACGCTGTCCTGCGACAGTTGCGACGCCTGGCCGAGGAGGGCGGCGCCGCGACGCTGGTGGAGGCGGTGGAGGAGCGGGAGCGTCTGCGCGAGGCGGCGCAGCGCCTGGGGGAGACCGCCGCGGTGCCGGCGCCGCGGTTGCACGCCGGCCAGCCGGTGCGCATCCGCAGCCTGGACCGCCACGGGGTGCTGGCGCAGGCGCCGGCCGAGGGCGCCGCGCTGGTGCAGTGCGGTGCCCTGCGGCTGAACGTGCCCCTGGCCGACGTCGAGCCGGCCCCGCCGCCCCAGGCGAAGCCGCACAGGTCGGCCGCCCCGCTGGCGGAGGTGCCGCTGGCCGGCGGCGTGACCATCGAACACGACCTGCGCGGCATGGACCGCTGGGAGGCGGTGGCCCGCGTGGACAAGGCGCTGGACGACGCGGTCCTGGGCGGGCTCTCCCAGATCCGCATCATCCACGGCAAGGGTACCGGCGCCCTGCGCGAGGCCGTGGCCGAGTTCCTGCGCGGGCACCCCCAGGTGCGCGGCTTCCGCTTGGGCGGCGCGGGCGAAGGTGGCGCCGGGGCGACCGTGGTGGAGTTGCGCGGGTGAGCGCCGTGGCGGCCGCGCGGCCGGAATGGGCGTTGCTGATCGACGGGGCGTGCTCTGGTGCGGAGAACATGGCCCGCGACATCGCGTTGGCCGAGGACGTCGCGGCGGAACGGCGGCCGCCCACCTTGCGCCTGTATGCCTGGGACCCGCCAGCCGTCAGCATCGGCCACCACCAGGACCCGGCGGTGGCCTGCGATTTGGCGGCGTGCGCCTCCGCCGGCTGGGACGTGGTGCGCCGTCCCACGGGGGGGCGCGCGGTGCTCCACGCCGCCGACGAGGTGACCTACGCGGTGGCCCTTCCCGCGGCGCTGGCACCCCCCGGGGTGTTGGAGGCCTATGCCTGGCTGGCAGGCGGGCTGGTTGCCGGCTACCGCCTGTTGGGCGTGCCGGCCGAGCTCTCTGCGGGGCGGCGCCTGGAGACGCGCACCGGCGCCTGCTTTGACGCCGCGGCCAGCGCCGAACTGGTGGTGGCCGGGCGCAAGGTCACCGGCAGCGCCCAGGTGCGCCGCGCCGGCTACCTGTTGCAGCACGGCTCTCTGCCCCGCACCTTCGATCCGGCGCTGCACGTGCGCCTGTTGGGCCTGGACCCGCGGGCGGGCCCGCTCCTGGCCCGGCGGGCCGCGGGCCTGGCGGACGTCCTGCAGCCGCCTCCGGCGCGCGCGGCGGTGGAGGAGGCCCTGCGGGCGGGCTTCGAGCAGGCCCTGGGGATCCGTTTCGCGAATCGGGGGCGGTTGCCAGATGGGGGGGACGGCGGTGTCCGCAGTGCTGGTGATCCACGGCCCCAATCTGGCGCTGCTGGGGCGGCGGGAACCCGGGGTCTACGGGCGGACGACGCTGGCGGAGATCGACGCCGCCCTGGTGGACCTGGGGCGGGAGTTGGGCCTGGCGGTCACCGCCCGCCAGCATGACGGCGAGGGCGAGATCGTCGCGGAGATCGGCCGGGCCATCGACCGCTATCAGGGGATCGTGATCAACCCCGCCGCCTACACGCACACCAGCGTGGCGGTGCGGGACGCCCTGGCGGCGGCGGCCGGGCTCGGGGTGCCCGCCGTGGAGGTCCACCTGTCCCAGCCCCAGGGGCGCGAGCCCTTCCGGCACCGGTCCCTGGTCGCCGCGGTTTGCCGGGGGAGCGTGTCCGGCTTTGGCGCCCAGAGCTACCTGCTCGCCCTGCGCGGGTTGGCGGCCGTGCTGGCCGGGGAGCGGGAGTCAGGACCCCACGGCTAAAGCCGGGGGCTTGCGGCTACCGGATCGTGCTGCGATAGGCCGCCTGACAGCGGCCCGCCAGTCCCACGTATAGCGAGGCTGGCAAGGTGGTTGGCTCCGATGTTCCTGGCCGCATTCAGGTCCGCGTGGAGGGAGAAGCCG
>JAJZWQ010000123.1 GCA_021846605.1 Bacillota bacterium | reverse complement strand
CATGCGGAATGCCTGATCTATCCTGGGACGCTACACGTTGCCTTCACGCCCCCTCCGCGTGCCCACCTACTCCTGAACTCGGGTGAGAAGACGTCGATGATGACATACAGGCTGTAGTGGTGCCACCTCGACCTGGGTCGGCAGGATTGGGCACTCACCGACACGAATCGACCGCCCCATTACCAAACTTATGACGGATTGCCAGTTCCCTGGGCTGACGCGTTCGTCTGGGCTGGCTTTGGTCGCGTCAGGCGATCGTGTCTGACGTCCGAGGTGGTGTAAGCGATGGGTGGGCGCAGGCGCGAAGTGAGTTCGATCATCGACGTGGGCTCCGTTGCTCTCGCATACTATTTGGTCGTTCGTTGGCATGTCGGCGGTCTCTCCGCGTCCCATGGTCTCTACCTCACCCTATTCCCATTTGTCGGCTTGGTCTGGTGGATACTCTCCCTCGTGATGCGACGGGACCTGCCCTACCGCCTCGGTGGACTGCTTGTCGAAATCCGGGAGACTGTGGTGCTCAACGCCGTCGGCGGCATCCTCCTCTTCGCCTTTTCCCTCATGGCGCATCAACTCCTGGTCAGTCGCTTGGTGCTCGGCGGGTTCCCTGTCCTGGGTTGCCTGCTGTCGGTGACCGCCCGCGTCCTTATGCGCGAATACCTGGCCATCCGACGCCGCCGGGGTTTCGACGCCCGCGAAGTGCTGCTCGTTGGCCCTACCACTGCCTGTCTCAGTCTTGGCCGGGGCCTCCTTCGCGAGGGCACCGGTCTGCGTCCCGCTGGACTGTTGATCCCTGACGGCGAAGGAACGGATGTCGGCAGCGTACTCCCCATCCTAGGGCGCTACTCCGATCTCCCAGACATCCTCCACACCCGCGTCATCGACCAAGTGGCAATCGCCGCATCGCTCGACGATCCCTCCCTACGGTTTCTCGTCGAGGACTCCCTCCTTGAGGGCAAGACAGTCCTCTGGTCCATGGACGCGTTTGCGGCACGGTTGTTGGGCCGTGGGACAGGCCAGGTGGTTCTCTTGTCCCCCGAGCCAGACAGCCTTGGGCTCGCGGGCAAGCGCCTTCTGGACGTTGCCATCTCGGGCCTTAGCCTGTTGGCCCTGTCTCCCGTGATGGCGGCCTGCGCCCTCGCTGTGAAGCTGGACGATCCCGCGGGGCCTGCCTTCTTTCGCCAAACGCGCGTCGGTCTGCATGGCCGGCCCTTCACCTGCTACAAGTTCCGCAGCATGGTGCGAGACGCGGAACGGCGACGCGCCGAGTTGGCAAGTTTGAACGAGATGGACGGCCCCGTATTCAAGGTCCGCAATGATCCCCGCATTACCCGGGTGGGCCGCTTCTTGCGCAAGTACTCGTTGGACGAGCTTCCCCAACTGTGGAACGTTCTGGTGGGCCAAATGAGCCTTGTTGGGCCACGCCCCCCGCTCCCGTCCGAAGTGGCCGAGTACCAGCCAGACTTCCGCCGTCGGCTCGCCTTCCGCCCCGGCCTGACCTGCCTCTGGCAGGTTTCCGGCCGCAACAACGTGGACTTCAAGCGCTGGATGGAACTTGACCTTAAGTACGTGGACAACTGGAGCTTCGGCCTCGACCTATACATCCTCTTGCGCACGATCCCGGTCGTCCTCTTCGGTTCGGGCGTATAACGCCGGGCCACCGCCGGTTACTCCGGGATGCCGGTGCGGCTCGAGTCCCCGATCGTTGTTCCGCTTTGCGCC
Organism: Bacillota bacterium; assembly: GCA_021846605.1. Next base: position 7,547 of record JAJZWQ010000123.1, on the reverse strand, counting down.
ATCTGCCCCCCAGGGGACCCGCCCGCCACTCAGTTCGCCTGCCCCTTCGGTCCCGCTTCTGCTGCCCCCCCACCCTCCGGGCGCGCGCCGTCTTGGAGAGGATCCTCCACCGCCTTGTGCGGCGCGAGGATCCTCTCCCGTATCGCCGGAAGCGGACCCACCCCCTCCACCTTCCGTGGGTCCTGTCCCTGCATCTCCTGCCGCAGCCCCCGGATCTCCCGGCGCAACCGGACGATTTCCGGTCCGGCCAGCGCCAGCGCCGCCAGGCCTCCCAGCAGCAGTACCGCGAACAGCAGCAGCCAGAGCCGCACCCCCGGAGCCTGCAACCCCAGAAACCTTAGGGTGACCGGGTAGTCATTCTCCACGGCGAACATCGCTACGCAGAAGCACACCAAGAGGATCACGATCAGGCGGAAGAGCGTCCACTCGGTCCCGCGCCGCGTTCGCCGGTCTGCCTGCCGCTTGGACTTATCCACCGGGCCCAACCCAGCCACCGCCCTTTTCGCCTTCTGCGGTCGCCTTCAGCGTTCCCCGTCGCCGCCGTGACGCTCAGCTTCCATGTGGAGCGGGGTCCACCGGATGGCCCCCGCCTCCAAGTGTTCCATGCGCATGATACTGCCTTGGTATCCCAGCCCACAGCGTGCGCGGGCAGCAGGGACCAGCACGCCATGGTGCGAAGCCCGCCGCCGGGCCCATCGCCCAGCTTGGAGGGACACTGTGCGGGAACTACCCGTAGCCGCCTGCCGCAGCGAGATCGCCGTCGTGATCCGGCCCCAGGACCTCAACACCTACCACAGCGTCTTCGGTGGCTACGTCACGGAGCGGGCCGACGCACTGGCCACGCAGCTTGCCTCAGACCTCTCCGGCCTGCCCTGCGTCACCGCCCACCTGGACCGCCTGACGTTTGCCGCAGGTATCGGCGTGTTCCAGCGCATGCGCCTGATCGCCCAGGTGACCCGCACCTTCCACACCTCCATGGAGATCCAGGTCGACGTGTCCGGGGAGGACCCGATCACCGGGCGGACCTGGCAGACGGCCGCCGCCATGTTGACGGTCGTCGGGCTGGATGCCGGCGGCCGGCCGGCGCCGCTGCCGCAGGTCGTACCCCAGACCCCGGCGGAGGAGGAGGCGTACCGGCTGGCGGCCGAGCGGCGGGCCCGGCGCCTGGCCCAGCCAGACACCCTCCCCCCAGATATCTCCCTGCCGGGTGCCGCCCGCGCGGATGCGCTCTGCCTGGAGAGCACCAGCCGCATCGTGCCCGCCGCACAGGCGGGCGATGCCGGCCAGGCATCGGCCGGCTGGATCCTGGCCCTGGCGGACGAACTGGCCGCGATCAGCGCCAGCCGGCATACGGGCCTCCCCACCGTGACGGCGGCGGTGGACGAGGTCTCCTTCCGACGGCCCGTACCCGTGGGGGATGTCCTGACGCTGCGCTCCTACCTGACCTGCACCTTCCGCACGTCCCTGGAGGTACGGGTGGACGCCTTCTGGCGCCGGCGGTACGGGCGGGAGGTCTGGCCGGTGGCGCACTCCGCCTTCACCTTCGTCGCCCTGGACCCCTCGGGACACCCCACGCCCGTTCCCGCCCTCACTGCCCTGGGGGAACGTGAGGAGGCGCTGGCGCAGGCGGCCGCTGCGCGTCGGGCTGCCCGCCGGGGAGGGGGCGGGGGGTAGGGGCTCAGACGGGCTACTGATGGTCAAATGCCCGCGTCCCGTTGGCGTCCCTCCGTGCGCATTGCCGGTGTGGGACGCTACCACCCACCGCAGCCAAGGCGAAGCCATGCATCGGTGCCTCACCCCGCCAGAGGCCGACCCCGTCGGGCGCCGCCCGAGGGAACGCCCCGCCGCGGGGTAAAGGTGCGCTGTTTGGCAACTGGACCGCATGCGGACAGGTCCCGCCAGATCGGCTGGCGTACTCTTCCACACCGCCTCAGGGGGCCAGATCGCCCGACGGCCCATGCCGAGCAGGTTCTAGCCGGCTGCGACGGTTGACCCGGGTGGGCAGCGGGAGGGTGCGGGGATGCGCGCGCTGCGTTACGCCGGACCGGTCGCCGTCCTCTGGGCCTGGGTGGTCGTCCTCGTCAGTTCAGCCGCCAACCCCACCTTCTCCGTCCTGCGCAGCCCGCTGAGCGCCATGGGCTCACCGGGTGCCATCGATCCCTGGATCTACAACGTCGGCATGATGACCGTCGGCAGCCTGATCCTGCTCTACGGACTCTCGCTCGGTGCCGGGATGCGCCACTGGGTCCAGGGCTTCGCCTCGGGCCTCTTCGGGACCGCCGGCATCTTCCTGGCCCTGGTGGGGATCTACCCACGGTGGGACCACCCCGCACGACTTCGTCTCCCTCTGGTTCTTCCTGCAGGCCGCGCTGGCCTCGACCGCCTGGGGCGTGGGGGCACTTTTGGCCGGCTCCCGCCGCGGGCTGGTGTACATCCTGCTGGGGCTGAGCGCGCCCGTCGTTGCCCAGCTGATCCCGTGGCCTTCTTCCAACGGCCTGGAGGAGTGCTTCGGGGCACTGGCGATCGACGCGTTCGTCCTGCTGACGTTCTGGGAGTACCGGCACCCGGTGGCCGCCACCTCGAAGACGCCCGCGCGGCTCCCCCACACCCCTTGAGGGCCGACCCACCGCTGCCGCGACGCGGGGGAAAGTGCTCGGTCTGGCGTTTGCCCTCCTGGCCGCGCCCCGACCGCGGGGCGAGCCGGTGGCGGCACCCCTAGCTAGCCCGTGCTTTGAGCCCGCCGGATCGGCCGCCCACTGGGCCGGGGCTGGAGGGCGTCTGGCCACTGCGACAGCCCCGTCGACCTCTGTAGCTGTGATACAAACATCTCAAAGCGGCGGTACTCCGCCGTGACGCTGTCCGGGCAGCGGCGCCGGGCGCCGAGGGGCCGCACCGCGTGGGAGTCTCAGCCAGCACGGACGGGAGGACGACCAAGTGGTCGGAACCGGCCCAGAGAGCACCCCGCGTGCCGCATCGCACCCCCTCTTCTCGGAGGCGGAGCTGTTGCGGCTTGCCGACGATGCTGATCCCGACGTGGTCGCCTGGGCGGTCGCCCGCCTGCAGGGGGATGCCGCGCTGCTGCGCCTGTTGTGCGGTGCGCACCCCGAGGCCGCGCACCAGGCCGCGCATGCCCTGCTGGACCGGGTGCTGGCGCCCGATGCCGATGCGGTGCGGGCCGCCTGGCCAGACGTGCCCGAGGCCTGGCGGCGCATGGCGGCCGCGATGGCCGCCCGGGCGGGCGCGACAGACATCGCGGCCGGGTGGGCGGCGCACGTTGCGGACGTGCCCGCCAAGGCCTGGATCGCAGTTGCCCGGGAGTTGCGGTGCTTGGCACCAGAGCGCATCTGCCCGGCCGCCGCCCGGCTGTACCGGAAGGTCGGGGATAAGGGCCCCGATCCCGACGGTCTTTTGTCCGCGGCCTGCCTGGAGCCTTCGCACCTGGGGCCCATGGTTTTGGGTGCCGTGAACGAGGCCGACGAGGGGGCGATGCTCGCCGACCTGGCGCAGGCCCTCTTGGTGGACGAGGTGGCCCGAGGCCTGGGAGAGCAACTCGGCCCGCACCGCCCCCCAGACGACACCGCCTGGACCGGCTGGTGCACCTGGCGGGCCGCCGGGCCGCCGCCCTGGGTGCTCTACCAGGACGGCCGGCGGCCCCTCCGCAGCTACCCGCTCCTGAGCGAGGCCATCCGTGGGCTGATCGCGGCCCTGCCGCCGCCGCCCGCCGGCCTGAGCCCCCAGGCCGCCTACCTGGACCAGGCGCGGCGCGACTGCCTGGCCGAGTTGGGCCTGCGGACTCTGGGTCTGCGGTCACACTTCGGCGCCCGGATCCGACCCACCGTTGCCGCGACCAAGGTGCGGCTGCGGGCCTGGACGCTCGGCGTGGCCCTCTATGCGGCGATCTGCCATCCCATGGACTGGTGGCAGCCCCTACTGGCGCCCGGGGGGCTGGGCCAGGGCGCCTTGGGGCTGGAGGGCATGGCCGATCCGGTCGAGCGGGCGCTGGCCGCGCTGGATCCCGCCTACGGAGACCCCGCCTATTGGTACCCAGTGATCGCGGCCCAGGTCGGGGGCCCCGCGTGGATCGACCACCTGCTGGCGGCATGGGAGCGGTTGGCCGACGCGGACGGGGCGGGCCCGCCTCTGCGGGACCGGCGGCTGTTCGTCCAAGGGGTCCGGGCCGCGATCGCCGCCCTGGCGGCGGCCGATGCGCGCCTGGACGCGGCGACCACCGCCCGCCTCCTGGACGTGGGCGACAAAGCGGTGGAGCGGTTGCGCCCGGATATCAGCGACCTCCTGGACCTGGGGCGCTGGATCGACCCGGAGGCGGTGCCGGTCCTGCGCCGGGCGTTTGCGGCCGCGCCCTGCACTCCTCCGACCCCGGGGCAGTGGCCGGATCCGGACGAGCGCCTGGGCACGGATCGGCAGCGCGTGGTGGCGCTCTCCCTGTGGGCCGCGATCCCCGACGCGGACGCGGCGACCCAGATGGCGGCCATGGCGGTCGAGTGCGACCGCGACCCGTTCCTCTGGCCGGAGGCGGCGCAGTGGGCCGTCGAGACCGGAGTGCCGGCCGCGCTGGAACGCGTGCGGCAGCTCTGGCGGCCTGGAGACCGAGAACTTGCCGCCTGGCTGGCCCGCATGGACCGGGTCCTGGCCCTCCTCGGCCGGCCGCGCCCATCCCTGCCGGCGGAAATCCGCGCCGAGGGGGCCACCTGCCCGCCCCCCGATTCCCACGCGGACCGCGGGGGCGAGATCGACGGTCGCCAGCCCCTGCGCCTGGCCCTCCAATGCCCGTCCTGCGGGCACGTGCACCTGTATGACGTCACACGGATCAACGTCTGCGTGGATCCCAGTGCGGACAGGTCCGACGGCCCGGCGGGCGCCCCCGAGGGCGTCCCCGCCGGGGTGCGGTGGGGTGTGGCCCGCACACATCTGGGCCAGCACACCGTCGACGTGCCGCGGGATGTCGTCCTGGCCCCGCGGCAGGTCTGCCGCTCCTGCGGGATGGAGGGGCGCCTGCGGCCGACGCGCACGACGATCGCGGACATCATCGCGATGGTTCAGGAATGGGACCGCCGCCACGCCGAACACGGCTGCCCCCTGGGTGGGCACGAGGGGGGCGGAGAGCTGCGCCATGTCGTCCCGAGGGCCCCTTCGGGCGCGGAGTGGCACGACCGGGTGCGCAACCGGCCGCCATTGGTCCGGGGTGGCGTGGCGTTGGCCCTGCCGGACCTGGTGGATCATGCCGAAGGGCGGGCGGCTGCGGGGGCCGCCACGGCCGAGGAGTTGCTGTTTCTGGCCCAGGAGTGGCTGGCCTGCGGCGATCCCGGAGCCGCCGCCGCCTTTGCGCAGGGGGGCGCCGGCCTGGGGTCCGACTCCGCCGAACTGCACGAACTCCTGGCAGAGTTGGCCGAGGTCCGGGACGACCGCCTGGCGGCCGCCGCGCACTGGCAGCGCGTGCTGGACCGGATGGAGCCCGGGGTGGGCGAGGCGGCCAGCGCCGCCCGCCGCCGCCTGGCCGTCCTGAAGCCGCAGGCGGGGGCGCCGACTCCCGTGACCCTCGGCAGGCGCGCGGAGAGCCAGGCACGGGAGCGCGTGCGGCCGGTCGGCCGGAACGATCCCTGCCCCTGTGGCAGCGGCAAGAAGTACAAGCGGTGCCACGGGGCCTGACCGCCCCCGGCGGCGGTCAGGGGCGGACGTTGGCCAGTGCAGGCAGGCGCCGGCAATCCAGTCGTGGAGCGCATGCGCCTCCAGGCAGCGATCGGCCCGGGCGTGGGGCTCCGCTGAAGGGCGCACGGCGGGACCTCCCCGCAGACCGGCGCTTCCAGAGGGCGCTCCGGCCAGGTCAAAGCCCAGCCCGGACACCCGGGGTGGCGAGGGGGTGTCCGCCTGCCGCCGCCGTCGCACGCGCGGCGGGGCGGCGCGGGTGGCCTTCCCGCCACCACCGGCGCAGGGCGCGCAGGACGGCCGGCTGCGGCGTCTTGCCGCCCACGGCGCAAAAGCTGTGTCGCACTCCGGGTACGGGGGCGGCGATCCCTCGATCCTGCGCACCCGCGGCAGGCGATCGTAGGGCAGCTGGGGCGCCCCGTCCTACACACCCGGCAGGGACGCCGCCACCACCCAGGACCGGTGGCGTTCGGAGGCGAATCTCGCCGGGCGGGAGGGAGCGCGTGAGCGAGTACCAGTACTACGAGTTTCGGGCCCTGGACCAGCCGCTCTCGGGCCAGCAGCGGCAGGAACTGCGCAAACTGTCCTCGCGGGCCCAGATCAGCGCGACCCGCTTCGTGAACACGTACAACTTCGGCGACTTCCGCGGGGATGTCGACCAAGTCATGGAACGGTATTTCGACGTCCATCTCTACCGGGCCAATTGGGGTACCCGTCAGGTCATCCTGCGCTGGCCCAGAACCCTCCTGGACCCGGGGGCCGTGGCCCCGTATGCCCCCGGGCAGTCCGCGCGCGCCTGGGCGACAGAGACCCATGTGCTCCTGGCCCTGACGTCCACGGATGAAGAGGGCGACTGGGACCTGTACGACGACGACCGGGAGGACGGCGAGGCCGGGATCCTGGCGGAGTTGCTGCCGGTGCGGGACGAGGTGGCGGCAGGCGACCCGCGGGCGCTGTATGTGGGATGGCTTCTGGCCGTGCAGTCGGGGGAGGTGGACGACGAGGTCCTGGAACCACCCGTCCCCCCGGGGCTTGCGACATCCTCGGAGGCGCTCCAGACCCTCACGCGTTTCCTGCGTTTGGACGCAGAGCTCCTGGCGGCGGCGGCTGAGGCCAGCGCGCCCTTGGACCCAGGGGTTGACCCGGCGCAACTCGGGGCGTGGATCGCGGCCCTGCCGCCCGCAGAGAAGGACGCCCTGTTGGCGCAGGTGGTCACCGGGCCGTCCGACGCCGTGGCGTTGGCGCTGCGGAGCCGCTTCCGCCGTGCCATGGCCCCAGGGCACAGGTCGGACGGCGCACCCCGGACGGTGGGGGCACTCCTAGCGGCCGCCGAGCGTCGGCGGCAGGCGCGGGAGCGCGCGGCCGCACAGCGGGCGGCGCGGGAGGCGGAGCGGCGGGCGCGCGCCGAGGCCGAAGCCATGGAGCGCCGTCTCCGCGCGCTGGCCCTCCGGGGTGAGGCGGCCTGGGCAGACGTGGAGGCGCGGATCCAGACCAAGCGGCCGGGGGAGTACCAGACAGCGCGGGACCTCCTGCGGGACCTGCAGACCCTGGCCGCCCGGGACGGTCGCGAGGCGGAGTTCGCCCGGCGCCTGGCGCAACTGCGGGAGCGCCATGCGCGCAAGCTCTCGCTGCTGGTGATCCTGAAGGATCTGGACCTGCCCTGAGGGGGGCCCGGGCCTCGGAGCCGCCTGCTGCCTGAACCGCCCCGGTCTGGGGCGGGCACGGGTGTGGGCCGGAGCCTTTGCGGGACGTTCGCGGCGACTTGACCCGCGCCCCTGTGTGGCGACGAGTCCGTTGCGGCGTAGGCCGGACGTAAGGCGCCGGAGCACATTAACTTGAGCATGATGCTGATGCCCGGGGGCGGACGCGGTAGTTCCATTCGG
>JAJZWQ010000122.1 GCA_021846605.1 Bacillota bacterium | reverse complement strand
GGTGCGCAGCGCGAGCGCCTGCTGCGGCAGGTGCGCGCGGCGTGGGACGCCCGGGAGCAGGCCGCCGCCGGCACGGCGCAGGCGCGGGCCCGCGTGGAGGTGGCCCAGGACCAGACCCGGCAGGCGCGCGACCGCAAGACCCAGGACGAGGCCGCGCTGCTCGCGGCCGCCGAGGGGGCCGCGCAGGCGGTGGCCGACTGGGCCCGGGGGCTGTCCGCCCTGACGCTGCCCGCCGCCCCGCTGGAGGCCGCCATCGGCGCCCTGCGCGCGTATCGCGCGCCGCGGGCCAGCGCCCTGGCCGAGCTGGCGCCCATCCGGCCGCACATCGCGGAGGCCCGCCGCCGCGCCGAGGAGCGCCGGCAGGTGCTGGCCGGGGAGCGTGTGGCCGCTGATCGTGCCCTGGCCGAGCGCGCAGAGGAACTGCGGGCCTGGGAGGCGCAGACCGAGGCGACGCCGGCCCGAGCGCCGGGCGTTCTGGCCGCGCGCGCCCACCTGGCCGCGGCCGGCATCGCGGCCGTGCCCTTCTATGAGACCGAAGACCCCGAGGCCGTCCTGGGCGCCCGCGGGGCGGCGCAGGTGGAAGTCGCCCTGGAGCAGTCCGGGCTTCTGGACGCCCTGGTCGTGGCGCCAGACGACCTGGCGCGGGCGGAGGCGGTGCTGCGCGCGGCGGGCTGCGGCGACACCTGGGTCCTCGATCCGCCGGGGGCGTCGGCCGCCCTGGGCGCGGCCGACGGCTTTGCCCCAGACGGCGGCTGGCGGCAGGGGCTGTTGGGCGGGTGGGCCGCGCCCGTGGCCCCCGACGCCCGCCCCCGCTTTTTCGGCGCGGCCAACCGCCGCCGCCGGTATCTGGAGCGGCTGGAGGAACTGCGGGCGGCGTGGGAGGCTGCGGCGGCCGACGCCGAAGGGGCCCGGACGGCGTGGGAGGAGGCGGTGGCGGCCGGCGAGCGGTTCGAGGGCGAGGTGGCCGCGCTGGACGCCCTGCCCGAACTCACCGCCCTGCCCCAGGCGGCATCGCGCGCGGCCGACGCGGGGGCCCACGTCGCCGACGCGGAGCAGCGGCTGCACCGCGAACTGGCTGGCCAGGAGGCGGCCGACAACCGGCTGCGCGCCGCGGTGGCGGCGCTGGATACGGCACAGGGCGCTGTGCCGGAAACGCGCGGGCGGGACGCCGCCGGACTGGACGACCTGGTGCGCGCCACCCGCCAAGCCGTGGAGGCGGCCGAGCGGGCCGAGGGGGCCGTCCTGCGCTTGGGCGACGCGGAGCGGGCGCTGGCCATGGCGCGCCAGACGGAGGCCCAGGCGGCCGCGGATCGGGCCCAGGCGGCGACTTCCCTGATCGGCGACCGCGCGGATGCCGAACGCGCGTTGGCGGCCGTGCGCGCGCTGGAGGTGGTCACCGAATCCCGGGAGGGACGGGAGGACCGGCAGCGCTTCCGGGCCCTGCTGGACGAGCAGCGCGACCTGGCCGAGCGCCGATTGGCGGCGGCGGGGGAGGCGGCCACATTGCGCGAACGCGCCTTGACGCGCGTGGAGGCCCGCGCGCGTGCCGAGGACGCCGTCGCGGCGGCCACGGGCCCGGAAGCGGAGGAGCGGGCCGCCCTGGAGCGGCAGTTGGCCGCCTATCCCAGCCCCGAGCTCCTGCGCTATCTGGAGGGCCTGCGCTCGGGGCCGGGCGGCGCCGAGGACGTCGCCCGGGACATCGTCTCCCGCCGGCGCGGCGACGAACAGCAGATCCGGCGCGTCGAGGCCGACCTGCTCGGGGACCGGGCAAGGATGGTCGATACGGAGGTGCAGACCCGGGACGTCCTGGCGGAGTTCGGTCCCGAGCGCAGCGACGAGTTGGGGCTGGTCCGCTTCCGGGGCGCGGGTCCCTCCGTCTGGCCCGCGCAGTTGCGGGAGGACCTGCAGCGCCAGCTCTTCGAGCAGGAGCAGTTGCTGCGGCACGAGGAGCAGGTGCTCTATGAGGACTTCATCCTGCACCAGATGCGCGACGCGCTCCACAAGTGCATCCAGGAGGCCGAGGACTGGCGGGATGCCATCAATGCCGACCTGGCCGGCGCGCCGCTGAGCAGCGGCGAGCGGCTGGAACTGGCGTGGGTGCCGGTGCCCGGGGCCGGGGTGGCCGCCCACCTCGACCTGTTGCGGCGGGACCCCGCCACCCTGACGCCCGAGGAGCGCGCGACCCTGGCCGACGCCTTCCGCGCCGAGGTGGAGCGCGTGCGGCGCGACGAGCGTGAGGGGATCGGGGCCCTGGGCTTCGGCGAGGCCCTGGAGAAGGCGTTGGACTACCGACAGTGGTTCCGCTTCGAGATCGTCAGCCGCGCGCCACACCAACGCGCGGTGATTCTGGACGAGCGCCGCTTTGCCACGCGCAGCGGCGCCGAGAAGTCCCTGGCCCTGATCCTGCCCCTGGCGGCGGCGGCCGCCGCCCGCTACCGGCGGGCGCGCCCGGACGCGCCGCGCCTTTTGGCCCTGGACGAGGCCTTTGCCGGGATCGACCCGCGCAACGTGGGCGAGACGCTGCGCCTTCTCTGCCGATTCGACTTCAGTTGGGTGATGGCCAGCGAACGCCTCTGGGGGGCCGGGGAGGTGTTGCCGGCGGCCGCGACCTACGAGCTGTGGCGCCGGGACAACACCGTCGCGGCGCTGCCCTTCTTCTGGGACGGCACGCGGCTGGTGGAGGCGGCGGCGGTGGAGGAACCGTGAGCGCGGATCCGCGCGCCGCCGCCTCCTACCTGCGGTCCCTGCCCCTGGAACGCGTCTTCACCGATGCGCGCCGGCGGCTGGCGCGGTACGGGCCGGCCGCTGGCGTACCGGGGGACCTCACCGCCGAGGAGCGGCGCGCGTTGGAGGGCCTTTTGGGCCGGCGCCTGGCCCCCGGACGCGGGGTGCGTCTGGACGAGGTCGACGCCGCGCTGCGGCGCAGCCGTTTCGCCTGCGGCCTGGAGGAGGCGCTGACCGCCTGGCTGGGCCCGAGCGGCCCCACCCCCTCGCAGATCGCCGCGGCCTTCGACACCGACTACGCGGCCTTTGTGGACGGGGTGGCGGGCGACTGGCCGGCGGTGCGGGATCCCGCCGTGCCGGCGGCGCGGGCCCTGCGCCGGGAGTTCAGCCGCGCGCGGGGGGCGGGGGCGGTCGGGCGGCTCGGCCAGGTGGCGTCGGCGGTGGGCCGGCTTGCCGCGCGGTCGGAACGGGCGCCCGCGGCAAGACCCCTCCCCGTGGTCGCCAACGAACTGCTCGGGGACCCCCACGCGCTCGATCCCGACACCCCGGGGGGCAGGCTCCTCCTGGCCGCCCTGGGTGGACGGCCGGGCGCCGCCTCCACGGAGCGGCAGGCCCTGCTGGCCACGGCCGGCCTGGCTGCGGATGGGGTCTCCTCGACCGTGGCCGTCCTCGGGCTGGCGGCGCCCGAGGATGCGGCCGCCGTGGCGGCCGCCGCCCATCGGCAGGTGTATGTGGCACCGCTGCGCGCGGTGGCGGCCTGGGGCGCCGGCCCCTGGCGGGGCCGCGCGGTGCACGCGGTGGAGAACCCCGCGGTGTTTGAGGCCCTGGTGGATCGCGGCCTGCCGGCGGATGTGGCCCTGGTCTGTGTTTCCGGCTTTCCCAGCGCGGCGGCCCTGACCCTCCTGGCGTGGCTGGCCCAGGCCGGTGCCCTGGTGCGCTACGGGGGGGATTTCGACGGGAACGGCCTGGTCATCGCGCGACGGGTGCTGGCCCAGGGCGGTGGCGCGGACTGGACCCTGTGGCGGATGGCTCCCGCGGACCACGTCGCGGCCCTGGCGGTCGCCCCGGGCCGGGCGCTCCGCGCAGCGGAGGCGGCGGCGCTCGGCCGCCTGGCGGCCGACCTGGGGGACACGCCGTTGGCGGCATGCGCGCGGGCCATCCTGGCGGCGGGTCGCGTGGCGTACCAGGAAACACTGGTCGCCCAACTGTGGGCCGATCTGCGGGGAGCGGGAGGGGGGTAGATACCGCTCGCTCCACTTTCGCCGGGCTCGGTGCGGGCCATGTCACGCCGCGGTGGGCCGGGGACTGCACCGCGTGCGGAAAGCCCTTCTCGTGCAGGGTGTTTTCGGCGAGGACAAGTGCGAGGCAACCACCTCACCCGCCTCCTTCTCCAGCGGATAGCTGCGGCATGTCCAGGTGAACGGATGACCTTCCCCACCGTTCCAGCGGTTGACAAAGGCCAGGATCCGGTCTGTCAAGTCCTGCGCTGACGTGAAGCTACCATGCCGCACCACCTTCCGCTGCAATATCGAGAAGAAGATCTCTACCTGATTCACCCACGACGCGTGGAGCGGTGTGTAGTGGAACACAAACTTTCCGTCGTGCGCTGCGTTGAATTTCCTCCAGCGCTCGCTCTTGCCGTCATAGTGGATGTTCAGCTTATCCCAGACGATGTGGATCGTCTTGGCGTCTTTGTACTGCTCCGCCACCAGATCCATAAACGCCACGAGGTCGTCTCCCGAATTTGAGGCGTTGGCTCGTGGCTGCTGCGGCGGCAGGTGCCCTCGGCGCTGGAATCCTCGTAGCAGCGTCTACCCACGCCCAAAGTTCGTGCAACAGGCGCGTGCCGAGGGAAAGATATTTGCGCCAATGCCTGCTTCGTCCGCAGCCGAGGTCGGCAGTGCGAGTCGGGCCATCGCAATTGCCGAGAATCGTTGGGCCGTGCCTGCGGGGGCTACGGTGGGTGCTACGCCATACCTGCGGCGGGGTCGTCCTGGGCGGCTAGTTGCTGGGGGGCCGGGGCGAGAGCCTCCGGGAAGGCGGTCTGAGGTTCGGGCATGGCGGTGGGGTGCAAGAGGCGCTCGATCCAAGAACGGGCGTCCTGGGGCAGGATGCCGAGTTCGACGAAGGGGGCCTGGCCCCGGTGCACGCCACGGGGGAAGGGCCGCACGTTCTGGCCGATCAGGGGTAGCAGGCTGTCCGGCAGGCCACGGTGGGCGTGGATGTGCGTGCGGAGCATCGAGTTGAAGGACTCGATGACACTGCGGGCGCGGTGCGAGTTGCGCAAGGTGTGCCAGATCTCCTCGACGGCGGCCAGCGGGGCGTCCAGAGCCCAGGACCGGCTGAGTTCCTCTTGGGTGTGGGGCAGGCGCACGAGCAACTGCAGGCGACCGAAACCCATCCAGGTACCGCGCCAGCGGTTCCGGCGGCGTGCGCGACGTGCTATCGAACTCGCGGGGCCGCAACTTCCGCTTGTGCGGGTCGTTGTAGATCTCCGCGCGCTTCTTTTGGCGCTGTTCGAGGACGTGCGGACCGAAGCGTAGGGAGCGGGCTACCTTGTCCTGCACCAGTCGCATCCAGGCTTGGTGGTTGCGATGCGCTTCATCGTCCACGAAGGTATCGTCCAGACGGGGGTAGCCCTTGTCCAGCCCCCGTCTGGGGCACTATGAGCAGCGCCTCGCCACCGATTCGCCCTGCCCGCGACCTCCGTGAAGGCCAGCAGGGCCAGCCCCTCCCGCGGTTGAGCGGTAACGTCTCGCCGTCCGTTGCGGCGCTTTGGTCTGTTCTACCGTCCCCGATACCACGGTGCGGGCGCCTGTCCAGAGGGTCCTCGGCCACTGTGGCGAAGAGTTCCAGGGGATGCGGCGCTGAGGCGCCGAATCGTCTACCGCATCACCCGCGCGCCTGACGACGATGCCCAAGATTGCGGCCGGGAAGGGGCGGGATCCCACGAAGAGACCACCGCGCAGGGTTGTTGCCGCAATTTCGCGCAGCGACATCGAATCAGCACTGGCCGCCATGGGCGCCGACGACCTACGCGCGGTGCTCGGCGAACTCATGCTGGAACTCGACGATGATGCGCGCGACCGCGTGGGGATGGTGATCATCCGGCGAGGGGCCCCTGGCAGTTCCGCCTTGGTTCCGGCGCCCTTGGCCGAGAGGGATGTGGCCGAGGCCGTTGCTTTCGCCGCGGCGATCGCGAGAGCCGGTTACGCAGATCCCGCGGATGTCGACGACCGCCTGCGCCTCGGCCTTGCGGCCTTTGTACGCAACGACTACGCTGCCGCGCACCGGATCTTCGGCGCCCTGCTCCCGGTGCTCGCCACGGGGGACATCGATCTCGGCCAGGACGAGATGATCGACGAGGTCCTCAGCGTCGGCACCCACGAGTGCGCCGTGCAGTACGTTGTATCGGTCTATATGACAGCGGAACCGGCCCGGAGGGCAGAGATGGTCCGCGCGGCCGTTGACGAGATGAGCGGATTCAGCGATCTGTTCGAGCCGATCCTGGAGATGGAACGCGCGGCCAACGAGACCCTGCCGGGACTCGCCGACTTTCTCCCCGCGTGGCGCGGCATCGTTGAGGGGGAGGTGTCTGGTCCCCGCGACAGTGGCCAGGCGCGGCGTTGGTTGCGGGAAGTCGTCTGTCGCATCGAGGGCCCGGACGGGCTCGCCAAGATCGCTCGATCAACCAGGAGTGCCGAAGATCTTGGGGCCTGGTGCGAGAGCCTGAGGGGGGCGGGAGATTGGCAGGCGGCGCTCGCCGCGTACGCCGAGGCCGCCGACCTCGTGCGGGACGGAGCGTTCGCGCGCGGCCGGTTCTTGGACGGGGCGGCGCTCGCGGCGCGGGAGACGGGGACCAAGGACCTGTCACCCTGGCTGCGGCGCGCGTGGTATGCCGCACCCACCATGCCGCGCCTGTGTCGCTGGCTCGGAGGCGCGACCACCCCGCAAGCGTTGCACGAGCGCGTGGCCGAGGCGCTGAACGCCTGTCTGCAGCAGGCCGCGCGCCAGCGCGCCTTCCTGTCCTTGCTGCAGGGGGATGTCGCGCAGGCGGCGCGCTTGCTCGCGGACGCTCCCGGCCTCGGCTGGTCAGATGGGGAGCATCCTGGGCACCTGATGTTCTCCTTGTTCCAGACGCTGCTCGGCGCCCAGGAGGCGTCCCGCCCGGTCGACGCCGTTCCCGATGGCGACATGGACGGCGCTGACGGGGATCCGCTGACTGCCGATGGCGACGGTGTGCCGGAGTTGACGACGCCTGGGCCGGACGACCTCCTGCGAGATGCTGGCGTTCAGGGTGTGGCGGACGCCGAGGCACGACAGGTGGTGCTGGCGGCGATGCGGGAGGCCGCCGAAAGGCGCATCGCCGGGGTCACCGAATGGAAACGCCGACGCCATTACGGACACGCCGCGTCCCTGGTCGCCGCCTGCGTGGCGATTGACGGTTCGACGGAGACAGGACGGTGGGCCGCCACCCTGCGGCAACAGTATCGCCGCTTTCCGGCCCTTTGCGCCGAACTCGATCGGAGCAGGGGGGCGCGATGAGCGCCCAAGGCACCCCGAGCGCCGGCAAGCACCAGTGGGAGTTCAAAGCCCGCTTCCGGCGGCGCGGGTTCGGCTGGAAGTCGCAACCCGCGATCCAGCGCATCAAGCAGGCGGTGAGCGAGATCAAGAAGGTTGCGCGCCAGGACCCGGCGCTCGCCGCCGAGGGCGCGGTGCTCTTCCTGGAGCGCGTTGCCCCGGCGATCGAGCAGGTGGACAGCTCGTCGGGCGCCATCGGTACCGCCGTGCACCGCGCGGTCGAGGATCTGGTGCCGATCATCGCCGCGGCGCCCGCCGACGCCCCGGTGCGCGCCGCCTGGCTCGAGCGGCTCTGGGAGGCGCACGCCGCAGATGAGATGCCGTACATCGAACGGCTCGCCGACCACTGGGGCGAACTGTGCGCATCCAAGGATGTCGCCGCGGAGTGGGCCGACCGCCTGCTGAACATCACCCGCAGGGCGCTCCGCCCTGATCAGCACCCGCGCGCCTACTTCCACGGCACGAGCGCGTGCTTGTCGGCCCTGTATCGCGCCGAGCGCTACAGCGAGATCCTCGACCTGCTGCGGGACGAGGCCTTCTGGCCATACAAGCGCTGGGCGGTGAAGGCCACCGCCGCGGTGGGCGAGACGACCGCGGCGATCCGCATGGCCGAGTCGCTGCGCGGCCCGTGGACCGAAGACCTCGACGCGCTGTGTGAGGAGATCCTGCTCTCGGCGGGACTGATCGAGGAGGCATACACGCGCTATGGCCTGCGGGCCAACCGCGGCGGGACCTACCTGGCGACGTTCCGCGCGGTGGCCAAGACGTACCCGCACAAGCCGCCCCAACAGATCCTGGAGGACCTCGTCCGAACGGCGCCGGGCGAGGAAGGCAAATGGTTCACCGTCGCCAAGGATCTCGGCCTTTACAGCGCCGCCATCGCTCTGGCCCACGCGTCACCCTGCGACCCGAAGACGCTGGCGCGCGCCGCGCGCGACCACCTGGCTACGCGGCCCGCGTTCGCCGTCGAGATCGGTTACGCCGCGCTCGACTGGCTCTCGCAGGGCTTTGGCTACGAGATCAGCGGCGTCGACGTCTGGATGGCGTACTCGTCGGCGATGCAGGCCGCCGAAGCACTCGGCACCGCGCCGGAGACGAAGGAGCGCGTCCGCCAACTCGCCCAGAGCCGGCCGAGCTTTGTGACCGAAGTCCTCGGCCGCGAACTGGGCTTGCCGCGCTGATCCCGGGCCGTCGTGTGGCGCACCGCAAGCCATGCTGCGATGGGAGGCCCGTCGGCGCCGGGCGGCCAGGCTCGCTGGTTTCTGCTCTTCGCCCGTGTTTCGGCCAGCCCCTGAGGGGCCGCGACGGGGGGAAGGGGGTTGAACTGTTGATCAGTTACATCTACGTATAACAATACGTACTATACAGTGCGCGACCTTTGTCTGCCGCCGCCACCAAGTTGGCGCTTGGGGAGTTCGACGGCCGAGGCATGGGTCGCCTGGCGCACACCGACGGTGGCCGCGTCCAAGGACCCCTTGCGGGCTTCGGTGGCGGCGAGGCGGCGGAGCCCGTGGGAGTATTGCTCACTGGGCAGATTCAGCTCGGCATCGGCGGGGCACAGGTTGCTGAAACCGCGCCGCCGGTAGGCAAGACGCGGGACGCGGACGTCCCCGAAGATCGTGGTCAGGGTGCAGGCCTGGTCCCGGACGGTGTGGGTGCGAGGCACGCCCCGGGCGTCGACGACCTCTCGCGCAGGGCCCGCAGCTCCATGCGGTCCTGCAGGAGTTGCCGCAGCACCTCTCGCCCCTGCCCGGCAAGCAGGTCCTCCAGGTCGGCATGCGTCATGTGGTCGCCGACCGGCATCTCCAAGCGCGCCACCAATTCGTCGAACTTGCCACGTGCAGCGGCAGCCCAAGCCTGAGTGTCCGTCACCCCTTTCGCCCCCCGATTCCCGCGGGGGGGGTCGTGGGCTCGGAGACCCGCCCGCCTGTCAGCACGGTGCGGAAGCGCGGATCGAGCGGGCGCAGCCAGATGTTCCGCACGG
>JAJZWQ010000121.1 GCA_021846605.1 Bacillota bacterium | reverse complement strand
AACGCCGCTCCGATCACCACCGCGACGGCGAGATCGACCACATTCCCACGGAACAGAAACTGCCGGAACGCCTGTAACACGCGCCGCCACTTCCTGACAAGATCCGTTTAGGCGATGTCCCTCCCCCATTTCGCTGGACCAGGGGGCCCCCCTTTGCCAGGCGGCCGTCTCCGCCCCTGTGGGGGGTGGAATTGTTCACCTTGCTCGTCCGCGCGCCGCGACGGTGAGCCGCGTGAGCGGAGCCCCGTCCTGCCCGACCCGGGCCCCGCAACCGCCGGAGAACGGCGCGCGCGGGTCCGGCGCCAAAGCCTCCCGGCGACGGCGCGGGCGCCACCGCGGCTAGCCGGGTGCCGACCCTGTCCCCCCGCCGCCGTGGGGCGGGGTTCGGCCAGCATGCTCGGCGGGACCGCCGCCGGAACGGACGTCGCCCCTGGCGGAAAGGAACGGGCGCAGGAGGCGGCCATCGTAGCGGGCACGCAGGGTTTCCTCCGGCACCCCGGCCTGGAGGTCCGCCGCCAGTGCCGCGCGGTCCCGCGACTTGCCGCCCGCAATCACGCCACCGCCGGACGCAACCGGCGTGGCTGCGGCCGGCGCCGTGGCCCCGTCCGCCGCCTGCCTGGCCGCTTGGACCCCGCCCCCGGCTGGCGGCAGACCGACCGGCCCGGCCGCGCCGTCCAACCACTTGGCGGCACGCTGCCCGGCGGTGCGGTAGGCGGGTTCGAGCGCCTCGGCCATGCCGCGCGCCGCCCGCCAGAAGGGCACGTTGCCCATGCGCCGCATCAGCGCCAGCCCGATGCCGCCCGGGGTCGCGTCTGGCGGCGCTACGGGCCCAGCAGCCATCCCCCGCCAGAAGGCCTCCGGCCCGGTGGGCAGCGCCTCGGGCCCAACCGCCAGGTCCACATCCTCTACCGTCGCTTCGGACTGGGCCAGGAGCGTCATGAGCGCATCGCGCGGCATGCCGCGCAGGCGGAAGAGCAGGAAGGGATCGCGGTCGATCTCCTCGCCGATCAGGTAGTACACCGCGGCCACGTGTTTGCACGGGTTGGACCAGTCAGGACAACTGCATTCGGTACGCAGATCCTGGGCCCGCACGGGGAAGAGGGGGATGCCGGAGGCGGTGAACGCCTGCTCGATGTCGTCGGGCATCCGCCCGGCCAGGAGAGCGGCGGCGAACGCGGCGCGCGCGGCGATGGCCGCGCCCACCTGGCGCCACTCGTTGGGACCCAGGGGTGGAATCTGGATGTGAACCTGGTACGGGGTGACGCGGGAGCCCTGGACCCGCGCCCGCACCTCCCCCGGCTCGATCGCCACCTCCAGCACCTGTCCCTTGCGCGCATATGTCCGCCCGCGCGTCAGGCGGGTACCCAGCCCGAGCCCTTCCAGCCAGGCCAGCCAGCGTTTCGCCCACCAACTCTTGCCGAACGCCCCGCGTGTCGACTGCGCACGGATGCCCCCCTCCGCCTCGCGGGGACGGGACGGGGGGAAGTCCGGATAGTCGCGCTCCCACCAGTCGGAGGATCGCCCGCGCTTGCCCGCCATCAGTCCTCCACCGCTTCCGGCCGTAACGCCAAGACATCCCGCAGTTCTGCGAGCGACAGTTCGGTCAGCCAGGCCTCACCCGTCCCCACCACGCGTTCGGCCAGCTCGCGCTTGCCGTCGATCATCGCGTCGATCCGCTCCTCCAGCGTGCCGGCGCAGACGAACTTGTGCACCTGGACATCGCGCCGCTGCCCGATGCGGAACGCCCGGTCCGTGGCCTGGTCCTCGACCGCGGGGTTCCACCAGCGGTCGAAGTGGATGACACGGTTGGCCGCCGTCAGGTTCAGTCCCGTCCCACCGGCTTTGAGCGAGAGGAGGAAGACCGGGGGGCCCCCCTCGCCCTGCTGGAAGGACTCGACCATCCGCTCACGCTTCCCCCGCGCAACCGCGCCGTGCAGGAACAGGACCTCCTGCCCGAGGACAGAGTGGAGGTGCTGCTGCAGCAGTGCCCCCATCTGGGCGAACTGTGTGAAGACCAGCAGTCGGTCCCCTGCGGCCACGGCCTCCTGCACCATCTCCACCAGCCGCTCGACCTTGCCCGACCGTCCCGGCAGCGGCGATCCGTCCCCCAGGAACTGCGCCGGATGGTTGCACACCTGCTTCAGTTTGGAGAGGGCGGCCAGGATCTGGCCGCGCCGACCGATGCCGTCGCCCTCGTCTGGCTCGGAGAGGCACCGCTCGAGGTCTGCGACCACGGCGGCATACAGCGACGCCTGTTCCCGCGTCAGCGTGCAGTACACCTTCATCTCGTTCTTGGCCGGCAGATCGGCCACGATCGCGGGATCCGTCTTGAGCCGCCGCAGGGTGAACGGCCCGGTCAGCCGCCGCAGGCGCGCGATGGCCTCCGGGTCCCGGTCGACCTGGATCGGCGTGAAGAAGCGCTGGCGGTACTCGGCCTGGCCGCCAAGCAGCCCGGGATTCAGGAATTCCATCAGGGACCACAGGTCGCCGACGCTGTTCTCCACCGGGGTGCCGGTCAGGGCGACGCGGTAATCCGACGCCAGCGCGCGCGCCGCCCGCGCCTGCTTGGTCTCGGCGTTCTTCACGTTTTGCGCCTCATCCAGGACCAGTCCGCGCCAGCGCACCACACCCAGCAACTCTTGGTCGCGGGCCAGCAGGGGATAGGTGGTCAGGACCATGGCGCTGGAGTCCGCCTCGGCCCGGAAGCCGTCGGCACGCAGGCGCTCCAGGCCGTGGTGGGTCAGGACCGGCAGGTGCGGGGCGAAACGCTCGACCTCCTTGCGCCAGTTGCCCAGGACCGAGGTCGGGCAGACCAGCAGCGTCGGCCGCCGGCATTCTTCCCAGTCACGGGTGATCAGGGCGAGGGTCTGAAGGGTCTTACCGAGCCCCATGTCGTCGGCGAGGCAGGCCCCGAGCCCCCGCTCCGCCAGGAACGCCAGCCAGGAATACCCCCGCATCTGGTAGGGGCGCAACGTGGCCTGCAGGCGCGGGGGCGGCGGCAGCTCGGAGAAGGATGCGCCATCCTCGTCCGGCCGAGCCAGAAAGGAGCGGATCCACTGGTCTGCCCCGTCCAGCTCGACCGGCAGGCCGGCGCCCCCGTCGGGACCGGCGCCGGCCGCAAGGCGCAGGGCGTCCCGCAGGGTACCGCGCCGGGAGGCGCGGCCCTGCCATAGTGCCAGGGCCGCCCGGATCTCCTCCTGTCCCACCTGCACCCACTGCCCGCGGATCTGGACCAGCGGCTCCTTGAGGGCGGCCAGGCGCTCCAGTTCCTCACGCGTCAGCGTCTCTTGGCCGAGGGCGACGCTCCAGTCGAACTCGACGACGGCCTCCAGGCCCAGGCCGCCCTTGGCGGAGAATTTGGGCGCACGCGCATGGCCGCGGGCGACCAGACGCGTTCCGCCGCGCCCTACCCACCAAGCGGGCAGCATCACGCCGAAGCCGGCCTGCTCGAGCAGCGACGCCGTCTCGGTGAGGAACGCGTGGGCACCGGCCACGTCCAGGGCGTACCCGATCGGGCGGTCCCCCTGCAGCGTGCGCGCCACCTCCGGCACAAGCGCGGCGGCACGCCCGAGGGCGGCCAGGAGCACGTCCCGCGCCTGCTGGGGGACACCGGAGCGCGGGGGCCACACCCGGTCGGCGTCCAGGCGGAGGCTGGGGTCGTCCGCCGCCTCGAGGATGTAGCGCACGTGCCAGGCGTCCACCGCAGCGTCCAGAGGCTCCTCCAACCGGAAGCAGAGGCGGTAGGCGGCGTCATGGCGTACGGCCACCGGTGCGGCCCAGTCGCGAACCGCACCAGCGAGGGATACCCACTGGTCGGGCTTGCCCTCCAGTACCCCCTTGGGCGCAGTGAGTGCCGCCAGCCACCGGTCGTGGGGTGTCCGTCCCGCGGGCGGTTCGGCGGCGGCCGCACGCGGGAGCCCGTCAACGATGGACGCAATCCACTCGGCGAGCAGGCGGCTTGGCGGCACCGTTTCCGGCCCACCGGCCAGCGCTCGGCAGGCGCCCGGCATGGACCGGGCGAGGTCGGCAAGCGCAGCGCGCTCCCGCGGAGAGAAGAGGGGTTCCCAGACGGCCGCGAAGCCGCCATCCGGACGCCGGCGCAGCGACGGCAGCATGGCCCCGCGGAAGGCGATCGCCGCCGCCAGGCGCAGGGGACCCGCCCAGAACATGAGGTCGGGGGCTGCCACCAGGCCGGGACCAAGCCCTTCCCCTTGGAAACGGGTCAGCAGCGCCGCGAGCGCATCCGCGGAGAGAACCAGTGCCGGCACGGTCCAGGGCCGTAACTCCGGGTCGGCGATGGACTCTGGCAGGCCGCCCGCCCCCGGTGACGGGAGCGGTCCCGCGCCAGCGGTCGGCAACCACGCGGTCACGGTCTGGGCGGGCGCCGGCGCCAGCACGTCGGCGAGCGGCGCACTGGCATGGGCCAGCCCGGCCAGGAGTGCGGGAACGGTCAGCGCCTGCGGATGGGGCGGCACCGCGGTACCTCCGTGGCGTGCTCGGCCCCGACGCGGGCGCCCGGCATGGGCATCCGGGGTGATGGGCCCCTCCGCCCACAAGAGTAGGCAGCCGGCGGCGTAACCGGCATGCAGAGCGACGGGCATGGATGCGCCTCCTCCCCTGGGCCGTGAGCGGGCCGGTTCGCTGGTACTAGAGCCCGTATGCCATTTACTTGCGCCTCGAGCAGCGGGTAACGCCATCGCTGTCGGGTGTCCGAGGAACAGGACGTCCGCCCCCCAGGTTCTCGATCATCTGGGGATCCCCCCTCCTTCCCCACACCCACATGGCGTACGGAAGTACGCGGCCACCCGTCTTGCTCGGCGATCCGCTCTACCCGCGCTGCGGGGCCTCCGCGACGTTGCCGCCCCGGGGGAATTGCGGATTCGGTTTCCCCACGCCGCAAGCAGCAACGGCTCGGTCGCCGACCAGGCCTGGCGTGCCTGGTCCACGTGGAGGGCGGATCCGTCTGCGGAACGCGATCGCTGTCCCAGGGGCCTCTTCTCCCGATGCCCCAGATGCATCTCTGGGACAGCCCCAACCGCAGGGGCAGGCGTACGACTTCCCGCCTACCATGGCACAGCCGGGAAACACCGGTTCCGCTTTGGTACCAAGGCAGTACCAACTGGGTGCCAGCGTCGCCCGGCCCAGGCGTCCCTTGGGCCGCGAAGACTGTCGTCTGCCAGAAGCGGGCGAGCGGCTGACAAACGGGGCCATGCCTCCGGGCGGGCGCTCTGCCCAAGCCCTTTCCTGAAGCCGCTCGCTGCGGGTCCAGCGGAGGGGCCCTCCGTGCGCCATTCCCCACCGCAGCCCCGGCACCCCCAGGACGGCGAAAAGCAGCCCACCAGCGTCAGGGCGGCCAGGGCCAGCGCGATGCACGGGGGCGGCACCACCAGGAGGGTTGCCGGCGCACCCGTCCGTCAGGGCGCATGCGTGGGCGACCACCGACCCGCATTTGGCCTGCGGCGCGACCGGATGGCAGTAGCCGTGGGACAGAAAGGATCCAGGGACAACCGCGCCCGCCGGACTGGGGCCCCACGAACGACCGCTGGCATGGCATGTCAGGCAAATCGGGCAGCATTGCCCCCGGGTGGGCCTGCGCAACCCCGGACGACACGGGCACGTTGTCCGGCGGCGGTGGTCGCTGGACCCGCGGGAAGGTCACGCACCGATCCCCCGCCATTGGAGGTTCCCCGCATGGTGCACCTGCGCGCCGACTCCGACCATCGCTTCGCCGACCAGTTGCGGTTTTTGGCCACTTTCCCGGCCTACACCACCCAGGTCGTGGATGGTACCGTCGTGCTCTGGTACCGGGGACCTACCGGGGTGGAGCACCTGCGCCTGGCCGTGGATGGCGCGGGAGTGACGGTGGCCGGCGACGCCGCCGTGGCGCGCCACGTCTTCAACGCCGCGGCCGCGCCGCTCCCCGGCGCGGGGGCACTGCCTCCCGAGCCGGCCGCCCACCGGCTGCTGTATGGGCGGTATGGCGGCATTCGGCCCGTGCTCTTCCCGGCGGCGTTCGAGGGGATCGCCTGGACCATCCTCGGGCAGCAGGTCACGGTGCGGTTGGCCGTCCAACTCAAAGCCAACCTGGCCCGCGCCTTCGGGCGGCTCACGGGGGAAGGTCCGGTCCCACTGTGGGCCTTCCCCGCCGCGGAGGATATCGCCGATCAGTCCGCCGACGCGCTACGCGCCCTGCAACTGAGCCGCCAGAAGGCAGCAGCCCTTCTGGAGGTGGCCCGAGCTATGGCATGCGGAAAGTGGGATCCACAGCGGCTTGCCGGCATGGACAGCGAGGCGGCAGCCGCCGACCTGCAGGGGTTCCGCGGGATCGGGCGGTGGACAGCCGAGTACATCCTCCTCCGGGTGATCGGGCACGGCGACGTCTTCCCCGCGGCGGACGCTGGCCTGCAGCGCGCCTGGGCCAGGCGTACGGGCGGGACGGGGCGGGCCACCGACACCGACCTGCGCCTGGCGGCACAGGCCTGGCGTGGCTTCCGCAGCGAGTTCGCCTTCTACCTGTGGCTGGATAACCACGCTGAGCGCCAGGGGCACACGGGGGCGGCCAGACGGGGGGTTCTCTGATCCGGCTCCTTCCGCTCTGCCGGCGGCCCGGACCTGCCGCAGCGGGCCAGCCGCACGATCCGGTGTTCATGCTGGCGCATCGTGCCTAGGCGCTCTGGTGGCAGGGGGCGTCCGACGGAGCCCGAAGGGCCCCCAGGGGGGTGCGCGCTTTGCGGGGGCCATACGCGGCCGGGATCCGCACGGGCCTGCGCCTGGAGTACTGCACGCTCGGCTGGAACGTGGTGGGTACGGTGGTGGTGGTCCTGGCGGCTCTGGCGGCACGCTCCATCGCCCTGGCCGGCTTCGGCCTGGACTCCCTCATCGAGATCTTCGCCTCCCTCGTTGTGGTCTGGCAACTGACGGGACGGGAGGGATTGGAGCGCCGGGCGGTGCGGTTGATCGGTTTCGCCTTCTTGGCCCTTGCCCTGTACATCTTGGGGCAGACGGCGTACGCCCTGTCCGCGAACGTGCGGCCTTCGCCGTCGGCATCCGGCATCGCCTGGCTTGCCGCCACCCTGGTGGCCATGCTCCTCTTGGCCTATGGCAAGGGCCGGACCGGCCGCAGGCTGGGAAACCCCGTCCTGGTCACCGAGTCACGGGTCACCCTGATCGACGCCATCCTGGCCGGCGCCGTCTTGACGGGGTTGGTCCTGAACGCCGCGCTGGGCTGGTGGTGGGCAGATCCGCTCGCCGGCCTCGTCATCGTCTACTATGCCCTCCGTGAGGGGATCACCGCCGTCCGGGGCGGGGAGTAAGGGGCAGCCGCCCGGCGGCGCCCGGCTCGGCCGTGCGGACCGTCGGCCCCAAGCGGGATACCGGTCGGTCCCGGCACGGGGGCGGGCCAGGTCCGCTGCACGCACCCGGCCGTAGGCTTCCGGCACGAGGTCGGGGAGCTCGTGCGCCGGGTGCAGAGCGGGGGGCCATGTGAGTCCAGTCTGGAGACACGCTGCACGATGTCGCGCCTTTGCGGCGGTCGACCGGGCTGCACGCCATCGGCGTCATCTGACGTCGGGTGCGGGCGTCGGGGGTGCTGCACCCGGCGGGCTGGTCAGGGAGGACCCAGCGGGTCCGGTTCAGGACCCGGCGGGCTCAGGGTGGCGAACGCCCTCCGTCAACGCCCAAAGTCAGGTAGCACATCGCCGCCGGCACCATTTCCGTCAGGAGGCGGTCCCGCAGTGCCGGATCGGTGATGCGGCCGTTGTGGAACAGGATCATGGGAAAGGTGACCATGCCCAGCACGGCGGCCGCCGCCAAGAAGGGGTCCCGTACGCGGAAGGCCGCCGATTGCATCCCGGCGCGGATGAGCGTGGCCAGATGCGCGATGTGCTGCTGCTGACGCGACCGGGCGCGCTCCATGCCGTTGCCGTCGGGTGCCGCCTCCGGCGCCACCCAGGCGAGATGGAAGAGGTCCGGGTGGTCGTGCTCAAGTTCGATGAACAATTCCAGCGACTGGCGGACCGCAGTGGCGGGATCTGCTCCTTGGGCCACCTGCACTTCAAGGGCGCGCTGGCGGGCACGGAAGCTGGCGGTCTCGCGCTCGGCCAGGGCCTGGAGGATGGCCCCCCGGTTCGGGAAGTAGGTGTACAGGGCCATTGCCGATACGCCCACGACGCTTGCGATCCCCCGTGTGCTGAGGCCCTTGGGGCCGTGCGTCTGCAGCAGTGCCCACGCCGCGTCCAGGATGCGGCTGCGCATGGCCTCCCGTTGGGCCTCGCTATACGGCGGTCTGGGCATCCAGTGCCTCCTGTGTGTCCGCGTTGCGTCCCCGTCCCACGACCTCGGTCGAGCACCGGTCGCAGCGCGGCGGGAATGATCGCCCGGCCCGGGCCGGGCCGGGCCGGGTGCGCTCAGTGCCCGTCACTACGGCCGGCTCCTGCACCGCGTTCCCCATCACGATCGGCCAAGCCGTCCCGACCACCCGCGTGCGGCTATCACGTCCCGCGCCAGCGCGCGTGCGAAAACGGAGCCACAGACGCCGGCGTCTGGGCACGCGTGAGGACGACGACGCCACTGCATGGGCGATCTCGTCCCGCCAGCCGGACGCTTCGCCTTTAGGCGTCCGCGTCCTGCCCCGGACGGGGGCGCAGGCGCCACCCTTCGCGGCGTCCGCGCCGTCACGCTGGCTGCCTGGACGTGCCTGCCGATTACCCGAAGGTCCGCACGTCGCTACGCAGGAACGGAGTCGCGGCCGTCGGCAATGGCGGCTAGATTGCGCCTGCGCCCCTGTGTGGCCCTGCAAGGGCAAGACGGTGCAAGGGGCGCGTCTGGCACAACCGCGCCCCTTGCTTGGTATCCCCGTCTCTTTTTTGCGACACGGTTCGCAGGGAAAGTGGCATGGCGCCGGGAATAGCCAGTCGGTCTATCTTTGCCGGTCCCCGGAGCATGGACAGGCCCGGCCTAGCGCAGGGGCGGTGACTATCCCGTTGGGCCGTGCTCAACAAACCGGCTATGGGCTGCACGCAACGCGCCAGGCGTCTGGGATGTCTTGGGTGTGTTGCTTTTTCGCCCCCGGCTGGAAGGAGTGCATCCCTTGTCGGCCGAGGATCAAGCAGCAAGGCCCCTCAGCGGGTCGGGCGGGCGTTTGCGGGCAGCGATGAGGCGCCTACCCCGAGCACACTGGTGGTTGGTGGGAGGCGGGGCCTGCGCCGCCCTGGCGGCGGTCACGATCGTGCTGGTGCGCCCGCCGCAGCCGGTCACCACCCCGGTGGGCCGGCCCGCCCCCAGCGCCGATCGGGCGACCACCACGGCAGCTCCCCCGAAATACCACTTCCGACCGCTACATATGGTGTCGCACGCGCCGCCCAAGCACTAGGAGGTCCGCTTGCCGCCCCCGCCGTATTTCATGCCTC
>JAJZWQ010000120.1 GCA_021846605.1 Bacillota bacterium | reverse complement strand
TCCCACGTATAGCGGGGCTGGCAAGGGAGGTGACGCTTATGTCCGAAACTGTTTCCGGCAAGCCGGTGCCTTTGGACAACGCCGATCTCCCGTATGTTCCGCGAACGTTTTACGCGCCGACGGATTCCTCGGCGCAACGCCATATATTCTGTTTTCAAGGTGCGTCTCCATTTTACCACAAGGGAGGGAACGCGCGGCCCAGCCCACGGCTGAAGCCGGGTGTATCAGACGGTCGCGCGGAGATGTGATGAAGGGAGTGCCCGCAATGTTCAATGAGACGACGCTGGTGGGGCGTCTGACCAGGGATGCCGAGGTGGGTCAGCTTCCGAATGCGGGGCAGACCCCGCGGCTGCGCTTCACTCTGGCGGTCGACCGCGAGTACGAGGTGGACGGCCAGACGCCGACGGACTTCTGGCCCGTGGAGGTCGTGGGCGAGCACGGCCTGCGACTGGCCCCGCACCTGACCAAGGGGCGGCTGCTCCTGGTCAGCGGGCCGGCCCACATCGACGAGCGTCGGGACCCGGGAGGCCAGTTCCGGGTGTTTCCCTACGTGAGCGCCCGCCACATCCGCTTCCTGGATCGCAGGCAGGCGCCTGCGGGCGTGGACTGAGCCTCGGGAGGGGGACCGCGGATCTTCCGCCGCATGGATCGCCTCCGGGTGCACATGCCGGACGGGGCACGTCCGGTACGAGGCGGCCGACCCGTTCCCGGCGGCGCCGAAGACGGGGCGCAAGACAGGTGTGCGCATTCACGCGCTCGGGTCAGCCACGGTAACCACGGGGGGAGGACCCCCCGTGGTTGTGTCGGGCCTCGCCACCGAGAATCGGGAGGTCCAAGCCGCCGCGCCGCGCTACCTGCGGTCATATGTGGTTGTTGTGGTGGCCGCCGCCAGTCCCCCGGTGATTGTGTACGCGCCGGCCACCAGCCAGAGCGACCATTGCGGCACCCCAAAGGCGACGCCACAGGCCTCGGCCACCATGGGCAGGGTCCAGGCCGCCAGGCCGACGCGCCAGGCTTGCGGCCAGGAGAGCTGCCGCCCCGTTACCCGGATCAGCAACATGCCCAACCAGGCTACCACGGCGGCGTCGACCAGGTCGCGCAGCACCCCGTAGATGGTGTCGAAGGCCGCCCTCAGCCACACCCCGGTGTGGGCCAATTCGCCGATCAGCGCCCCCAGTTGCGTCTTGCTCATAGCCCCCAGCACGGACAGGGGGATGACGCTGTCGCCGCCGGCCGCCCGACCCAGACGGACGACGAGGTCCGCGGCGGTAAGCGCCACGCCGTACCGGGCCTGTCCCAGAGCCGCGGCGCTTGCTGGCTGGTTGGGGTCGAGCACCAGCAGGGCGCCGTCGGCCGACACGCGCACCGGAGTGGCGACGTGGCTGGAGAGCACCAGCGCGCCGTTCGCGATGTTGAAGTTCGGGAGGCGGGGCCAGGCGGCGGCGACCGCGCTCAGGCCCCGGCTGGCGGCCACGGCCACGACGATGGACAGGACCAGGGAGGTCGTGCCGGCCACCAGCAGGAAGGCGGGGTAGACGCGCGAGGAGTCGGCGGCGAGGCGCCGATAGCCGGCGCCGCCCAGCAGCCCGTGCCAGACGCGCTGCAGCACGGACATCTCGGACGACGACAGCGACAAGGCTCCCACCACTCCCGTCCGCCAGGCTTTCAGGCGCTGCGCCGGAACCAGCTGTCTCGCAGGGGCTGCAGGAAGCGGTCCGCGACAAAGTTCAGGGCCTTGCGGGCCGTGCGTGGATCGGAGGCCAGCCGTTCCAGGATCTCTTCGAGGCCGGCCGTCCGGGCCAGCGGTTCTCGGGAAGCCTGGCGGTAGCTCTGGCGCGTCTCGGTTTCCCACTCGTCCATCTCCGACGCGCCGTGGGCGCTATCCGGGAAAACCCCCGCCAGCATCAGGGCCGCGTCCCCCAGACGCCGTTCCAGCGCGAAGCGGTCCGCCGCCGCCGTGACCGTCCCGCGCAGCTCCCGCAGGTGGCTCAGATTCAGTTCGTTGAATCGCCGAGGCTCGGTGACCGCGGCCGGCAGCGCTCCGCGTGTCCGCACAGCCTTGGGGTCGCGCACGTGCGTGAACGACGCGAGCAGGTCTGCCAGGTAGTGGAGCCGCTGGGTGTCGCCCAGGGCGTCGGCCACCTGGTGGGCGTCGAATACCGGCACGCGGTGGCGTGGCCCCAGCCATTCGGCCGTGAAGGTGCGCTCATGCAGTTCGCGGCGCGCGCGCCGGAGCAGGACGGAGAAGTGGAAGTAGGGGGACACGTGCAGGAGTACGTCCGGACCCTGGCGGATGGCCGCAAAGAGGCGCCCGTCGTCCAGCAAGGCGTCCAGGATCCGGGGCTCGTCGCGGATGCTCTGCACCATGGCCGGAACCCGGGCCTCGTCCACATCTCCGATGGCCTTTAGGGCGAATACGATGTCCCGGTCGCTCACCATCTCCAACAGCAGGGCGTCCCCGTACATCTTCCGACCCTCCCCCCGCATCCCTGGCGGCGGTCGCCCGGAATTCGCCTATGCACAGTATAGCGAAAGCAGCCGCCTTGGACCTGCTGCCCGGCCACGCCCGCATTGCGGGTGGGTGGCGCTGCTCTTAGAATGGCAGGCGGCAGCCGCGCTGCGGCCTGACCATCCGTAAGGGGGCGCCTGCATGCCGGGATCGCTACCGGGCACTCCTCGCGCCCTGACGGTGGCCGGATCGGATTCGGGCGGCGGAGCGGGCATCCAGGCCGACCTCAAGACTTTTACGTGCTTCGGTGTGTACGGCATGACGGCCATCACTGCGGTGACCGCCCAGAACACATTGGGCGTCGTCCGTTCCGTCCCCCTGGACCCCGAGATGGTGTTCGCCCAGATCGAGGCCGTGCGCTCCGATATCGGCGTCGACGCCACCAAGGTCGGCATGCTGGCCACCGCGCCGATCGTGCGCGCCGTCGCCCGGGCCCTTCGGGCGGGCGGCCTGGGACCGGTGGTGGTGGACCCGGTGCTCGAGAGCACCCGTGGACAACCCCTGCTCGATGCGGAAGGGCGTGCGCTCTTGCGCGCGGAGATCCTCCCCCTGGCCGACATCCTCACCCCTAACGTGCCCGAGGCGGCGACGCTGCTCGGGTGCGCGGTGGGGGAGCTGGACGGAATGGCGGCGCGGCGGGACGCGGCCCGTGCCCTGCAGGGCCTCGGGCCGCAACAGGTTGTGTTGAAGGGCGGGCACGCCCGGACGCCGCACGGGCAGGCTGTGGACATCTGGTTTGACGGCGCAGACTGGCACGACCTCGGGGCGCCGCGGTCAGCCTCGCGCCACACCCACGGTACGGGCTGCACCTTTTCCGCGGCGATCGCGGCCGGCCTCGCCGCTGGCCGCGACCTGGATACCGCGCTTTCGGCCGCCAAAGCGTATGTCAGTTGGGGGATCGCCCACGCGCCGGGCCTGGGGGCCGGCGCCGGCCCGCTCCAGCATTCCGGATGGCCGGGTCGGCCAGCCTCATGAGTACCTCCAGGCTGACGGCCGGCCTGCGGCTGATGGTCCTGACCGATCCTGTCGCCACTCGGGGACGCCCCATCCTGGACGTCGCGGGAGAGGCGCTGGCCGGCGGGGCCACCTGCATCCAGTTGCGTGACAAGGAGATGGGCGGCCGCGACCTCTGCCGTTTGGGCGAGGCCCTGGCGGCCCTATGCCATGCCCGGGGCGCGCTCTGCTTGGTGAACGACCGCCTGGATGTCGCGCTGGCCTGCGGTGCGGACGGGGTGCACCTGGGGCAGGACGACCTGCCCGTGGCCCGGGCTCGGGCGGTGGGCGGGCCAGACCTGGTCATCGGCCTTTCGGCCGCCACGCCGGAGGAGGCCCGTCAGGCGGCCGCGGACGGCGCCGACTACCTGGGCACCGGGGCGGTGTTCACGACCGCCAGCAAAGCCGATGCCGGGGCTCCGATCGGCCCCGGTGGGCTCGTGCGGGTGGTTGCCGCCAGCCCCCTCCCCGTGGTGGCCATCGGCGGCATTTCCGCCGCCAACGCCGCGGCGGCGGTCGGCGCGGGCGCCGCCGGCGTGGCGGTGATCGCCGGGGTGATGGGTGCAGACGATCCCCGGGGCGCCGCCCGGGCCATTCTGGCCGCTGTGAACGGGATGCGGCGCCCGTGAGCGCGAACGGGGAGGCTGCCTGGGTCCGGGCGCTGCGCGTCGGGTTCGGGGACGCCGTCGCCGGGCCCGGCGTCCGGGTGGGGATCGGGGACGACGCGGCGGTGCTGGAGTTGCCCGCGGGGCAGCGCCTGGTCGCCACCGTGGACATGGTGGTCGAGGGGCAGCACTTCCAGCTTGCCGGCCCCGGCGCGTCGACGCCTGAGGAAGTCGGCTGGCACGCGCTGGCCGTCAACCTCAGCGACCTTGCCGCGATGGGAGCCCGGCCCCTCTGGGCGCTGTGCTCCCTTGGTCTGCCGCCCGGCGTCCCGCCGGAGTTCGGCACGCGGCTGGCCGCCGGGATGGCTGAATTGGCCGGCCCCTTCGGGGTGCGCATCGTCGGGGGCAACCTGGCGCGCGTGCCCGACCGGCTGGTGGTGGATGTCACGGCGCTGGGCGCGGTGAGCGACCCACTGCTGCGGACCGGGGCGCGACCAGGGGACCTGGTCTGCGTCACGGGGAGCCTGGGCCGGGCGGGCGCGGGTCTGGCCCTGGTCCGGGCGGGGGCTGCTGGCGCGCCCCAGGCCGGGCCCCTGCTGAGGGCCCTCCTGCGGCCCGAGCCGCGGGTGGACGCGGGGATGGCGCTGGGCGCCCTGGGGGATCGGGTACATGCCTGCTGCGACATCTCCGATGGTTTGGCCCCCGACCTGGGACGGATGTGCGCGGCGTCCGGGGTGGGCGCGGAGATCTGGGCCGAACGTCTGCCCCTGGCCGAGGCCACGCGCTGGGCCGGAGTCGCGCTGGATCGCGACCCCCTGCCCTGGGCCCTGGAGGGCGGCGAGGACTACGAACTGCTGCTGGCGCTGCCGCCAGCGGCGGAAGCCGCCGTGCGGGCAGCGCTGGAGCCCGCCGGAGCCGGCCTGAGCGTGGTCGGCGCGTTCACCCCGGCGGAGGGGCTGCGCCTGGGGGCTGCGCATGGGGCCCCGGCCGCCCCGTTGGTGCCGCGCGGCTGGGACCCCTTTGCCTGAGTCCCCCGGCGCAGACTGCTACGTGGGACAACAGCGGGTCTGGCCGGTATGATGCCAGTGGCCGTGCGCGGGAAGGGGATGTTGCGGTGCCCCGCATCTGGGCGGAACCGTTGGGGATCGAGGTCTATCCGGCGCTGTATCGGGCGTTGACGGGCGAGCCGGAGACCCTCGGCGACTTTTTCCCGCTGCCCCCCGGGGACCCGGCGGCCTGGGCCGAACGGGCCCGTGCCGTGGATCGCCTCTGGGCCGGCGAGGACGGGGCGTCCCGCCGTCGGGGGCTCGTGGCGGCGCTCTCGGCCATCCAGCAGAAGGTGGGGCACACCGCCGCGCAGGCCGCCAACCTGGAGGCGCTGGGCGCGGACGGTGCCCTGGTGGTGGTGACGGGCCAACAGGCGGGGCTCTTGGGCGGCCCCCTCTACACCGTGTATAAGGCGCTGGGCGCGGTGGTCCGTGCCCGCCAGGCGGCGAGGGCCCTGGGACGGGCGGTCGTTCCGGTGTTCTGGGTGGCCTCGGAGGACCACGACTGGAGCGAGGTCAGCCAGGTGGGGGTCGTCGGACCCCGGGGCGCCGCACTGCAACTGCGCTTGTCCGGGCATGGCGAGGGGCGCTCCGCGGGGCACCACCCCGTGCCCCCCGAGGCCCGGCACCTCATCGGCGAGCTCGAGTCCCTGTTCTCCCCTGCGGCCGAGGGTGCCGCGGTGCTCGA
The DNA here is from genome assembly GCA_021846605.1 of Bacillota bacterium. The sequence continues at coordinate 3,690 of JAJZWQ010000120.1, read as the reverse complement.
AGGGCTGCGGGCCGGGCTCCGCGGCCTGGGACGGGGCTCGTTGGCGGACTGGTTCACCACGCAGTTGCAGACGCTGCTGGGGCACACCGGGCTGCTGTTCTACGACCCGATGCTGCCGGCCTTGCGGCGCTTAGCGGGCCCAGTGCTGGGCGGGGCAGTCGAGCGCGCGCCCGCCGCCCACCGGGCGTTGGCCGCCCAGGCCGCGGCGCTGCGGCAGCGGGGCTTCGTCCCCGGGCTGGAGGTTCCCAACGACCACACCCTCCTCTTCACCTATCTGGAGGGCCGGCGGGTCAGCCTGCACCGGGATGGGGAGCGCATCCGTTCAGCGGACGGCCGTGCGGATTGCTCGCCCGTCGAGTTGGCCCGGCGTGTCGAGGAGGACCCTGAAAACTTTAGCCCCAACGTGGTCCTGCGCCCGGTCGTACAGGACTGGACCCTGCCGGTGCTCTCGCAGCTGGGCGGGCCGGGCGAGGTGGCCTACCTGGCGCAACTGCCGCCCGTCTTCGCCCTCTGGGACCGTCCCGTTCCCATCGTCTCCCCGCGGCCGGGCGGCACCGTCGTCGGGCCGGAGGACCGCCGGGCCCTGGCGGCGGCCCACATGCGCCCCGAGGACTTTTACCAGGATCTGGAGGGGGCGGTGGAGCGGGCGGCACGCGCGGTGGCCCCCCTCGACCTGGAGGGGATCTTTGCCGCCGAACACCTGCAAGTGCAGGAGCGGTACGCGCACCTGGAGACAGTCCTGGCGGGCGTCGGGCCCGCGATGCCCGAGGTGGTGCGGCGCAACGCCGCACACGTGCGGCACCAGTTGCTCTATCTGGAGAACAAGGCGCACCAGCACCGGCGGCGGGCGGCGCGGGCGGTGGTGGGAGAATTGCGCGCCACGGCCGGCCGGCTCTTCCCCGGCGGATCCTTGCAGGAACGGCACCAGTCGGTCTACCCGTACCTGCTGCAGGCCGGGCCGGCATGGCTGGAGGCGCTGCAGGAGGCCTTGGAGGCGGCGCCCGGGCCGTTTGGTACGCACTGGCTGTTCCAGCAGCCCGACGCGTGAAGGGATGGGGTCGTTGGAGGATCTCTTGGCCGACGTGTGGGGGCGGCGTGGCGGGCCGCCCCTGGACCTGCTCTGTGTCGCGCCCCACCCGGACGACGCCGAACTGGGGATGGGGGGCACGCTGGCCTTGGAGGCCGACCGCGGCCAGCGGGCCGGCGTCCTGGACCTGAGCCGCGGCGAGATGGCCAGCAACGGCACGCCGCACGACCGCCTGCGTGAGAGCGCAGCCGCCGCGGAGATCCTGGGGCTGGCCTGGCGGGGCAACCTGGGTCTCCCGGACCGGGACCTGGGGGCTGCGGGGGCGGTCAAGGCGCTGGCCCTGGCGCTGCGCGCTCTGCGCCCGCGGGTGCTCTGCATTCCCCACCCGGCCGATCCCCACCCCGACCACGCGGCGGCCCACCGGTTGGCGGTGGAAGCCGCTTTCTCCTCGGGGCTCCGGCGCCTGGAGGGCGGACCCGGGCCGCACCGGGCAGAGGTCGTCCTGCAGTACTTCATCAATGGGTGGGAGGAACCCACCTTCGTGTGCGACGTGACGGCGGCGTACGGGCGCAAGTCCCGCGCGATCGCCGCGCATCACAGCCAGTTCGGCGCCGGGGAGGCCCGCACGCGCCTGAACACGGGGGGGGCGGTGGCGCAGGTGGAGGGCCGCGACCGCTTCTTCGGCGGCCAGGCCGGGGTGGGGATGGCCGAGGGGTTTGTGCTGGCGCGGCCGCTGAAGCTGTTCGGCGTGACGGACCTCGGGGGGCATCCTGATGATGACTGAGCCGCCGGGGAGCCGTGGCGCCGGCCTGGAGCCCGTGCCCTGTCGCGGATGGCGCGTGGGGCTCGTGTGCTATCCGTCCCACGGGGGTAGCGGCGTGGTGGCGACCGAGTTGGGGCGCGCCCTGGTGCACCGCGGGCACTGCGTGCACATGATCAGCCACCAGGTGCCGTTCCGCCTGGGGGCGCGGGACCTGAGCCGCAACATCGCCTTCCACCAGGTGGAGGTGCCGAACCACCCGCTCTTCCTCCACCCGCCGCACACCCTGGCCTTGGCCAACAAGATCGCCGAGGTGGCACGTTTCGAGCAGTTGGACCTGCTGCATGTGCACTACGCGGTGCCGCACGCCGTCGCCGCGGCCCTGGCCCGGGAGGTGCTGCGGCCGGTGCGCCTCCCCGTGGTGACCACACTACACGGCACGGATGTGACGCAGACGGGGACGGATCCCGCGATGCGCGAGGTGGTCACCTGGAGCCTGCGCCAGAGCGACGCGGTGACCGCGGTTTCCGAGTCGCTGGCGGCCAGCGCGCGCGCCGAGTTCGGTCTGCAGTCCGTCCAGCGCATCTACAACTTCATCGATCCCGCCGCCATGCGCAGAACGGTCAACCAGGCCATGCGCGCGCGGTTTGCCACGCCGGAGCAGGCCGTGCTGCTGCACGTCTCCAACTTCCGCCCGGTCAAGAACGTGCTGGACGTCGTGCACACGTTCGCCCTGGTGGTGCGCAGGCGGCCAGCCGTGCTGCTGATGTGCGGGGACGGTCCCGAGGCGGGCCCCGCGCAGCGGCTGGTCCAGGAGATGGGGTTGGGGGCGTACGTGCATTTCATGGGTGTCCAGGACGACATGGTGGCCGTCCTCTCCCTGGCCGATCTGTTCCTCCTACCGTCGGCCTACGAGAGCTTCGGGCTGGGGGCGCTGGAGGCGATGGCCTGCGGGGTGCCGGTCATCTGTTCGCGCGTGGGCGGCCTGCCGGAGGTCGTGGTGGAGGGCGAGACCGGGTTCCTGCGACCGGCGGGGGACGTGGAGGCCATGGCCGCGGCGGTCATGGCGGCGCTGGAGCCGGAAGGCCACGCGCGCCTGGCCCACCAGGCGCGGCGGCACGCCGTCACGCACTTCAGCGTGCACCGGATCATCCGCCACTACGAGGGGCTCTATGCGGAGGTCACCGGGCGCTGGCCCTGACGCCGCTTGAGCGCGACGCGTGCCCCGCGTATAATCGACGCACGTGATGTCGGCGGCGTAGCTCAGTTGGTCAGAGCATGCGGTTCATACCCGCAGTGTCGGTGGTTCGAATCCACCCGCCGCTACCAGAACTTCCGGCCCCGCCGCGGCGGGGCTTCGCTGTTTTGGAGGCCGGGGGGCGCAGACCGGTGCGGAAGATCGTCTTCGGAATCTCCGGGTTTTCGGCCATCCTGGGGGCCCTGCTGACGTGGGTCCTGGGGTTCGAGGTGCCCTCGCAGCTGTCTTACATCAGCACGACGGTGGCGTTCCTGTTCGCGCTGGGCGGGTTCTGGACGCTGGACCCCAGGAAGCGCCGCTGGAGCTGGATCCTGACGGCACTGGCCGTCTTCCTGGGCTTTTACATCAACTTCATCAGCCCGCACTTCGTGGACCCGGGCCTGCTCGGCGGCCTCAGCCTGCTGGCGGCCCTGGTGGGCGGGCTCATACCCAGGCGCCCCCAGCCGGTGCAGGGGGACGGAGCGGAGGACCCCGGCAAGTAGCGGTGTGGCGGGCTTGACGGGCGGGGAGGCGGGGCTTTAGACTGCCGCGGGGGCCTGTAGCTCAGTTGGCCAGAGCAGCTGACTCTTAATCAGCGGGTCGTGGGTTCGAGTCCCACCGGGCCCACCAACAGCCTCAAGGGTTTGCGGACACCGACCGAACATC
>JAJZWQ010000119.1 GCA_021846605.1 Bacillota bacterium | reverse complement strand
GAGGACGCGGCCCGCTGCCTGCAGTGGTATACCCGTCGCTGGCGTATCGAACGCTTCCACTACGTGCTCAAGAGCGGCTGCAAGGTCGAGGAACTTCAACTGGCGGAAGCCGCCCGCATCCAACGCGCCCTGGCCGTCTTCTCCGTGGTGGCCTGGCGGCTGCTGGCTCTCACCTACGCGGCGCGCGAGCATCCGGAGGACCCCTGCACGCGGTTTCTCGCCGACGACCAGTGGCGCGCCCTGGCCTGCTTCGTCAACAAGACCCCGACGACGCCGAGCACGCCGCCCGACCTGCATACGGCCGTACGGTGGATCGCCAAGCTGGGTGGTTTCATCGGCCGCAAGCGAGACGGTGAACCTGGCGTCAAAGTGATCTGGCGCGGGCTGCGCAGGTTACCGGATATCACCGACATGTGGCGCATCATGCGGCGCCGAGACTGACGCCTGCCGCGACCGACCCCACGGCACTTGCCGACCAGCCGAGATCCACCGTCCTCACCCGACCAGCCCCCCATGATCACCTTCACCGGCACCCATCCTGACCACGCAGCCCGCCTCGGCTTCGGCCGATGCCAGGTCCATCCCCCACCTATGCCCCGTCCGCACCCCCACCCAGCCGCTGGCATCCAGTCCGTGAACATACGTTGTGGGTAATGACAAGGTCTCAGCCAACCCCTTGAGACTGAGGCGCGTCCCGGTGCACAACGGCAGATGAGTCGAACTCTGACGCCTTGCACATGTCCCATGCGAGCTGTTGTTATACCATCCGCAGCGCACAATTGACGATCCGGTAGCGTGCAACCGAGGAGGGTCGCAAAGTGGTGCTGCACAGGCGATGGCCGTCAGGCCGAGGGACATGTGCTTTTCACGGAAGCGCCGACCACCCCGCCGGCGGAGAGGTCGCCCCTGGACCAGAGGACATCCATGACGGTCCACTCGGATTCGAAAATACGGCGCACCTCCGACATGTCGTCCACCTCCCACCCAGGCGCAGCATCAACTTACAAACGTAAGTCTGCGGTCAATGGAAGCTTCATCCACGGCGGACGGGCCTTTGGGTGGACCAGCGAACCCAAGCCCACAGATCGGAGGCTACAGCCTGCGGGTCGGCCGGGCGGCTGCCTTCCCTGGGGGCGGCGACCCAGGTTCACATACTTTCAAGCTCACCCCGCATCGATCTCCGCGCACTCAGGACAGCGCCGCATGCCGGTCGCGGCCGGCAACCGGATGGGTGGGTGGCCCCCGGTCCAGGGCGCAGCCGGACGGCTTGGCCACGCAACGTTCCGGTGTTCAGGCTGTCTTCCGCCACCCCGGCGACGCAGAACCCGGTCACGAGACCCCACCCCCGACCAAGACGGTGCATCCTGGCATCGCAAAGGACACCCTTGGGTTACCCGATACACGGTAGACAGGGGGCCTGTCCGCATGGAACCGGGGCCGTCGGCGATGCGTCCATGCCACGAGCGACCGCACAGGGGGCGCACGCGCGGGAAGCGGGTCCACGTGGACGGCGAGGTGAGCGGCTTGCGTGGCGGTTCCCGTCAGCCCCGAGGGGTGCGCCGGCACAGGTGGGCCGCCGCACTGTTGGTCACCGCCCTGCTGGCGGCCTGTGGACACGCAGGCACGCCCGCGCAAGGTTCGTCGGCGACGACGGCGCCCGCCGCTGGTCCGTCGCGGCACGGCGGCGCGCCCGCCTCCACCACGACCGGGAGCGCGGCGACCGGCGCGACCCGCGTCGCGGTCCAGAAGGCCAAGATCCGGTTGCTCGGCTTGGTCCACAGGCCGCAGGGCGTTTCCGTAATCGATCCTCTGCCACCCCGTACCGGCGCCGTCCAGGACGTCTTCGCCGTAAGCACCCCCACCGCCCCGGGCTGTTCCACCGGTCCCGGAACCTGCGGGTCCGTCCTGTGGGCGTCCACCAATGCGGGGCGGAACTGGACCGTCCGGTACGCATCCACCCGATGGAACATCCAGGGGGTCGACTTCATCCGCTCCATGGACGGGTGGGCCAGGGTACGGCCGAGCGGATGCGGCGGCGGTGCGCGCCCGTGCCCCGATCAGCTCTGGTACACCCACAACGGCGGCACGCGGTGGCAGCCCGTGGCGTACGGCGGAACCGACGCGGCGGCGCTCTATGCCCTCAACCAGAAAGACGTGTGGGTGGTGGGCGTCGTCCACCGGGCCTCCGGCGGCCCGTGCTCCATCCGGCCATGCACCCTGCGCATCTTCGCCACCACCGATGGCGGGCAGAAGTGGACGGAGCAATACCACGCGCCAGACGCGGCAACGGGTGGCGCCGGCAACGCCGTCACCGGTCTGACCGCACACCTGGGCAGGGGCGGCAAGCTGGAGGCGTGGGTGTTGCTCAGCGGCGGTCAGGTGCTCGCGCTGCGTGGCGGCACGTGGCGGGCGGTCGGACGGATCACCCGGGGGGTGCCGGCGCTCAGCCAGGCACGAGCCGGCGGCATAGGCCAGTGCATGCAGTTCCTCAACCGCCAGGACGGCTGGCTCAGCTTCTGCGAGTTGAGGACGGCCGCCGGGGGGTGCCGCAACCGCCTCTACGGCACAAGGAACGGGGGACGCACCTGGACGCCGCTCTTCCATACCCGGGGCGAGAGCCAGTGGATCGCGGTGGCCATGCGGACCCGACGGCGAGGCATCATGGTGGTCGGCGGGGTGAATCCCGGCTACCAGGGTCCCTCCAACGGCAACACGATCCTCGCAACCAACGACGGCGGCCGGACCTGGCGCCATCTGGACGCGCCACCCGGCGGCATCGACGCGGCGGCTTTCGCCACCGGCCAACTCTGGATCGTCGGCGGTCTGGGTTTCCACTGCGCGTGCCAGACGACCGTCCTGGAGGGTGCGACGACCACCTGGCATTGGCACGTGCGCGGCCCGATCCAAGACGTCCCCAACTTCCCGGACGTGGCCCTGGTCGACGGACACCTCGTCGGGTTCGCCGCCGGGCCCTCCCATCGCGTCGTCGTGCTGGCAAGCGCGCGAGGCACCACCTGGCGACCCGTCGGCCAGCTGCCACGGGTGGCCGCCGTCTATCTCGACGGTCTCCATGCGACCCCGGACGGCCCGTTCATGTGGCTGAACGTCCCGTGCGCGGCCTCCCCCGCCAGGCTCTGCCAGCTCGTGTCCCGTAACGCGGGCGTCACCTGGAGCCGGCAGGCGCTCAGGTCGTGCCATGCCGCGCCACCCTGCCGCGCACCGGCAGGCTCCGTCGCACAAAAACACCCCACGCCCCTGCCGGCCGGGTATGGCCCCGTGGCAACCGCGTGGATCCCCGGCGGCAAAGAGATCGTGGCGGCCATGAGACGCAGCGGCACCCGCGGCGGATCGCTCTTCCTCCCCACGGTCGGCGGCCGGTGGCGGCAGGTCCGACTGCCCGGCATCCAGCCCGAGCGGATCGCCTTCGCCACCCCCGCCTTCGGCCTGCTCGCGACGCTGGATGGGCGGTTCTTCGTGACCACCGACGGCGGGGGTCACTGGACGCAGATCCCATGAGGGCAGCCGCCGCACCCAGGAGCGACGCCCGGCCGGTCAGCGCTCTGACCCATCCGGCTGGCCCCGCGCGATCCGCACGCCGCACCGACCCCCCCTGCCGACGAGGCAGCCCCCGGGCGCGCAATTCCCTCGGGGGCTTTGCACCAGCACCAGGTCCGCGCTCACTCGGTCGGTGCCACCCGTCTGGCGAACCAGGCCTCCGCCGCCTCCAGCACCTCGTCGCGGCCGGCGCGCAGGCCTTGGGGTGACGGCTCCACGCGCAGGTCCGGCTCGATCCCCGCGCGCTGCAGAAGGCGGCCATCGGGCCACAGCGAAGCCATCCCCGTGAAGGTGACGCGGACGGCCCCCGGCAGGCGGGTGGCGGTGACATCGCCGTTGACCCCGGCCGTGGGGCCGCCGACGAACGTCGCACCCGCCGCGGCCAACAGCATGGCCGTGTACTCCCCCTGGCTCACTGTGTCGGGGCCGATCAGACCGACCAGCGCTCCGGCATACTGCCACGGGCCGCGGGGCGCCACGCGGACATCCCACGTCCGCCAGCCCGACCGCTCGCATTGACGGACACCCCCGAGATCCTGCTGGGGGGCCAGGTCGCGCCCCGAAACAACCGGACAGCGGAACACGCCCCAAGACGTCGGCGCCCGGCAAATCCGACCGGCCAGCGCAAACGCGCCGCCCAGCGGGTAGCGCCGCAGGTCGAAGATGGCGGCGGGAGTGCCGCGCACCGCCTCCATCGCGTCGTCGACCGCCTCAGCCGGGACGCGGGAGAGGTCCACGTAGCCGAAGCCAGAGGGCAGGACAGCAACCGGAGGGCTGATGGGCGGCGGGCCGGCCGCGGATTCCGTGCGGCGCGGCAGGGCCACGTCGATCACCCCGTCGGGCGTCTCGAACCTGAGGCGCACCTCGGAACCGGGGTCGCCCCGCAGGATCAGCCCGTCCACCCGGCGCTCCAGAGCCTGCGGCGTGGAGCCAGACTGCCACCGCCGCACCGCGGCCCGGCGCTCCGCGATGTCGATCCCGTCCACCGCCAGCAGCGTGTCGCCCGCCTGAAGGCCACGCGCCCGGGCCGAGGCATCGCCCACGTGGGTAACGAGGGTCCGGCCACCGACAAGGCGCACGCCCAAGTCGGGCCCGCCCGTACCGAGGTGGCGGTTCAGGGCCGCGCTGAACACCTGAACGTGGGAGTCGTCGAGGCGCGCGGCCATCTCGGCGACCGCAAGCCCATACGCCACCGCGTCGCGCGCCGCCGCGAAGGTCGGGATGAAATCCTCCAGGGCCCGCGTCCACGGCCGGTCGGTGAGCGCGTGGTAAGGAAAGAACCGCTCCACAACGCTCCACAACCGGAACAGCGCGAGAAGCCGGTGGGCCAAGGGCGGATAGGGCGCGGCCTCGTAGGCGGGTGCGCGTAGCCGGACGCCGCCCCACGGGCGGGCCCCGGCCGCAACTCGGCGCCGCTGCGGCGGCCAGGGCCCGCGGGCAAGCGCCACAGCGGCCCGTAGCGCGGGGTCGTCCGAAGGATCGCCGTGGTCACCGGCCGCCACGACCACGTCGGGCAGGTACCCGATCGCGCCGTCGGTCCCCACCCACTCCCCTGTGGCGATGTCGACGGACGTGCGCGCATCGAGCTGGACGCGGCGGATGTCCGTCGTCGCGGCGCCGCCGGGGGCGTCCTCGCACACCAGGGCGGCGAGACCGGCCGCCCGCAGGCCGCCCAGGATGCCCCCCAAGGCACCGCTGTGGGGGCCAACGGCGACCACCAGGCGATGCTGGCGTCCCGGGTCGCTGCCGGCCGCCAGCGGCAGACCGTGGCGCACGGAGAAGCCCGAGGTATAGACGCCGCTGAGCGCATCCTCCTGGGCGACGTAGCCCTCGTGGTATCGGTGCCGCAGGCCGAGCGGCACCACGGGACGGCTGAGCAGCACGGGCAGCGCGACCCGCAAACCGCCTTCCAAAGAGGTCCCCTCCGGATCGAGGGGCGACGGCAGCAGCCGAAGGTCGAGGACCACCGCTTCCCCCCGCGATGCCTCGAGGCACGCGTCGCGCAGGGCCTCTTGTTGGGCGAAGCCCGCCAACGGGGACGCAGCGCGCATCACCACGAGGGCCGTGGCGTCGTCCAGCCAGCGCACCCGCGGTTCGCACCCCGGGCCGAAGACGGCTCGCGCGGGTGGCCCAACACCCGCCCGCACCCGGCGTGTGTTGGGATCCCCCAGCCGATCGAGCAGTTCGTCGACCGCGCGGTGAAAGGCGGCCTCCGACGCCGCCTCCAGGACGCGTGGCACGGCATGGAGGAGGGCGCCATCCCAGTCGAGGTCGTCGCGGTAGCCCGGATAGGGGTGGCAGAACGCGATCGCGCCCCACAACCGTCCCAGCGCGCAGAGCCCGCGGACGGTCGCCTGGTCCATCGGCGCACACCTCCTGCGATGGGGACCCAGCCGCAGCCTCCAGGGGTACCTTGCGTCCCGCGGGGGCCGCGCGTCGGCGTGCGCGGCTTGGCGGGGCGCGTGCGGTCCCCAAAGCGGCGCCGCGCATCCCGACCGCGGCCTCGACCCACCCCCGCCCTCCCCCTGGGTCGGCCCACGGCCATCCCAAGGAGGGCGGGGACCGCCGTAGGGGTAGCTTCAGGCGCGGCGTCTCCCTGAAACAGGGTCGCCAACGGCCGCCGACGGTGTTCCACGCGGTTTCCATGGGCCCTTCACCCATGTCTCGTTTCACGGGGGGTTGCGGCGCTTCGGCCACGGCGTCCCCTGGAGCCACGCGGATACCCGCGGGTGCGGCCAACGCGCTTCCTGTGCGCGCGTGCGGGGGTTCCGCGTCACATTCGGGCGGGGGCGACGCCCGCGCCGACGTGCGTCGCCAGCCACCCCAGGATCCGACCGACCGCATCCCGCCGGTTGGCTTCCCCCCAGCCCGGGACGGTGTGGCCCTCGCCCCGATAGACCGAAAGTTCACGGGTGCGACGCAGGCGGTTCAGCCCCACGTAGACCGCCGCGGACTGGGTCCAGGGCACCGCCGCCTCCCGGTCGCCCGCAAGGAGCAGAAGGGGCGTGTGGATCCGGTCCAGGGCGTAGACGGGCGAGTGGGCCACGTACCGTTCCGGCCGTTCCCAGGGTGGCGCCCCCATCCCCCCCTGACCGATCTCGCACCAGGCGACCACCCCGTGCCCGCCGCGCTCGGGATGGTCGAGCGCCTGGGCCATGTCCCCGAAATACGCCCCCACATCGGCGATGGCGCTGTCCACGACGGCACAGCGGAAGCGGGCGGTCCGCGACAGCAACTGCAACACCGCAAGGCCCCTAAAGCTTTCGCCCATCGCCGCCGGCCGGTCGGGATCGGTGAAGCCCTGGCGGACCGCCGCCTCGATGGCGGCGAGAACCTCCAGCGGCCAGAGATCCACGGGATCGCCCTCGGTACGCGGATCGTAGGGAATCCGGGGCCAGAGGACCGCGTAACCCTGGGCCAACAGGAGTTGCGGCTCCAGCGGCAGCTGCGGTTCCCGCGCGTTCGGATAGGGAGAGGTCCTGCGCCTATGCGGCGAGGACCCCGCGCCCGACGCGACCAGCCGCCCGATCGACCCGGCTCTTCATCAACTCGTCGACACATCCAAGATCCGAAGGGAGCTCGGGTTTCGACCTCAATACCCCGCCCTGCGCGACGCAGTGGCAGCCGGCGCCCTGTGACGCGGGCCGCAAGGCCCGGAGGCGACCGATCCAACCGCGGCGCGCCGCCCCCTGTGGCCGGGTCCGCGGAGTCGGGCCATGGAAGGACCGTCCAAAGCACTCGGCAACGGACCGCCAGCGACGGCGAAGCAGGGGCCCTTGGAGGGTCTGACCCGAGAAGCGTCCGGTTCCGCCCCCCCCCCCCCGAGGTCCGCGACGGGCAGGCCCATGCCCGCCCGTCGGCGAAGCCACGGCGTACCGGAGGGATACGCCATGCCGACCCCCCAACCGCTCCGCCTGCCTCGCAGCACCCCGGCGGCGGAGGGAGTGGCCGCCGCCGGCCTGGCCGCACTGCTCGACGCCTTCGCCGCGCGCGCGCTCGAGGTCCACAGCTGCATGGTGCTGCGTCACGGCCGGGTGGTCGCCGAGGGCTGGTGGCGCCCGTATACGGCGGACACGCCGCACATGCTCTTTTCCCTCAGCAAGAGCTTCACGTCCACCGCGGTGGGCCTGGCGGTGCACGAGGGCCACCTGACCCTGGACGAGCGCGTGGCCTCGTTCTTCCCGGCGGACCTGCCGGCGGATGTGGGCCCGAACCTGGCCGCCATGCGGGTGCGGCATCTGCTCACGATGGGCACGGGCCACCACCGCGACCCCACCGGGCCCGTGCGGGAGGCCGGCGACGACCACTGGGTGCGCGCCTTCCTGGCGCAGCCCGTCGAACACGCCCCGGGATCGCGCTTCGTGTACAACAGCGCCGCCAGCTACATGCTTTCGGCGATCGTGCAGCAGCGCACCGGCCAGACCCTGCTGGACTACCTCACGCCCCGCCTGTTTCGCCCGCTGGGCATCGAGGGGGCCGCCTGGGAATCCTGCCCGCGCGGCATCCACGCCGGGGGCTGGGGCCTGTCGCTCACGACCGAGGCCATCGCCCGCTTCGGCCAACTCTACCTGCAGCAGGGGCGGTGGGAGGACCGCCAGCTGCTGCCGGCCGCCTGGGTCGCGCAGGCGACGGCCAAGCAGATCGACAACGGCGACGGCCGGGCCGGCGACTGGGCGCAGGGCTACGGATACCAGTTCTGGCGCTGCCGCCACGGGGCCTACCGAGGCGACGGCGCCCACGGACAGTTCTGCATCGTGCTGCCGCAGCAGGACGTCGTCGTCGCCATGACCGGCGGCATGGGGAACCTGCAGGGCGTGCTGGACTGCGTCTGGGACCAACTGCTCCCCGCGTTGGTGGACGGGCCCATCCCCGACGGGGACGCGGCGCGGCACGACGGGCTGGCCGAGCGCCTCGCCCGACTCTCCCTGGGCCCGCGCAGCCCCGCCGGCCGTCCCGCGGACCCGGTCCCCGCCGGCACCTACCGCATCGAGCCTAACGCCGCGCTCCTGGAGTCCCTGACCCTGGCGTTCGACGACCATGCCTGCCACGCCGTGCTGGTGGAGGCGGGGCTCGAACGGCGCCTTCCCTGCGGCTTCGGCGACTGGCGGCTTGGTGCGGCCCCCCTGGTTGCGGGACAGGACGCCAGGGACTGCGCCGGCCTGGCCTCCTGGGAGGAGGACGGGGCGCTGCGGCTCGACTGGTCCTTCGTCGGCACGCCCTTTGGCCGCACCCTCCGCCTGCGGCCCCGTGCCGGTGGCCTGGACGGCTCCTACCGCACGAACGTCGGAGAGCACGCCGCCGGGGTGGCGGTCCGCGCCGCGCCGGTCCGGCAGGCACCGTAGCGCCTCCGGCCTCCGGAGACCGCGGCCGGGGTGCGCCGGGCCCACGCGCCGGCCCGCGGTCGGCGGCCGCCGTCTCCCCCACGGCAGCCGCGCAGACCCGCTCTGCGGAAGACCGCCATGCTCCCAACGCGCTCCCGGATCCGTCGGCACGGGCCGGGGACCCGCCCCACCGATCGGCCCCAGGGGGTGCCTGCGTTCCGGTTCGCCGCTACCCCCCCGCCGCCACAGGAGATTTCCCGTCAGCCCTTGATGCCGGTGATCGGGATGCCCTGGGTGAAGTACCGCTGGCCGAAGGCGAACAGCAGGATCACCGGCAGGGTGAAGACGGTCGCCGCCGCCATGAGGTAGGTCCACTGCGTGCGGTGCGTGTTCTGGAACGCCTGCAGCCCCAGGGCGAGGGTGAAGGTCCGCGGGTGGGTGGAAGCATGAAGGTAGGCATTGGGGTTGCGGCGCAGGAACTGGGCGTGCATCCGGAGACCCTGCGTCGGTGGGAGAAGATGGGCAAGATCGAGGTGGAGCGGACGCCGACCGGCTTGCGCCGCTACGACTTGGCCAAACTGCACGGCCTGGCCCCGCACAAGGTGCCGTCCGCCCGCACCACGCTGCTCTACACGCGGGTCTCTAGCGGCAGTTTCCTAGTTATTCGAGTCTTGTGGGTCGGATCCCTTGGGCGAGAACGGGTTGCGGGCAGTCTGTCCTGTGGTTAACCGCTGGGGGCGGGTGGGAGCAGGTGCAGGTTGCGCATGAG